>NZ_NEGF01000002.1:0-392705 GCF_002135195.1 Acinetobacter terrae
AATGAAAATAATTTCGATCGATCAACCGGTAAAAATCCACACAAGTTGTTCTTCATAATCTCTTAATGATCTTCTTGCTACTTCGTCAGCAGCAAGCTAGGTCGGCTATATTACTCTCTATTGAAAGAAAGTCAACAGGTTTTATTGATTAATTTTCAACTTCCTCAAGACTTTCAGATTCAAACCTTTTAGGCTAAATCCTTGTTTCTCAACAAGTTTTAATCAACATCACCGCCGATGGATGTGCATTCTACAGTATTTCAGGTCAGGCGCAACCCCTTTTTTCAACCTTTCTCATCACATGGGTATTTTTTAGTCATTTTATCTTTTTTTCCTACATAATTTGATCAAATTTGTTTTAATACCATCATTCAAAGAACTGTTAATATATTTTATTAGGTATTTTCAGCTTTAAGCACTGGCTTACGATAAAGCTCTAGGATTTTTTATGCGTCACTTTCATTATGTTTGGGCTAGCCTTCTATCTTTAGGCTTGATTTCTCCTGTATGTGCAAATGATTCGATTGATACTTCTGAATCTTCGGCAACAGAAGACCTAAAAACTTCTTCTACAGCAAAAATCCAAACAGCTCAACATCCTCGTCTTGAAGCGTTAAAAGAATTAAAAAATGTTAAAGCGAAAGATTTAAAAGTAAATGCAAATGCAACCCAACCCGAAAGTCAAAAAGATCCCTTGCAACCATTGAATAGACAGATCTTTGCTTTTAATGATGTGCTAGATCGTCACGTAGCTCGTCCTTTAGCCGTTCAATATAAGGATAAAGTACCCTCTGATGTTCGTGGGTCGTATCGTCAGTTTCGCAAAAATTTAGGTGAACCTTGGAATGTGGTAAATCAACTGATTCAAGGTCGTCCTGTTCGTGCTGCAGAATCTTTAGGACGCTTTACCATTAATACGATTACCTCTTTAGGCTTTGCCGACCCTGCGCGACGTCTTGGTTTGTCTGCTGAAGAAGAGAATTTTGGTACAACATTAGGTTATTACGGCGTCCCCTCTGGTGCATATTTAGTTTTACCACTTTTTGGTCCAAGTACATTTCGTGACGGATTGGGTACCATAGTAGATAGTCAGGCGCGCCCGCAAAAATACCTTCTGGAAGATCATGACGGGATTTATTGGGCAGACCAAGCTTTGCGCGGCATTGATGCCCGTTCACAACTTTTAGATATAGAAGATGTCTTACAAGGTGATAAATATGCTGCAATTCGTGATATTTACTTGCAACGTAAAAATTTCGCAATTGCAGAAAAAAAAGGACTAGAATCTGAAAGCATGTTCATTGAAGATGATTTAGATAACACTGAAGATGAAGTGCCAGAAGATAATCAAAATAACAGCACAGATGAAATGCAAAACGATGATGTAAACCCAACAACCAAATAAGTCTTTTCCATTTATTAAAAATATGATCAGTAGAGCGTCTTTCTTTGCTGATCATTAGCTTGTTATAGTACAACCATACGTTATCACCTTAAGGATCATACAATTTCTTTATGTATTTCATTCAACCGACTCGCAATATTCCTTATTTAGATCAGGTTCTAAGTACACTTCCCAGTGTACAAATGATTCACATAGATGATATTGATTTGTATGATCCTACAATTTTAGCGATTGCGGATGTACAAGACTATCTGACGCATCAATGGTCACTACCCACCATTGTGCTAGCTTTTGAAAATGAAGGTACAGCTTTAGCCCAAGCCTGGGAACTGGGTGCTTTAGCGGGCTGGATCTGGAACAAATTGCCGAGTGATCCCGAAGCTTCATTACTGAAAATTGATGCGCAATATAAACGTAATCAAGATAGTCGTGACCTTCCCTCAGCTGCACATTTGCAACAGTGCCTACTTCCTAATCCGATTGAACTGATGAATTACAAAGTTGAAACCCTGTTTCAACCTTCTGCATATCTGTCAGGTGATTGGTACGATTACTGGAAAATCAGCGATAAAGAAATTATGTTTTATCTGGCTGATGTTTCTGGACATGGGGTCACCAGTAGTTTATTAACCTCCTGGATGGCGGCTTTTCATGGTCGCTCTAAAACCCCGCGCGAGTTGATTAAAAAACTCAATGGAATGCTGGTTCAAGAAAATATCGAAAAACATATTACGATGATTGCCGGGGTTCTAAATTTAGAAACTCATCAGCTGCGTTGGTCCAGTGCCGGACATTATCCCCCTGCAATTATCTTTGAACCGAACCAACCACCACGCATTTTAAATACCAGCAGCTTTCCTTTGGGACTCACGGAAGATCTTGAAGTTGAAGAATTTGAGTGTGTGTTGAATCGTCAGGCCCGGTTTATTATTTGTTCAGATGGTGCACTTGAACCTTTTGATGGCGGACTGAATGAACAATTTGAAAAATTAGTCTTCCATTTACAGAATCAGTCCTTCCAAGCCCCCGAACATGTTGCAGACGATATTGCGATCCTAAGTTTACGCCGAATGAATTAATCATATAATCAATACGTTAACTTTCAACTAAGCGATATACGACTCTTGAGCACTTGAGTCTGTAGTAGCCCTATGTGATAATTTTACAATCCTTCTCTGCAAATGGCATTTATATGTCAACAGGTCATGTTGAATATGCAAGCTTGAATGGAACGCATATTTTTAAGCTTATTGGCGAAGTGCGTGCCCAATCTTGTATCAGTCTAGACAAACTCCTTAGTAAAATTGAACAGCAATCTAATGTCGTTGGGGCAATCGTAGATTTAACCCAAACTACATTTATTGACAGCACTGTTTTAGGTGTACTTGCCAAGCTTGGTTTAAAGCTGAAACAGACTCACCAAATTCAGGCAGTTATGTTATCCACCAATCCAGATATCACTACCTTGGCCAATAGCATGGGCTTGGGTCAGGTTTTTGTGATCTTAAATTACTGCGGTGATCCAAAAGTATGTACCCGTGAATTAATCGAAGAACATATTACTCATAACGCAATGTTAACCACTGTTTTAGATGCACATAAAACATTGATGAAGCTAAATGAAAGTAACCAAAACATGTTTGAGCCTTTGGTTAAGCAATTACAAAAAGAACAGGACACCTTAGAACAAGTGTCTCAACAAAACGTATAAAAATTATTATTTAGAGCCATCACATGACTTTACTCTCTGTTGTACAAATGAATTCCCAAGATGATATTGACGCCAATTTCATCGTGATCGAGTCTTTGATACAACAAAGTAAAGCAGATGGTGCAGAGCTGATTGTTTTCCCTGAAAACTTTGTCTGTTTTGCAGGTGGAAAACAGCGCGAAACCGCAGCGCAGTTCGAAGCGATTCAACAGCGCTTAGAAAAACTTGCGCATCAATATCAAATCTGGATTGTGGCGGGCACTCTCCCATGCCCGTTCCGTCCAGATGGTTCTGTTATTACTGATGGTCGTGTACGTACTGTCAGTTTATGTATTAGCCCAGAACGGACTGAAGCACGTTATGACAAAATTCATTTGTTTGATGTGCAAGTCGGTGATGCTGTCGGTGGATATCAGGAATCTAAATTTTTTGAGCCAGGTACAGATGTAGTTGTTGCAAAAACACCTTTTGGCAATATTGGTCTGATGGTCTGTTATGACCTACGCTTTCCTGAACTGGCACTCACTTTGCGTAGCCAAGGTGCAAATATCCTGACGGCACCTGCAGCATTTACCTACACCACCGGTCAAATGCATTGGCAGTTACTGTTGCAAGCACGTGCAATAGATAGTCAATGTCATGTTTTAGGAGCTGCTCAACAAGGCTGGCATGGTGAAAAGCGTCAAACTTGGGGACATGCAGGTGCTACCAATAGTCGTGGTCAAATTTTAGATATCATTGATACCGAAGGTGCAAGTTTAATTACGGTTCCTTTTGATCTTACTGAGCAAGAAGCTGTTCGTGCATCTATGCCTTTAATTCAGCACCGTAAAATTATTAATTTTTAATTCAATTCAGCTTTAAATTTTTACTATATAAAAATTACAAAATCCCTGCTTATTCTTTCATCAAAATCCCACACGATAACAGCTCATATCAAAATTACAGGGATCATAAAAATGCCTTTAGAAAAAGCAGTCTATACAGCAAAAGCAAAAGCAACCGGTGGACGTGATGGGCGTGCAACATCATCCGATGGAATTTTGGATGTCCAATTAGCCGTACCTAAAGAAATGGGTGGTGCGGGTGGTGGCACCAATCCCGAACAACTTTTTGCAGCCGGTTATTCAGCGTGTTTCCTCGGTGCCATGAAATTTGTCGCCAACCGCGATAAATTAAATATCGCTAAAGATGCCTATATCGAAGGTGAAGTGGGGATCGGCCCCATCCCGACAGGTTTTGGGATTGAAGTGACCTTGAATATTCATTTAGAAGGTATGGATCAGGCTGAAGCGCAAAAACTGGTGGATTCCGCGCATATTGTTTGCCCTTATTCCAATGCAACACGTGGCAATATTAATGTGACGTTGAATGTGATTACCTAAGTAGAATCTGAATCTATCCTACAATGAATCAGGTGATTTTAGGATAGAATCTATTAATCACATCTCAAATCTCTCATCTACATGAGCTAGACCTACTGATCTGATTCACTCAGTAAAGCAAGGCAAATCTCAGGTGAATCTAGCCATTCGGTAATTGCACACTCCCCCAAACCACATAAAATTTACTGAATTTTATTAAAAGATAATTTGCTAAAAAAAGTCTTAACAGCATCATTAACAGATATAAAAAGCTCAAAACCTAAGATATTTTTACTTTAAAAATAATTCGAACCTGGCAGAAGTTTTATGAAAATGAAGCCCAGTTAATCCTAGCCATCCGACTACCCCCATTTCGCACTCAACTGATGAAAAAAATTGCAGAACTTTGATAAGTTCAGCAATTTTTCTAACCATATAAACTCAAAGTACTTCGCTAATCTGCTGCTTCATTGGTGACGCGAAGCACTTCTTCCAAGGTGGTTTTTCCTGCTATTACTTTGCGTAAACCATCATCACGAATAGAACCCGACTGTTTACGCGCATACGTTTCAATTTCATATTCTGCAACATTGCCATGGATTAAACGGCGCATTTGATCATCGACAGGGACAATTTCATAAATGGCAGTACGTCCCATAAAACCGGTATGTGAACAGTGTTCACAACCTTTGGGTTGCGGTAATTTCAGTTCAGTACCGACATCTAAATGGCGGAAAATGTCAGTTTCAAAAGCATCAGCTTCATGCCATGTTGCACAACGTGGACATAAGGTACGAACCAAACGCTGGGCAATCACACCAATCAAAGAACTGGCGAGCAAGAACGGCTCAATACCCATGTCTTTTAGGCGTGTGACCGCACCAATCGCAGTATTGGTATGCAAGGTTGAAAGCACCAAGTGACCAGTTAAGGACGCTTGAACCGCAATTTCTGCAGTTTCCAGATCACGAATCTCTCCGACCATTACCACATCGGGATCCTGACGCAACATCGCTTTTAAAGCGCGGGCAAAGGTCATATCTACTTTGGTATTCACCTGAGTTTGTCCAATACCTTCCAATTGATATTCAATTGGATCTTCGGCAGTCAAAATATTTTTTGAGCCATCATTCAGGTCGGATAATGCCGCATATAAGGTGGTAGTTTTACCCGAACCTGTCGGTCCAGTCACCAGAATAATGCCATGCGGACGATGTACCAGATGGGTTAAGCGCTCATAATCAGGCTGCATTAAGCCCAAATGCGTCATATTCAAACGCCCGGCTTGCTTATCCAGCAAACGCATCACCACACGTTCACCATGCGACGATGGCAAAGTCGATACACGCACATCCACTTCACGACCAGCCAGTCTTAAAGACATACGACCATCTTGCGGCACGCGTTTTTCAGCAATATCCAGTTTTGCCATGACTTTAATACGTGACACCAAAAGTGGCGCCAATTCACGGCGAGGCTGTACAATTTCTCGAAGTTGCCCATCGACACGTAAGCGTACGGATAATTTTTTTTCAAAAGATTCGATATGAATATCGGAAGCACCCACGCGAATCGCTTCAGACAGAAGTGCATTGATCAGTCGTACAATCGGTGCATCATCTTCCTGATCCATCAGGTCTTCAGCTTCAGGCACTGAGTCCGCCAAACTGAGTAAATCGGGATGATCTTCCAGACCTGCAGCCACTTGTTGCGATTCTCCAGTATCTCCGGCAAAGCTTGAACTGAGCAATTGATGAAATTCTTGTTCGCTACATAATTGATGCTGTGCAGCATGGCCTAAATATCGCCGTGCTTCTTGTATAGCCAGCAATGGTGTATTTTCACGGCGCACAATAAAGGCCTGATCACCCTCGTATCGAAGCAATACGCCATGACGCTTGGCAAAACTATAGGGTATTTGTAATTGTTTAAGTATTTGCATCAAAGTTTATAATGATGAATAAATTGATTTGAGTGTACTCTAAGCATAAGACAGCGTGAAGTCTGTTTTTACTGATTAAGCAATAAAGGAAATGTGCCGTTGTCTAAAAGCAATGAATTGATCGAACCAGAGCACCCGAATTTAAAATGGTGGGGTGAACACACTTTTGAATTGAATCAGCCCAAAGCATGGCAGTTTGGTTCGCTGTTATTTCGTCTTACCCGTGGATTACAAGAATGGCGGCTGGAATTTCATCGCCCTCCAGTTCAGTACGACTATGAACAAAAGTGGCATCAAATTGAAGATCCCAATTTTGGTTTTCCACAACCGGTCAAAGTAGAACGCTATATGTTCAAGTCAACGCAAAATAAGTTACAGCTTATGCCGCGTTTGGCAGATCGTTCCGTGGTGATCAAACCGATTGATCCGATTTATATTCCTGCCGGACAACGCGGTACGCTTTATATCAGCACACCGTTATGGATTGCCGGTTTTGTAGAAGGACAAAAAGATCCGCTGTTTGATATTCCTGTGATTCTGCCGAAAGATACCTGGTTTGGCCCGAATCATCGCACTGGAGAAATTTGCTATGCCACTTCGGTCGATGGTCGTACTGAATTGCATCAATTAAAACCACGTGCTTTTCGTGCTGTCACCCCGATTGAATTTCATAACACCAGCCATCAACAATTACGCTTTGACCGGATGAATGTACCTGTTTCTGCACTCCCCTTATTTTATAGTGAAAGTACCGGACGGTTATGGACTTCACAAATTAAAGTCTTGCATGAAGGTTCGGATCGACCGCCGCGAATTCGGATTGAAAACCGTACCCCACCCCATGCAGGCGAAGTGATGTATCTGCATCCGCCACGCGCTCCCGCAAGTGCTTTGTTTAATATGTTTGATTCATTTTTCTAGGGGGCAATATGGCAGATTCAAATATTCCGAAAGAAATCACCCAAAGCGTCAAGGGCATTTTTACCAATATCAATACGGAACGCCTGACTGAAATTATCGTTGCGGTGGTGCTGTGTTTTATCGGTTTTTTAATTGCCCGTTTTGTTTCAAATACTTTTATCCGCACCATCGGTTCACGTTTTAATGCGCACCAAAGTCTGGTTTGGCGACGCGGTATTTTCTATTTCATCTTCCTGATTTTTGTGATGGCCAGCCTTAAAGAAGCCGGCTTTAAACTAAGTGTATTTTTAGGTGCGGCCGGTATTTTAACCGTAGCCTTGGGTTTTGCTTCACAAACCTCTGCTTCCAACTTAATCAGTGGTTTATTTTTGATTGGTGAAGGTTCTTTTGAAATTGGCGATACCGTGCAAATGACTTTAATTCGTGGTCATACCATTGAAGGTGAAGTGATTTCAATTGATCTACTCTCGGTCAAACTGCTGACTCAAGACAATGTCTATGTACGCGTACCGAATGAACAGCTGATTCGTGCACCCGTGTATAACTTGTCTAAGTTTCCGATTCGGCGTATTCCAATTACCTTGGCCATCAACTTTCATGAAGACATCATTAAAGTTCGGGAAGTTCTGCTTGATGTTGCCAACAAGTATCCACTGGTTTTAGCTGACCCAAAACCTGCCGTGACCGTTACCGCCTTCCGAGAATCCTCCATTGAACTGTTATTTGCGATTTGGTGTGATCGTGAAAACTTTTTAAAAGTTCGGGATGAGATGCAGGAACGTATACGCAATGGTTTCCTGGACAATCAGATTGAAATCCCGGTGCCGAAAATGGGCTTTGTCGATCGTCCTGCGAATGTTCAGCCTTTAAATGAGGAAGATATTGACCAATATGCCAATGCCAAAGAAGTGAAGCGAGAGGCGGATTTAAAATAGTTTTTTTAGCACACTCACCCAATTTGTTTTACCTCTCCCTTGCGAAGCATTGCTTCTCATCTCCTATAAGGAGAGGGAACTTCTCCTTCTCTTACGCCATATATGGCTCAGGGAGAAGGTCGGGATGAGGGGTTCGCTTTCTCCCCTTCAGGAATCGGGGCGATATAAGCAATCACCAACATCACAAAGCCCGCACCCAAGAATGAAATCACCCGGGTTAAAGTCCCGATATGCGATAAATCAAACAGCACCAACTTCAAGGTCACAATCACCAAAATACTGCCACCCAAAATCCAGACTGAACGTAGTTGTTTTCGGCTGGCAAGGCTCATGGTCATGAAGGCCAAACTCACCCACAGCAAAGTCAAACTGAGTTGAACGGTGCCATCTTCCCATAAAGCGAGTTCGTTAAACGGCGTATCTAAATACATGTGTAATGCCCGTAGCATAATATAACTGCTTAACCACAGTAAACTGAGCACCATCAGCACCGCCACGATGCCTTTATCCAGACCTGATTTAACCTGCAATGACAACATCCAGATAAAGCACGCCAGCATGGCAATACTGACCAAATCAAATGGATTAATAATTGGTAGAAAATAGCTTTGGAAAGCTTGTTGGGTAAACAGTTGCGAGCACACAATCCATGTCGCCATCAGCAGCAAAGTACTACGTGCTTGCCAGAACATTTTCCAGTCTGGATTATCCACCTGCCAATAACACCAGGCACAGAACAGCAAAGGCAAAATCACCACACTGATATAAGGCATGCTCGGAAGCAAAGTTAAGCTGGTCATGGCAAGGCTGGTTAAAGTTCCAAAGCTGACCCACTCTTTTTCAGTTCGCACACCCAACATTGGACGCAGCCATAATGCAGTTAACATCAGGCCAGAGAGTGCAAAGCCGACCCGATCAAACATAGATAACCAAACAATAACACCCTGTTTACTATGATCAATCACAATGATCAATGCAAAAACAAAGACTGGAATTAAGCCCAGCCATTTAGGAAATAGCCATGACCATGTGGCTTTGCAACGTAGTATGACCTCATTCATCAGCAGATATAATCCACTGACAATCAACAGACTCATCACAAGTTGATGAGAACCATCAATTTCATCAAGCAATAACACAATGAACATCGTAGTTGCAGACAGCATCTGCAAACAGTGAAAAGCGATGGTTGAATTGGTCAGCTGATTTCTAAAAGATTCACGACTATTGGCGACCAGAACCACAGCAAAATAGCTCAGACATAGTCCCCAATACATCTCACGTGGAAATTCATTCAGTTCCACCAGATAATAAAAGCTGGATAATCCGGCAACAATTAGCAAGCCCATTGCCAGATAACGACTGATCTCCGACTTACGATACAAGGCATAAGTAAAAATAATCAGTCCTTCAACTGCCCAGCCGATGACACTCCATTGTTTGTGTAAAAGAATCGGTGGAATCAGGGCCAGGAAAATCAGCATTAAACTAAAATAGCTTTGTGAAATCAGCTGCACCGCCTGATTGCGTTTAGAGAGTTGATACAAGCCTGCATAAACTGCTGCAAATGCCAGACTTGCACCTGCTTGCCAAAACATCTCTTCAAAATGCATTAAATATATAAAAATATAACCAACAATCGGTGCGCCAAAAATAAGGGCAATATCTAAAGCAGGTTTGAGTTTGAATTGAGCAAGATCCTCTTTGGCAATGAGCTGGCTAAAACGAAAACTCAGCCATACAAATATGGCAGTATGGATCATGACCAATAAGGTTAAAGTATTGCGTTCTTGCTCTTCCCCCTGATAAAAGGCATAGCCTCCCCCGACAATTACCGTCATTAAAAAAGCAATTTGATTGAGGATTTTCCAGGGGCGTAATGTGCTTAGCACGACAACGGCAAGATTAATCACCACATAATAAGCAATCAATTCAATGGCGGTGGCATTGCGAACTGGCAAGGTAAATGGCGCAATATAGGCAATGATCATCGCCATCAGTGCCAGTTCAATCGATTGTTGTTTTAGGCTTAGCGCCAGTGTCACGCCCATAATGACGGCAAAGCACAATGCAGCCATGCCCAGAGTAAGAATCACGGCATTGTAATAAGCAAAGAATAAGGTCAAAAATAATGCCGCTAAACCCAAGCCTTCTAAAGCCAGTGCAAAACTGCGGTTTTTATTCTGGAACCAATACCCCAATGCTGTAACTGCGACACTGATACCCGCAACAATCGCCAGCTTCAATGCCAGACTGAGTTGCCAATGTTCGGTAGCAAAACGTAATAATAATACGATGCCAATCACCAGTACCAATATTGCCGCTTTTAAAACAGGATTTCCTTGAAAGATCCATTGTTTTAGCTGATCAATCAGTTCTAATGAAGGGGAAGCAATTTGAGATTCAGGAAGTTGAGTGGGTGGATTTTCGACAGTAGAAGATAGGTTTATTGGCGTCTGATGTAAGCGCGTTTGCACTTGGTTTAATAAACCTTCTAAACGGCGTAACCATCTCAGAAAGAAAAAAATCCACGCCGTGATGCCAAGCCCCACGACAAAACCCCACTCCATTGCACCACCGACAATGGCAACAATTGAAGAAAGATATAAGGGAACTTTAGAGGTTTCCTGAACTGAAGGTTTTATTTCTGCAGCAATTTTCACTGTGGGTGTCTGGATGGCATCGACATATTGCATCACGCTCATGACAAAGGCCAATCCACATAAATACGTGAATATGCGTAGCTCTAAAAACCAAGACCCCACCCCGACAATAATTAATACCATCAGCCAAATCATCCGGATTTCGCTCTGCCCTTTGTGCATCTTTTCTTTATCTCAATCCTTTTGACCCGATCATACAACAGCTCGGACTTTGATTTTTAAGCATTCATCAGATATTCGGTAACACGCTTGTTTGATGATGAGTCTATGTTCATGTGCAAAATCACGTACAATAAGCCCGATATTTGAATTAGGAATCCTTCAATGCCACCATTTGTTTTGGTCGATGGCTCATATTTTTTATTTCGTGCGTACCATGCACTGCCACCACTAACCACTTCGACTGGTTTACAGACCAACGCAATTCGTGGTGCCATTTCTGCGATTCAAAAGTTGATGCGCCGTATTCAACCGACCCATATGGCGGTGATTTTTGACACGCCTGAACCGACGTTTCGTCATGCGCTTTCACCGATTTATAAAGGTGACCGTCCAAGTATGCCGGATGAACTTTCTCAGCAGATTCCCTATCTTCACAACCTGATCCGTGCTTTGGGTATTCCTTTGTACACTCTTCCAGGCGCTGAAGCAGATGACGTGATTGGAACACTGGCTAAACGTGCTGAAAAAGAAGGTTATCAGGTGCTGATTTCCACGGGCGATAAAGACATGGCCCAATTGGTTACCGACAAAGTAACCTTAGAAGACAGCTTTAAAGACAAACCGATGGATGTCGATGGCGTGTTTGAAAAATTCGGGGTGTGGCCGAATCAAATTATCGATTATTTAACCCTGATGGGCGATGCTTCGGATGGCATTCGTGGCGTACCGGGCGTGGGGGCTAAAACCGCGGCTAAACTTTTGACCGAATACGGTTCCATTGGTGGCATTTTAGAAAATGTCGATCAAATCAAAGGTAAAGTCGGTCAAAACATTAAAGACAATGTTGAAGGCATTACCCTAGACCATCAATTAGCCAGTATTGTTTGCGACCTTGATATGGGCCTCACTTATGAAGATCTTAAACTTCTTGACCCCAATGTCGAAGAACTGCGTCGCCTGTATACCGAACTTGAATTCCGTAACCAGTTACAGTCTCTGGACCATCCAAATAATCCGAATAATTCAGTTTATAAACAAAATTCTAAAGTCATTGAGAAATCTGCACACTCAGAAGTCGTAATTGAAACTGAAGATCAGGCGGATATTACCAGCGTAGATGATCAACTGGGAAAAGCGAATTATCACACGATTTTAACTCAGGCGGATTGGGACAAACTCTTCACACGTTTAAGTACTGAAAAACGCTTTGCTTTCGATACAGAAACCACCAGTCTGGATTATCGTGTCGCTGAAATGGTCGGCTTTTCACTGGCTTTTGATGCCAACGATGCCTATTACATTCCGCTGGAACACGACTATAAAGATGCACCGGAACAGCTAAATCGTGAAACCATCCTTGCGCAAATCAAACCCATTTTAGAAGATGATTCCGTTCAGAAAATTGGACATCATCTAAAATATGATGCCCACATCTTGCAAAATCACGGCATTGAATTACAAGGCTGGTATTTCGATACCATGCTGGCTTCATATGTTTTAAATTCTGTGGCGACCCGTCATGGCATGGATGATGTTGCGCGTTTATATTTGAGCCATTTGACCACAACCTTTGAACAGGTTGCCGGCAAAGGGGTTAAACAGAAAACCTTTAATCAGATCGAGATCGAAACAGCAGCGCATTATGCGGCTGAAGATGCGCATGTTACTTATCGTCTGTATGAAGTTTTGTCTAAAAAATTACAGGCCATTCCTGAGCTGAACAATATTTTGCACAATATTGAAATGCCGGTTGCCCGTGTTCTGACCATCATGGAAGAAAACGGTATCGAGCTTGATCTGAAATTCTTGGATCAACTAGGTGTGGAATTTTCAAATACCATTCAAAACCTCGAAAACCAGATTACCGAATTGGCAGGACAAAGCTTTAATGTCAGCTCGCCAAAACAGGTCGGTGAAGTGTTATTTGACAAGCTTGGACTCAAAGGTGGCAAGAAAACAGCGACTGGCCAATACAGTACCAGTGAAAGTATCCTGGAAAAAATTGACCATCCAATTACCGCTTTAATTTTGGAATATCGTGGTCTTTCAAAACTGAAAAGTACTTATACCGATGGTCTACAAAAACAGGCCAACAATGATAGTGGTCGTGTGCATACCAGTTATCATCAGGCTTTAACGACAACAGGTCGCTTGTCATCGACTGATCCTAACCTGCAGAACATTCCTGTGCGTGAAGAAATTGGCCGTCAAATTCGCAAAGCCTTTATTGCACCTGAAGGTCGTGTATTGCTTGCAGCCGATTATTCACAAATTGAATTGCGTTTAATGGCGCATCTTTCACAGGATGAAGCCTTGGTCGATGCCTTTAAGCATGGTCAAGACGTGCATCGCCGTACCGCGGCTGAAGTTTTGGGAATTGCGCTTGAAGACGTCACCCATGATCAACGTCGTCAAGCCAAAGCCGTCAACTTTGGGCTTTTATATGGTATGTCTGAATTTGGTTTGATTCGTCAACTCGGCTTTACCCGCCAAGAATCGCAAGACTATATCAAGAAATATTTCCATCGCTATCCGGGCATTTATGAGTATATGCAACGTACGCGTCAGGTGGCTTTGGAACAAGGTTTTGTTGAAACGATTTTAGGTCGTCGCCTTTATACACCGGATATCGATGCACGAAATATGATGGTCCGTAAAGGTGCTGAACGTGCTGCAATCAATGCACCGCTTCAAGGCAGTGCAGCCGACATCATCAAGATGGCGATGATTGAAGTCGATAAAATGTTACCGAAAGATCAAGCCAAAATGCTGTTACAGGTACACGATGAATTGGTATTTGAAGTGGATGCCGACATTGCCGATGAACTTGCACCGAAACTGGCTGAAGTGATGCAATCCGTGGTAAAACTTTCAGTTCCATTGATTGTGGAAGTGGGCAAAGGCATGAATTGGGATGAGGCACATTAAAGAAGTAGAGAGTTCCCTCTCCTTTTAGGAGAGGGTTAGGGAGAGGTTAAATTTTTTAATATCCCTCTCCTAACCTCTCTTGCGCTTTACTTGAAAGCAGTGCTTTCAAGTTTGCTCAGGGAGAGGAACTCCAAATTTTTGCTACTCACCTCATGCCATTTTCTATTTCCATAAAAAATAGAGCGTTTCAAAAGGCAATAAAAAAGGACTCCATCGAGTCCTTTTTTATTGAACAAATTTTAGAGCCCTGTCAAAAGCACAATCGCCACTTGATTCATGATGATTTCAGCAATATACAAAGTCAAAAATGCAATGATTGGAGATAAATCAATCATCCCCATATTCGGCAAAATGCGACGGAACGGTGCAAGCAATGGTTCTGCCAGTTCTTGAATCACTTCAATATAAGGCGAGCGAGATTGTGTAAACATCACGACCCAACTTAAAATAATCGTCGCAAAAATCAAATAACGACAGAAACGAATCAAGTCCTGAATCATGGTGACAAAAGTTAAAATCACCAAATGTACCGGACTATTCGGCATGGCACCTGAAAGGTACATTACCCCAAAGATCTTGAGTAAATATAACAGTACCACCAACGCCAAAGCCGCTAAATTGACACGACCTTTTGCCACAGTGGGAAAAATACGACCAAAGACATCCACGATTTTCGTGGCTTTTACCGTAGACATTACCACTGGATTATAAGCATTCACCGCTGCCAACTGCATGAGAAAACGGAAGAACACGAGCAAAATCGCTACGTTAATGATAATGCCAAAAATTAGCGCAGAGTTTGCACCCATACTGGAACTTTCCTAAATAAAAACGAGTTATTTGCTACTTTCACTTAGCTCTTGAGCAAGTTCTTGACTGCGCTTTTGAGCTGCAGCCAAAGCGGCCTGAATATTTTGCGAGATTTGTGCACGATCAAAAACTTCGAGTGCAGCCTGTGTTGTACCATTTGGAGAGGTCACATTTTTACGCAACTCAGCAGGTGTGTTTGCACTGGTGATTGCCATTTGTGCAGCACCTAAAGCCGTTTGCAAAGTCAGGGCTGTCGCCACTTTCTCATCTAGGCCCAAGTTTTTCCCTGCACGAATCATGCTTTCCATCATATAAAAGAAATATGCTGGACCAGAACCAGACACTGCAGTGACTGCATCAATCTGTGCTTCTGAATTTACCCAAAGGGTTAAGCCCGTTGCAGCTAAAACCTGGCTTGCAAGCTCACGGTCTTTTGCATCAACCGCATCAGTCGCATACAAACCATGTGCCCCTGTTTGTACCAAAGCAGGCGTATTCGGCATTACACGAACAACTCGATCAGTGTCTAACAGATTTGCGATGGTTGCAATTTCAGCCCCCGCAACAATCGACATCACCAATTTACCGTCGAATAAACCTTTCAGCGGTTTTAATACGCTCGCCAACACTTGTGGCTTCACCGCAAAAAGTACGATATCGGCATCACGAATGGCAGCAATATTGTCATCGGTCACATGCACATCTTTTTCTTCTAATAAAAGACGTACTTTTTCGACCGGATCAGAAACTGTAATACGTGTTGCTGGCAAACCACGCGAAATGAGCCCGCCAATTAAGGCTTGAGCCATATTACCGCCACCAATAAAACAAATATTACAATTTAAAGCTGCATTCATGAATCATACTCGAATTAGAATTTTTTAACTAAGAGATCAAATTTGGTTGCCAACCACCGACTTCACAATATTCAGATTGAGCCAACCAAAACCCTTTCGGTGTAAAAACACCAAGCATAACATTATCTATGCTTAATATTTGAATTCTATGACGCTGCCAAGGAAAAATTTGTGCTTCCTGAATGGCTTTTTTTAACGGCCAAGCACCAATTCGTCCATACAAATGAATTTTTTCTCCACCTTGGCGCATCACCAGATTCAATTCTTTGCCTAACAATGTCGCTGACAATCCTATTTTTGCAGTTTCAGCAACATACTGTCCTGAAAGCACTTCTATCTTTTTATTTAATTCCAAACGAATCACTTGCGTGGAAATATTAGATTCACTTTTTTCAGCCAGATATTCTTCAGACCTTAAACGAAAAAGTTTTTGCTGATAACGCACATAATAATATTGATTCCAGTGCAATGCGGCTTGCGCATCCGACTTGGATGCGATCACTTCATGCAACAAGCGTTCCACCATCTCAAAACTCGGGCGATAGGTATCCTGCCCTTTCATCCAAGCAGATAACAGTTGTCTTTGACGCGCGTTTGATAATTGGGATAATTTTTTTAAATCAAGTTCTGTTACTGATCCACAAAATGCTAAATCTTGTTGTAATACTTCTTGCAGAATTTCGTCAGCATCTTGCATTAAATAGCTGGTGCGGCTGAGTGCCTGTTGCATTTTAGGATAGCGTTTTTGCAAGACTGACCACAATTCATGACGGCACCAGGCGCGATCATAATGGGTATCTAAATTGGTCGGATCTTCAATATTTTGCACATTGAGTTGAGTTGCCCATTGGCAAATCTGCTCACGCGAGATATCCAGCAGCGGTCGCCAGATGGTAAATTGCTCACGAACATCGACCTGTTTCATGGCAGCTAGACCCTGCACTCCGGCACCGGAGAGCAAACGCAACATTAAAGTTTCCGCTTGATCTTGCTGATGATGCGCCAGAACTAAAATTTCATTGGGTTTTAAATGTTTTGAATAGGCTTGATAACGTGCCGTACGTGCCTGATGTTCCAAGTTGCCGGCTTGCACTTTGACCGCTTCAACAATACAAGGCACATTCAGCGCTGCACATTGATCAGATACAAACTGTGCCCAATCTGCACTATTTTTTTGCAATTGGTGATCAATATAGATGGCACGGATTTTTTCAGGATATAAATAAGACATTAAATGCAGCAGCAGCATGGAATCCATGCCGCCACTACATCCAATTAAAAAAGTGCTTTCAGGAGGAAAGCACTGGATTTGATTTAAGACGCCAGACCTAAATTGTCGCTGCCAAACTTCATTAAACGCTGGTAACGTGCTTCGCATCTTTCATTCGCATCCATCGATTGCAATTCTTCTAAAGCCTGTTGTAACACATCTTTAAGATCTTGCATGACTTGTTCAGGCTGCAAATGTGCACCTTCACCTTCGTCAACCACATATTCCACAATACCCATTTTTTTGAGTTTTTCAGCAGTCAATGCCAAAGCTTCACTGGCTTGTTCGGCTTTTTCAGCTGTTTTCCATAAAATGGATGCACAACCTTCAGGTGAAATGACTGAATAAATACTGTGAGATAGCATCACCACACGGTCTGCCACACCAATACCCAGTGCACCACCAGAACCGCCCTCACCCAATACTGTTGCAATCACAGGCACTTTCAAGCTTGAAAGCTGTGCAAGACTGGTGGCAATCGCTTCTGCCTGACCGCGTTCTTCTGCACCCACACCTGGATATGCACCCATGGTATCGATAAAAGTAAAGACTGGCAGATTAAATCGTTCAGCCATATCAAGCAAACGCTGTGATTTGCGATAGCCTTCAGGATTACTCATACCGAAGTTATGTTGCAATTTTTCACGCGTGCTGCGACCACGGTGTTGCCCAACAATCATGACTGGCTGACCATTAAAACGTGCCAAGCCACCGATCATTGCACCATCATCACCAAACAACCGATCACCATGTAAAGCATCGAATTCAGTGAAGATTTCACCAACATAATCCAAAAATTGCGGACGTTCCGGATGACGTGCAATTTGAACCGTTGTCCATGCCTTAGATTGAGTAGCTTTATTTTTCATAGGTCGACCATTATCCCAAAACTAACAATAGCTTGTTAACCAATAACTTGTTAATAGATAAATTGTTCCGACTGAATATTCAATTCAATATCCCAATGCTTAAACTGCACTTGTTCATCATGCAAGTCTGCTACAAGCAAAGGCCATTGTTTGGCATCGCCAGAAACGCTTAGTTGCCATTGTTGCTCATTGTCGACACTTAATTCAATGGCAGGAAGCATCTCATCGCTGCGACTATGATTAAGTAAAACAGCAAGACGAAGCAATAGACTTAAGTAAACTAATTTGCTACCACCTACCTTCATTACATCCACTCGGCTGTCACTGCGCAACTTACGACGATGATGCGCCACTAAGTGTGAAAGGTGGTTTTGGTCAATTTGCGAGAAGCCAGCGATATCTGAATGTTGTAATAAATATGCCCCGTGACGGTGATAACCCGCATGACTAATCGCCAAGCCAATTTCATGTAAATAGGCTGCACGACGCAATAAATCACTGTCTTCACTGTTTAAATTCAGTGTCTTAGCTACACCATCAAATAAATGCTGCGCAGTTTTCACCACCCGTTCAGCCTGTTTGGGATCTGCGTTATAGCGTCCCATTAAAGCTTGTACACTTCGGTCACGAATATCTTCATGCTGGAAACGACCCAGCAAGTCATACATCACACCTTCGCGTAATGCACCATCGGAATACACCAGCTTATTCAACTCTAGTACATCGAACACAGCATATAAAATGGCAACCCCTGCTGGCAAAACTGCTCGACGGTCTTCTTTTAAACCATCAAAATCGACTTCAGAGATATGTTTAAATTTGAGTAATTTTTCTTTGAGTTTTTCTAGACCTTCGCGAGTCAAGTTCTCCTTCTCATCGCTCCAGCCCATATTTACGGTAATTTGACGACAGGCTTTAATGGTGCCGCTTGAACCGACAACCGTATCCCAACCCGCTGTTTTGTAAGTGTTGGCAATACCTGAAAGTTCTTTACGTGCAGCAACCACTGCTTTATCAAAACTTTTCTGATTAATTTCACCTTCACTAAAATAAGCTTTAGTAAAGGCGACACAGCCCATTTGCAAAGATTCTGTATGAATTGGCTCGAATTCTTCACCAATAATCAGTTCTGTAGAGCCGCCACCAATATCAATTACCAGACGACGACCACTATTGGCCATGGTATGTGAGACACCCAAATAAATCAGACGTGCTTCTTCACGACCGGCAATGATTTCAATCGGTTTGGGTAAAATCTCCGCAGCTTTTTGAATAAATTCATGACCATTCTTGGCTTGACGCAAAGCATTGGTCGCTACAATTCGCATCCGGTTCGCCTGTACTGAGCTTAAGCGTCCGACAAAGCGTGCCAAACAAGCCAAACCCCGTTGCTGTGCGGCTTCAGTCAGGTTTTTATTTTCATCAAGACCTGCAGCCAATTGTACTTTTTCTGACATTGAAGCAACTTTCTTCACTTCGCCATGATCTACACGTGCAATAGCAAGATGAAAACTGTTCGACCCCATATCGATGGCAGCAAGTAACTCTTCATCAATCAAAAAATCAGACATTATTCAACGAACCTATAAGAATTATGCTTAGAGTAATTCACAACCATCCAATTTAAAAGCCATTTATCAGCTCAAATGAATCAGTTTTTATGTTTTTATAATTGACAATTGCATGTCACGATTATCAATATCGTGAGCATCAATTAGACAAACTCAATATAATGTTTGAAAATCTACAGATCCGACTACATAGTTAAACGAGGCTATGTAATACTTATAGATATAGAACTATCTTAAAATTTTATCTGGAGCATATCCATGTCTGGCAATATCGTAAACACAACTGATGCAAACTTCGAAGCTGACGTTTTACAATCTGACGTTCCTGTACTTGTAGATTTCTGGGCAGGTTGGTGTGCACCATGTAAAGCCATTGCACCTGTATTAGAAGTATTATCTGCAGAATTCGAAGGCAAAGTTAAAGTTGTTAAAGTTGACGTGACTGCTTGCGAAGCAACTGCCGTGAATTACAACATCCGTAACATTCCTGCATTATTAATGTTTAAAAATGGTGAAGTAGTCGCTCAGCAAGTAGGCGCAGCACCAAAATCTAAATTGACTGCATTTATTGAAGAAAACATCTAATTCAAAAACAGTACAATTTAATCCAATACGCTATCTCCGGATAGCGTATTTTTTTCGTCTATAAATTGACAAAAGTTGTATTCTCTCTTATATTACATGTTCAAGGAATAAAGGATTTTCAATCCGCAATTTTCTTACAAGACACAACACATAAGATCGCCGCTCGGCAACAGAAATTGTTTTTACACTTTTTTCTTCGAAACAATGAATCAGACCTCTGAATTGTTATTGTGCAAATACAATTACGTTACTTTTATTGCGTGCAAGCGGCTGAATGTTGCTCCCTTTCCTCATCTCTATTCCAGAATTTTGATTCTATCTGACCACCTATGAATTTAACTGAACTCAAGAAAAAACCGATTGGCGAACTCATCAAGATTGCCGAGTTTATGGGCCTAGAAGGAATGGCTCGTAACCGTAAGCAAGACATCATTTTTGCCATCTTAAAGCGCCATGCAATGAATGGCGAAGAAATTTTTGGTGATGGTGTTTTAGAAATTCTATCTGATGGTTTTGGCTTCCTCCGCTCTGCAGCAGGTTCATATCTTGCAGGTCCTGATGACATTTATGTCAGCCCATCTCAAATTCGTCGCTTTAACTTACGTACTGGCGATACGATTACAGGAACGATTCGCCCACCGAAAGAAGGCGAACGTTATTTTGCCTTATTAAAAGTTAATCAAATTAACTATGACACGCCTGAAAACTCACGTAACAAAATCCTGTTCGAAAACTTAACTCCCTTGTTCCCAACTGAACAATTAATTATGGAGTTGGGTAACGGCACCACTGAAGATTTAACTTCACGTGTTGTTGACTTGGTTGCGCCGATTGGTAAAGGTCAGCGTTCAATTATTGTTGCTCCGCCTAAAGCCGGTAAGACAATGTTGTTGCAAACTATCGCGCAGTCGATTGTGCGTAACAACCCTGAATGTTTCCTCATTGTGCTTCTCATTGACGAACGCCCAGAAGAAGTCACCGAAATGGAACGTACCGTTCGTGGTGAAGTGGTTGCATCAACATTTGATGAAGCACCTGCTCGTCACGTACAAGTCGCTGAAATGGTCATCGAAAAAGCAAAACGTTTGGTAGAACACAAGAAAGATGTGGTTATTCTGCTTGACTCGATCACTCGTTTAGCGCGTGCATATAACACGGTTATTCCTTCATCAGGCAAGGTACTTACGGGTGGTTTGGATGCACATGCACTTGAACGTCCAAAACGCTTCTTCGGTGCAGCACGTAATATTGAAGAAGGTGGTTCACTGACGATCATTTCTACTGCCTTAATTGAAACAGGCAGCAAGATGGATGACGTGATCTACGAAGAATTCAAAGGTACCGGTAACCAGGAAATTACCCTTGATCGCCGTATTTCTGAAAAACGCGTGTTCCCTGCCATGAATATCAAGAAATCAGGCACACGTCGTGAAGAACGTCTCATGAGCGAAGATAATTTACGTAAAGTTTGGATTCTGCGTAAACTGCTTCACCCTATGGATGAATTGGCAGCAATGGAATTCTTGCTTGATCGTATGAAAGAAACTAAAACTAATGATGATTTCTTCGATCAAATGAAACGTAAAGCAACTAGCTAATTCGATTCATTATTATTTTATGTATAAAAGGCTATCTGTAACGATAGCCTTTTTATTTGGTTGACTTTACTTACATAAAGCTACAATTGACCTTTTTCTTTGTAAACTTTTATGCAAGCTTATGATTGTTAAAATATTCATTAAAAAAACACTATAGTTTTTAGCAAGTTATTTAGTACTTCTCCAATATAAACCCTCTACTTGATTGTTATTTTCTGTTAATAAATTGCTCATTTTTCATCATTTTTTGCATTTTTTGCCTGCGCCCTAGTAGTAATTAAAAATGCGCAGTGATAGCATATTTGCAGACCAGTTAGACTGCCTTTGCATTGTTACTGCCTAACAAATATTAGGAAGAATAAAAGCACTCAACAGGCTAACATAGGTTTTTTTTAATCTCATATTTTAGAGAGTGATGCCATGTTATTCAAAAAAATCGCTATTGCTGCTGCAGTTGCTACTACTTTAGCTTTCGTTGGTTGTGCTAAAAAAACTGAAGAAGCTGCTGCTGACGCTAATGCTGCTGCATCTGAAGCTGTAGAAGCTGCATCTGAAGCTGAAGCTGCTGCTTCTGCTGCTTCTGTTGAAGCTGCTCCTGCTGCTGAAGCTGCTGCTTCTGAAGCTGCTGACGCTGCTTCTGTAGCTGTTGACGCTGCTGCTGATGCTACTGCTGCTTCTGAAGCTGCTGCTCAATAATCTTTACGATTATTAAGTAAAAAAAGAGAGCCTAACGGCTCTCTTTTTTTATGGCAAAAATAAGGATTAGTAAAACAAAAATTATCCAATCTTATTTTCAGCTACAACATTACTTCCAGTCATAGGCAATCTGCTTCCCCGTCACTCAAGTGATAGAGTTTTGCATATTTTAAAATAAAAAAAGCAGATCAATCGATCTGCTCATTTCCTACGCGCTGGCGGAATTTCTGCCCTGCACGGAATGTGACTACACGGCGTGCAGAAATTGGAATTTCTTCACCCGTTTTCGGGTTTCGACCTGGACGTTGACGTTTATCACGCAACTCAAAGTTACCAAACCCCGAAAGTTTTACTTGTTCGCCTGAGATTAGCGCTTGGCTAATCTCGTCGAAGAACAACTCGACCATTTGTTTTGCTTCACGACGGTTTAAACTCGTGAGCTCACTTAAATGATCAGCCATTTCTGCTTTTGTTAATGCTGTCATGAAGCCCTCAATGTCGCCTGATAAGTGTTTTGCAACACTTCGATTATTTGATCCATACCCGATTTAATTTCAGCATCTTCAAGTGTACGTGATGGATGTTGCCATAACATTGCAAATGCTAATGAGCGTTTACCTTCTTCGACACCTTGTCCAGTGTACACATCGAACAACCAAGTCGAGCCTAATAACTCTCCACCCGTTTTTCCGATAAGTTGCTGAATTTCGCTAACATTAATCTTATCACTAATTAAAAGCGCAATATCACGTCTAACCGATGGAAAACGTGATAATTCTGTAAAATTAGATACATAAGTTTGCAAAACAGCCTGTTGATCGAGTTCTGCCACCCAGGTGATGCCCAAATCAAGCTCATCTTCTAAAGATGGGTGTAAACGGCCGAGGTAACCGACAGACTTGCCATCCACTAAAATTTCAGCAGATTGACCAGGATGTAACCATGTACGTTCTGAACGAACATATTCAACTTTTACACGTCCAGCAGCTAAAATCTCTTCAACTTCACCTTTAAGGTCAAAGAAATCCATTGGATGTGCTTTACCATGCCAAGATTCAGCGGTTTTAGCACCCACAGCGATTAAAGCCAAAGTCGGAATCTGTTTAAGATCATGAATGCTTTTTGCATCTTGATAATCAAAACGTAAACCGAGCTCAAAGAAACGTACACGGCTTTGTTGGCGGTTAATATTGTACTGCACACATGGAATCAAGCTTGATAACAAAGTCGAACGCATCGCCGCCAAGTCACTTGAGATTGGATTTGCCAACATCAATGGATTAACATTTGGATTCAATTGTTTTTCAAGTTTGGCATCGGCAAAGCTAAAGCTGATCGCTTCTTGATAACCTAAAGTTACCAATGTTTGACGAAGTTGAGGCAATTCAAACTGATCTTGATGTTTTGCAAGCTTCACATCAATTACAGGCAAGCTGATCTGAATGTTGTCATAACCGTGAATACGGGCAACTTCTTCAATCAGGTCTTGATAAATGGTCATGTCATAACGATGCGAAGGAGGAATAACGCTCCACTCGCCTTGTGCTTTTACCGTTACGATACAACCGAGACGTTGTAACGCATCAGTAATAAAGTCGCTTTCTACGACGTAACCCAACAATTGATCCACTTGAGCTTGATTCAATTCAATCGCATCACGGGTTGGTAAAAGTTCAACCTTTTCTGCAACAGTAATCGGACCGAATTCACCACCAGCAAGATCAGCAATCAATTGAGATGCTCGGTTCATTGCGATCAATGGCAATTCAAAGTCGACGCCACGTTCATAGCGTTGCGATGCATCGGTATGTAAACCATAACGACGTGCACGGCCTGCAATATGTAATGGTGCGAAGAAAGCAGATTCCAGGAAGATTTCAGTTGTAGCATCAGTTACAGATGAAGATAATCCCCCCATGATGCCGGCAATGGCTAATGCTTTTTCATCATCAGCAATCACCATGACATCTTCAGTCAATTCAACTTCTTGTTCATTTAACAGAACCAGTTTCTCTTGAGAAGTTGCCTGACGCACATGTACTGCACCTTGAACTTTACCACCATCAAATGCGTGTAGCGGCTGACCAAGTTCAATTAAGACATAGTTGGTAATATCGACAAGGATACTGTGCTGACGGATACCAGAACGAGCAAGCGCACGCTCCATCCATTCAGGTGTCGGTGCTTTGGTATTGACCTTTTTGATCACACGGCCTAAATAACGTGGACAGCCTTCTGTATCAACAACCACATTTTTAACGTCTGTGATTGTTGCAGCAACTTCCTTGATTTCAGGTGCAGTCACAGGTAATTGGTTAATTACACCAATCTCACGTGCGATACCACGAATACTAAAACAGTCACCACGATTAGGCGTGATGCTGATATCAATCACGTGATCATCAAGGTTTAAGTATTCACGTACATTTACACCTACAGGCGCATCCGCAGGAAGCTCTAAAAGACCATCAATTTTATCTTCAAGGTCAATTTCAGAAGCGCCACAAAGCATCCCTTGTGATTCAATACCACGAAGCTTGCCTTTCTTGATTTTAAAATCACCCGGCAATACTGCACCAATGGTTGCCACTGGCGCTTTCATACCTGCACGTACATTTGGTGCACCGCACACGATTTGTAATGGCTCACCAGAACCAATGTTCACTGTGGTTACACGCAAACGGTCTGCATCCGGATGTTGTTCTACAGTGAGAACCTCACCTACAACCACACCTGTAAATGGTTTTGCCGCTGGAGCCAACTCATCCACTTCTAAACCCAGCATGGTGAGTTGGTCAGATAGTTTTTCACTATCAATGGCTGGGTTGACCCATGTGCGTAACCAATTTTCGCTAATTTTCATTTCTATAAAAACCTATAAATCTAATTTCTTGAATCCCCCTCTAACTCCCCCTTTTTCAAAGGGCGAGAACCCCAATCATTTCGCGGAGTCCCTCTCCTTTTTTAAAGGAGAGGTTAGGAGAGGATTTATTAAAAGTCTTAAGCAAATTGGCGTAAGAAACGCACATCATTTTGGAAGAACATACGCAAGTCATTCACACCGTAGCGAAGCATTGCAAAACGTTCTACACCCAGACCAAAAGCAAAACCTTTGTATTTTTCAGGATCGATCCCAGCTGCTTGAAGCACGTTCGGATGCACCATACCGCAACCTAGAACTTCTAACCAACGACCGCGTTCATCCATAATATCCACTTCGGCACTTGGCTCAGTGAATGGGAAGTAAGATGGACGGAAACGTACAGTTAAATCTTTTTCGAAGAATTCATTTAACAGGTTAATCAATAAACCTTTCAGTTCCGCAAAGCTGGTATTTTCCGCAATGTATAAGCCTTCAATTTGATGGAACATTGGCGAATGGGTTTGATCCGAATCACAGCGATAAACACGGCCCGGGCAGACAATGCGAATCGGCGGTTGTTGAGTTTCCATGGTACGGATCTGCACACCTGAAGTATGCGTACGCAATAAATGATTTACATCAAAATAGAACGTATCATGCATGGCACGTGCCGGGTGATGCCCCGGAATATTCAAGGCTTCAAAGTTGTGATAATCATCTTCAACTTCAGGACCTGTCGCAACCGTAAAACCCGCTTTGGTAAAGAATTGGCAAATACGTTCTTGCACTTGAGTCACAGGGTGGATACTCCCCACGCTTTGACCACGACCTGGCAAGGTAATGTCGATCATTTCGCTAGCAAGTTTTTGTTCTAGTGCAGCTTTTTGTAATTCCGCCTGGCGTGTCGTTAATGCACCGGTAATGGCTTCACGTACAGCGTGAATTTTCGCCCCAAAAACTTTACGTTCTTCAGGGTCCATTTTACCGAGTGCCTTCGATTGTTCCGCGAGCTGGCTTTTCTTCCCTGTAAATTGCACTCGTACTTGATCGAGTGTAGCAAGGTCTTGAGCTGCTGCAATCGCAGCGAGCGCTTCAGTGGTCAGGGCTTCCAGTGACATAGTAACTCTCAAAGCAACAATTTAAAAATATAATAAAACCCCATATTCTAACAGTTTTTGAACGTATTGATGAAGTTCCCTGTAGAGGAAAATTAGATTGGCATCCAGATTTATAAAAAGTATAAGATAAAGCCATTATTCATGAGATCAATAACAATGGCACTCGATCCAATTTGGAAACAACAATTGACTTTGGTCACCTATGGTAATGAGTATCTCAGCCAGAATTTAAGCTTTAATCATTGGGTACAGCATTCCATTTTTAACCAGCATAACTTGCGTTTCCGTGATCTCATGTCACAACATTTACTGGCACAACATTTTCAAATCTGGCTTGAAGGTCTAAAAAAACAAGGCAGTCATCGTATTAGCTTACATAGTTCAAGTCTTTTAATTGACGAAAAAAATCCAAATGCCAATGTAGAGCTACTAGCGATTCCACATTTTATTGTCAGCCATGAACATAACAAAAAAACCGCCTGGATTTTTGGTAAAGAACTCCCCGAATGGTATAGCGCTGACAATGACTATGACGCGCCGAAACCGCAACAAGAACAATGTCGTCAGGAAACATTTTGGCGTTTTGATTTGAATCCCAAGCTTGCAAAGCGCGTTGATGCAGATTTACAACAGCCAAATTGGGATGATATTCAGACCTATACTGATAACGAATTATTTGATAGCAAATTTGCACAAGGCTTTAGCGAACCCGCAAACCGGGATTTTCCTTATTACGGCCTTACTCAAGCTGATACTGAAAATGCCGATGGCTCGCCCTTGCTCGAAAGTAAATATCTGCCTTTACTGCCAACCGAATATCAAGCAGATTATGCCCATACCACACTACATCGTTTAGAAGCCTTATCGACTTATATTCAGCACAAACTGCAACATCCGTTTCATGCTGATGGCACTGAACTTACAGCTGATGAACAACTGAATCTGCGTCACTTTTCGCAAAAACTGGATGATTTAAGAGCAAAATTCATTGTCAAGGTCGCCAATCATTATCAGTCTGCAAAACTGAGCAAAGTAGAAATTGCCAATCCTTTGGATGGAACACATACGATTCCCCCCGCATCACCCCATTTAAAAACCCACAAAGCACATGCCCCACATAAAGTCGGTGCATCTGGGGTGATTAAACTGATTTTGTTGACCATTGTGATTTGTCTGTTGGCTTATTATTTTGGACTTTAATTTTGATAAAGATGCTAAAAAATTCAGCTCAATAGATATAAAAAGAAGAACAGGTATTTTTATCTATACGTGTTCTTCTTAATCTCTTGTTCTTCATCACCATAAAAATAAGATGAATGAAAATTTATAATAAACCTAAACACTTAGCCTGTCTTTTAAACCGTATTAAAGATCAGCGGATTATAAGTTGAGTTTTTTATGATCCGCTTCGACTCCACCAGCATGGCCAGTAAGACTGCCTTTAAGCAGTTTAAATAGCTGAGTCACTTTATTGTCAGTCACGTTCCAATATTCTGCACTGACTGCTGCAGCCACCAAGATACATACACTCGGATCTTCCTTTCCTTCAAACCAGTTTTCAGCCCACGGGTTCCAGAGTTGATCAATCAAGGTAGCATCTGTGCTGATATGGGCATGTGCACTAATCGAGACATAAATGCTGTCAGAGGGCTTGGCAAAAGATAATCCAATTTTATTACGACCGGAATTGACTGCATTCACCAGATCATTGCTATCACTCAAGATAAAATACAGATTGTGACTTTCACTCATCTGCTCAGTCTTCTCAGAATTAAGCATGGTCATGGGTTGTGAATGTAATTCCTGCGTTTCAGTCATATGACTGATCATGGCATATCGTACTTCCTTGATCAGTTGCCATAATTTTTCGCGATTATGATTATCCGTCATTACTCTTCTCCTGAAGCTAAACTTTAGAAATAAGAAATTATTTAATTTTGTGCATTCGCTTCTTTACTAGAGTAGTGATATTTTTCACTTTAGATATCTCACCTTACTCAACTTATACATTTGAATAATAAAAGATTGGCTTAAAGATCATAAGAAACAACGAAAAAGAATTTGCTTATAAAGAGAGTTAAGAAGTCGAATCTATGTTTAGATTGATTAAAGGCTCATGAGCGATAAATTTTATAGTTGCTCAAATACCTGAACTATTTTTAACTTGGTTAAATGTCTCTGCTTCAATTGTTTTAATTTTTATGAATAGCAGTAATCATCTGCTGAAATTTAACAGGAGCGTCCAAATATATTTAATGCTCAGCTTAAAGATCAACAGACTCGGGTTTACATCATGATTTTGATGCTTCCGTTTTCGCTTTTTTAACCGTCAGCTTTTTCAATACTTCTGAAACTGCCACCATGGCAAAACTTGAAGTGACTACGACAGCTGAACCATATCCGCCACAACGTAAGCCGGCACTTGGGCATACATCGGCACTCGAGAATGGATTATCAATCGAATACACGCAGGTAATGCCGAACTTCTCTTTGGGCTTTTTACAAATTCCTTTGGCACGCAATTGACTGCGTAATTTGGCCAACATCGGGTCCTGTTCAGTTTTAGACAAATCTGCAACACGAATTTTTAAGGGATCCAGCTTGCCGCCTGCACCGCCCGATACAATCAAAGGAATTTTATTAAATCGGCAATGCAGCATTAACGCCAATTTGGCTTTGACATCATCAATGCAATCGAGAACCACATCAGGTTTGTTTTCTAACAGTTCTTTGACATTCTCGGGTGTTAAATAATCATCCACCAGATTGATCTTGATACGTGGATTAATCGAATGACAACGCTCTGCCATCACCTCAATTTTTTCACGTCCCAAGGTCGAACTCATGGCAGGCAACTGACGGTTAATATTGGATGCAGCAACCACATCCATATCAATGATCGTCAGCTCAGCAATGCCGGTACGTGCCAAAGCTTCAACTGCCCAAGAACCGACACCGCCAATCCCAATCACCATCACATGGCTGTGTTCATACTGACGAAAAGCTTCATCTCCATAAATTTTTTCCACACCTGCAAAGCGGCGCTCATATTCATCATCTTCAGGAAGATCAGTCATTCGTCATCTGGTATCTAAAAAACACCGGCGCATTTTATCAAATTCCGCCCCAATTCGATAATCTATATCTTCAACATTATCCAACCGATCAAATAAACATAAAAAATTGCTCAAAAAATAGAGATATAATTTTTGCAGCTATAAAAAAAGAGGCTTTCGCCCCTTTTTTCAATTTCTATAAATCAGTCATTCTTTACTTATTGGTAATAAAGAAATACTCGCGATAATATTTGAGTTCAACAATCGAATCACGAATATCATCCATCGCCAAATGTGAGGCATTCTTTTTCAAGCCGCTCATGATTTCTGGACGCCAGCGTTTCGCCAACTCTTTCACTGAAGATACATCAAGATTACGGTAATGGAAAAATTGCTCCATTTCCGGCATTAAACGGTGCAAGAAACGACGGTCTTGGCAAATGGAATTACCACACATTGGTGATGATTTTGGGGTCACCCATTTTTTCAGGAATTCTAAGGTTTGTTGTTCGGCATCTTGCGCAGTGAGTTTACTACGGCGTACGCGTTCAATCAGACCCGATTGTCCATGTTGACGGGTATTCCATTCATCCATCGCATTTAACACGCGATCCGACTGGTGAACAGCAAGCACAGGGCCTTCCGCCAAAATATTGAGGTTATCATCCGTCACAATTGTTGCAACTTCAATAATTTGGTCGTTATCTGTATCTAGACCTGTCATTTCAAGGTCAATCCAAATGAGGCGAGTATCAGGAGTGCTGCTCATAAATGTGCAATCTTATTAGGCTTAAAACGGCTATAGTAGCAAATTTATTGCATCTTGGCTGTAACTCGTACCCCGCTTCATGCTATTTTTGACATCCTTAGTTCATGGTTTTTTTAGGATATGAATGGCTTTAATTCGTAAACGTCGTTTAACTGAACAGCAGCAACGTCGCATTCAGAAACAACATCAAACACGTCAAGAAGAACTCGACACTTCAAGTGATTTAGAAGGCTTGGTGGTACAGCACTATGGTCGTCAACTTGAGGTTCAAGCCCTATCAACGCCTGATGAGCATCCGATCAAACCTGAAGTACCCGCAGGTGAACCAGAACCTTTCTGGAAGCCGATTGAACTCGGCAGTGTCTGGCGCTGTCATACACGTACCAATTTAGAAGCACTGGTCACAGGTGACCGTGTCAAATGGCAGGCTGATCCAAATACTGGACTCGGCATTATTACTGCGATTCATCCACGTCAATCACTGCTAACCCGTCCTGACCGCTACCATAAAGTTAAACCGGTCGCCGCTAATGTCAGTTTAATTGTGATTGTGTTCGCATCTTTTCCCGAAGTTGCGCCAAGCTTAATCGACCGTTATATCGTGGCGTGTGCCGATGCAGAAATTCCCGCGCTACTGGTACTGAATAAAGCCGATTTAATCAAAGAAAATGATCCGATTTTGAGCCTAATGAAAGAGTATCAAGCTTTAGGTTATGAAATCATTCAAACTCAATCTGATGGTGATTTATCAGAACTGGCAAATCGTTTGGCTGGTGAAACGGTGGCTTTTGTGGGACAGTCCGGTGTCGGAAAAAGCTCGCTGATTAACGCCATGGTTCCAGATGCAGCGCAAAAGACCAATATCATTTCGGAAAACTCTGCACTGGGTCAGCACACCACAACCTCTACGCGTTTAATCGCTTTTGGTGAAGGTGCAGCACTGATTGACTCACCCGGAATTCGCGAATTTGGTTTATGGCATTTAAACCCAGATAAAGTTCAGCAAGGTTTTCCTGAAATTGAAAATCTTCTTGGACATTGCCAGTTCCGTAACTGTACCCATAAGCACGAAAAACAATGTGCTTTGCGTCAGGCAGCGCAATCGGGTGAAATTTTACAACGTCGTTTAGACAGTTATTTACGTTTAACCGATGAAATTGCTGAAGCACAGCAAAAAAATTAGTTTTTCTTAACCCTTAGCCCTTGAAGCGGTGATTTTGATCGCCATATTTATGAGCTATACTCTACGCAATTTAAAATTGTACTTAGGTGACTTGTGGAACGTTGGTTGGAATTTATGGGGAATCACCCCTTCTTGTTTGGAACACTTGGGGTTCTCATCGTTTTGTTCTTCGTTTTAGAAGGACAACGCAATGGTCGTAAGATTTCACCACAATCTTTGGGTATTTTAGTCAAAGCTAAAAATGCCATGCTGATTGATTTACGTGATGCTAAAGACTTCCGTGAAGGTCATATCAGCGGTAGCCGCAACATTCCGTATAGCCAAATTACAAGCCATCTTGAAGAGTTAAAATCTTCGGATCGTCCACTGGTGTTTATTTGTAACCTCGGTCAAATCGCGGGTACAGCTTTGCAACAAGTGGGTCATGCTGATAGCTACCGTTTAGACGGCGGTATCAACAACTGGAAAGTCCAAGGCTTACCACTGATTAAAAGCAAGTAATTCGCTTAAGGAGATATATTAATGGCTGAAGTAATAATTTATTCAACGACTGTATGCCCTTACTGCGTTCGCGCAAAACAACTTCTTGAGCGTAAAGGCGTTGCATATAAAGAAATTAATTTATCTAAAGAAGCGCCTGAAGTACGTGTTGAATTGATGCAACGCACCAATCACCGTACTGTTCCACAAATTTTTATTAACGACCAGTTTATCGGTGGTTTTGATCAACTTTATGCTTTAGAGCGTGAAGGAAAACTCAACGAATTATTGGCTTAACACTTTTATTAAGTCACCCTCATATTAAGGATTAAAAAATGAGTGAACAACAAGCTCAACCGCAATTAGCACTTGAACGTATTTATACTAAAGATATTTCTTTTGAAGTACCTGGGGCTCAAGTATTTACCAAAGAATGGCAGCCTGAATTAAATATCAATCTGTCTTCTGCTGCAGAAAAAATTGATGCGACACATTATGAAGTTTCATTACAAGTGGTTGTTCAAGCGAATAACGCAGGTGAAACTGCATTCATCGTTGATGTAACACAATCAGGGATTTTCTTGGTTGATAGCGTTGAAGAAGAACGTCTTCCTTATATTTTGGGTGCATATTGCCCAAATATTTTGTTCCCATTCCTACGCGAAGCGGTAAATGACATGGTAACTAAAGGAAGCTTCCCGCAATTGCTTCTTACCCCAATTAACTTCGATGCTGAATTCGAAGCGAATATGCAACGTGCTCAAGTTGCCGCTGCTGAAGGTCAGGCTTAATCGTTTAAGCCAACCTCATATAAAAAAGACCGCATATGCGGTCTTTTTTATTGGCGTTTAAGCCCCTCTTTATCAAAGAGGGGTTGGGGAGATTACAGAATCCCTCCCAACCTCCCTTTAAAAAAGGGAGGAGCTTTTAGATGAATTTATTCACCATCCATCATCAAATCTGCGCTCATACCGACTGTATTGAAGCCAGCATCAACATACATAATTTCGCCAGTAATACCATTTGCCCAAGGCGAGCATAGGAATAATGCTGCATTACCCACATCTTCAATTGTGACATTACGTTTAAGTGGTGCAACTTTTTCATTTAAATCTAACATTTTACGGAAAGATTTAATACCTGATGCTGCCAGTGTACGAATTGGACCCGCTGAAATAGCATTGACGCGAATACCATCGCTACCCAAGCTTGACGCTAAATAACGTACGCCTGCTTCCAATGAGGCTTTAGCCATACCCATCACGTTGTAGTTTGGCATCACACGTTCAGAACCTTGGTAAGTCAACGTCAGCAAGCAACCTTGACGAACTTTGAGTAAAGGTTTCGCAGCACGTGCCATTGCAACAAAACTGTATGCACTAATGTCGTGGGCAATGTTAAAACCCTCACGGTCGGTAACATCGGTAAAGTCACCATCCAAAGTATGCGCTGGTGCGAAACCGATTGAATGAACCACACCATCCAAACCATCCCAATGTTTTGCCAAATCTGCAAAAGCCTGGTCAATTTCAGCATCAACTGCCACATCACAAGGGAAAACCAGCGTTGAACCAAATTGTTCAGCAAAATCATCAACACGTTTTTTTAATTTTTCATTTGGATAAGTAAATGCGAGTTCCGCACCTTCACGGTGTAAGGCTTGAGCAATACCAAATGCAATGGATAACTTACTTGCAACACCTGCGATTAAAAAGCGCTTACCCGCCAATAGTCCTTGTGCCATGTGAATCTCACTCAAAATAATTTAGAAGCATAATGCCAAGTCTGGAGCATTTGCGAAATTGCATAATGCGCCTTTTTTACCATGTTCTGTAAAAATCATAAAAAAATGCCCCCAGGATCTGGGAGCATTTTTATTTAGATGCATTTTACTTTTAAGATGATTAATCATCGCCTTGTAATAAACTGAGCAAACGCAAGAATGAATAATACATCCAGACCAAAGTCGCTAATAAGGCAATACCACACAACCATTCCATCGCTTTTGGGGCGTATTGTGCAGCTGATGATTCAATCAGGTCAAAGTCGAGTATGAGGTTTAAAGAGGCAATCACAGCAACAAATGCAGCAAAGCCAATCCCGAGCCAATTGCTTTCAAAAATGTAAGGAATGCTTGAGCCAAAAGCCAAACGCATGACAATTTGCACCACAAAGACAATTGCGATCGCAATGGAGGCTGACAAAACCACGGCTTTAAATTTTTCTGTGGCACGAATAATTTGAAAGCGATACAAGGCAAACATCACCAAGGTGGTGATAAAGGTCGCCAGTAACGCCTGTAAAGGTACGCCCGGAAATTTCACCTGGAAGATCACCGAAATTCCGCCTAAAAAGGCACCTTCAAATAAGGCATAAGGAATCGCCAATACCGGTGCTGTCTTCGGCTTAAATGTCGCAATGAGTGCCAAGATCAATCCACCGACCGCACCGACCATTGCACCAGCATAGGCCAGTGATAAATTTAAGGTGATGAAGCTATAAAAAAATAGGGACAAACCTACTGCAGCAGCAATTACTGTCAATAACACAGATTTTTGAATTGCGCCTTGTACAGTCATGGTCTGGTTATAATCACTGTGGGTTTCCACCCGGGTTAAAATGGGGTTATTACTTTGCATAATTCACTCATTATTTTTCATTTAGATTTTTAAAATAGTATAAACAGGTTTTAAGTATAGAAAATGGATCTTTTCAACATTCCATAAAAACAGGATGACTCAACAAAATATATTCATAGCAAACGATGAAATTAAATACCAATATTTATGGATAAAAGGTTATTTCATAACATTTTTTAAGCATCAAGCTGTAAAGCATGTAGTGAATTTTGCCAGAGTTGTAGGGCAAGAATATCTGGTACAAGATGAAGAGATTGTGCCAAGCCAGTTAAAACATAAGGCAAATTGACCGGGGTATTGCGGGTTCGCTGCTCCGTTGAGCTTTGACAACATAAAGGTGTCATGTCGGGACAATCGGTTTCCAACACCAAATGTTCAGCACCAATCGCCTGAACCACGGCATGTAATTTTTTTGCATTGGGATTGGTAATCTGCCCGGTGACACCAATTTTAAAACCCAGTTTAATAAAAGCCTTGGCTTCTTCTATGCCGCCACTAAACGCATGGGCAATACCGCCCAATTTAAACTGATGCTGCTTCAAAATTGCCAATGTTTCAGCATGTGATTTACGAATATGTAATAACACAGGCTTATCAAATTGTTGTGCCAATTCAAGTTGTGCCGAGAAAAAATCTTGTTGCTTTTGAAAAATGTCTGCTTGCTTGTGCTGTTTTAAAAATGTATCCAGACCAATTTCACCAATGGCCACGCATGCTTCAGTTGTTAAAAGTCGCTCTAAATCTGCAAGGTGAGATGCTTGATGCTGTTCAATATAAACAGGATGCAAACCCGGCGCTAAATAACTTTGCGGGGCATCCGGCAATTGATTTAAAAAGTGCTGAGTCTGAACTAAATCTTTAAAGCGAGATTGCACAAAACCAATCAAAATCAACCGTTCCACCCCCACTGCTTTTGCAGCATGCGCCAGTTTCTCCCGATCCTGATCAAAATCGGGAACATCAAAATGGGTATGGGTATCAAACAGCGGATAAGACATTAAGGTTTAGCTTTATTTGCCGCAGGCGTACTTGCAGGCGCTTCAACCTGAGGTAAATACTGTTTCTTCAGCACAGTTTGCAATTGATCATAAGGAATGGTCAAACGTGGCAATCCCACCACATAAGGACCAATTTCATATTCGCCATATTGCAAAATTAAGCCTTGGCTGGATAAATAAAAATTATCTGATAAGGTGAATTTCCATGCCTGTTCATATTCTTCAACGCTATTTGCCAACTTGGATTCAATCACCCAGGTTTTAAATACTTCATGCGCTTTCTTTTCCAAAGCCGCTTTTTGATTTGGCACTAAAATATCATTCAGTTCAACCTGTTTTTTCTTTTCCAAGTCAAAGTTATAGTAGCGCTGTGATGATGAACCATGTGCCCCACCCAAATAACTACTCGAATTCAAAACAACCGTCGCCAAAGGCACGTCTGCATTTAAAATTTTCGGCTTGATCATCAAGCTGATTTGATGATTGGCGCTTAAAGCCTTCAATTCCTTATCCAATGACAAGAAATTCACTAAATAAGGTGCAACTTGTTGTTCCAGTTTTTGCTTTGGCGTTTCAATAGCTACTGATGCAGCTTGTTCAGCAGCTTGATCCTGAGCTTTTGAAGCTTTCGGATTTTCTGCTGTTGTTGCCTGTTGATTTTCTTTTGCCAACTTTGGAGAAATATCTAAAATATGATCCAATTGTTTTAAAATTTTCTGGTCAATAAATTCATCAATAAAAGCCTGATTACTGGAAAGACGTTCTATCGAAATTTCAGGACAACTATTGCCATCACACTCAGGCAAATCTAAAGTTAACTTTTCAGAATCCCCTGCCAATTTTAATACTTCAGCTTGAACCGCTTCAGATGCTGGCGTTTGATCCTGGTTAGATTCGGTCTGTTTAGGCTGACATGCACTCAATGCAATCGCTGACGCAAGAATACTGATGGTAAATATTGTTTTATTTTTTAACATGAGGCTGACCTATAACTTTAAATCGGGTAACGTGACTTCTGTTAGATGTCTGTATTTAAAATAGATAACTAGAACATATGCTGATACACATCAACTTTCAATAACTGTTGCGTTTGTTCTTTGGTTAAATAAATATCCAGTTGTGCTCCATCTGCAACAATTTCATGGGTACGATAATGTAAACCAATCCCTTCCTGATCAAAGAACCAGTCGGCTTGTCCCCAATACAGTTTTTTCGGCGCTTTCTGCTTCACTTCAGCCGTTTGTTCTTTTAACCATTTTTGATAAGCTTGTTGCACAATGCTGTTCATACTGTTTTGCTGTTTCGGTTCAATCACATCCAATAAAGTGACTGCTTGCTGTTTTTTACGATCGGCTACAAAGAAGTAATAACGTTCTTTAACCTTAATGCCTTCTTGGTTGGTATCTACACCTAATTGCATCAACACATATTGATTACGCTGATAGGCAATTCGGGTATACATAGAGAGCTCATAAGCTTTATTTTTGGAAAATTCAGCCTGCCATGCATCCGACTTTTTTACATAAGCATTGATGGCTTGTTGCAGGCTCATATTTTGTTTCATGCCGATTTGATCTTGAATCACCAATGCCTGGCTTTTCGCAATCCAGTCATTTAACCAGACATCTTCGGTATGGACTGTTTGAATACTCAGATCAATACAATTTTTGGTTTCACAAAAGGGCAAAGCAATTTTTGCATCTTGTTCTTGAATATTTAAATACGGCAAAACTTCTGCTTTTTCTGTTTTTAATACAGAAGTTTCAGACTTTTCATGTGATGGGTCTGGTTGTTCTTTTTTTGAAGCATCGCAAGCACTGAGTATCAGACCAATGGCGATCACTGATGCACCCACTATTTTCCCGTTCATGCTCACAACTCTTTTTTTAAAGTGATTCATTTATATGAATGATTTTACATAATAAAACAGCTTCATAAAGAAGCTGTTTTATTTTTCGTTATGTTTAGTGTTCGCGTGTAGCACGGAATTGAATATCCGGATAACGCTCTTGCATTAATTGCAAGTTGACACGACTTGGCGCCAGGTAAGTCAAATGACCGCCGCCATCAATGGAGAGTTGGTCATGCGCCTTTTTCTTAAATTCGTTGAATTTCTTTTCATCATCACATGAAACCCAACGTACAGTATTAATGTTTACAGGCTCGTATACACAGTCAACTTTGTATTCTTCTTTCAATCGGTACGCCACCACTTCAAACTGAAGCACACCAACCGCCCCTACAATCAAGTCATTACTGATTTGTGGCATAAACACCTGAGTCGCACCCTCTTCAGAAAGCTCTTTCAAACCTTTTTGTAGCTGCTTGGATTTTAGCGGATCTCTTAAACGTACACGACGGAACATTTCTGGCGCAAAGTGCGGAATACCGGTGAAATGAACATTTTCACCCGATGAAAAAGCATCACCGATTTGAATGGTGCCGTGGTTATGCAAACCAATGATGTCACCTGGCCAAGCTTCTTCGAGCTGTTCACGTTCACCGGCCAAGAAAGTTAATGCATCACTAATCCGTACATCTTTACCCAGACGGACATGATTCATTTTTAAACCTTTCTCATATTTACCTGAGCAGATTCGCATGAATGCAATACGGTCACGATGTTTTGGATCCATATTGGCCTGAATTTTAAATACGAAGCCGGTGAAACCTTCTTCGGTTGCTTCTACAGTACGTTCTTTGGTTGGATGCGCCTTAGGTTCAGGTGCCCACTTAATGAAAGCATCTAAAACATGATCCACCGCAAAGTTACCCAAAGCGGTACCAAACAAGACTGGGGTTTGTTTACCTTGTAAAAATAGCTCACGATCAATCGGATCATTGGCCATTTGCACCAGTTCCAAAGATTCTTCAAAAGCAGCAAAAGCAAGATCACCAACTTTTTCACGCAAGTCTGGATAATCATAACCATCACGAATTTCAATGTCGGTAATGGTTGAACCAAAACCTGCTTTGTAGACGTAAAATTTTTCTTCTAAAAGATTATAAACACCGGCGAAATCACGTCCTGTACCCATTGGCCAGGTCAGTGGCACGCAACGGATTTTCAATACGTTTTCAATTTCGTCGAGTAACTCTAACGGCTCGCGGATTTCACGGTCCATTTTGTTGACAAAAGAAATGATCGGTGTATCGCGCATACGACACACTTCCATTAATTTAATGGTACGATCTTCGACCCCTTTTGCACCGTCAATCACCATCAGCGCAGAGTCAACCGCAGTTAAAGTACGGTAAGTATCTTCCGAGAAGTCTTCATGTCCCGGGGTGTCAAGCAAGTTAATGACTTGATTTTTATAAGGAAACTGCATAACCGAGGTGGTGATGGAAATACCACGTTCTTTTTCCATTTCCATCCAGTCAGAAGTTGCAGCACGGTCTGACTTACGGCTTTTGACCATCCCGGCAACCTGAATCGCTTTACCCCATAACAACAGTTTTTCTGTCATGGTGGTTTTACCAGCATCGGGGTGGGAAATAATTGCGAACGTCCGTCGCTTCGCGACCTGTGCCGCTAATTCGTCTTTAAAACTCATGAAAGATACCTACTGCAGAATGGCAGTGTAAAAGATCAGAACTGATCAATATAAAAATTTGGCGATATTGTAGCAGATCATCAAACTTTTGAAATGAACTAAACTTGTTCAAAGTTTACCAATCTTAAATAGGCAGCGCGTATTTGCTCTCTTCCAATCGATCAACATTCACTGGCATTCCTAACAGATATCCTTGCAATTGCTGGCAACCTAAACGGGTCAGGATGTCTGCCTGCGATGGCGTTTCCACCCCTTCTGCAGTGACCACCAAACCCAATTTAATGGCTAATTTGATAATACTTTCTAAAATAATTTCATCTTTTGAACCCACGGACAGATCACGAATAAACTCTCGATCTATTTTCAATTCATCCACAGGCAAGTTCTTTAAATACAAGAAACTGGAATGCCCAGTCCCGAAGTCATCAATGGCCAGTTTAATGCCCATCTGACGCAGGCGCTCAAAACTCCGAATACTGGCATCAATATGATGCATCGCGGTAGATTCAGTAATTTCAATGGCTAAATGATTGGGATTAATTTGATATTTATCGAATAAGCGCTCAAGGGTTGAAAATAAATGCTTATGTTCAAACTGTACCGCCGATAAATTCACCGCTAGCGGGAAATAATTTGAATCATTTTGTTCCCAAATTTGAATCTGCTTGCAGGCTTGCTCGAGTGCCCAATAGCCCATTTGAATAATGAGTCCGGTTTTTTCAGCACCATCGATAAACATATTCGGGGTCAACAGTCCCAAACTGGGATGATTCCAACGGATCAGTGCTTCGACACCACAAATTTCATGGCTTTTAGTGGTAAATTTGGGTTGATAAAATAGAATAAACTGTCGTTCTTCAACCGCTTTGTACAAATCATTGATCAGTTTGGTCTGGCTTTTGGCTTCCTGTTGATCAACACTGTAATTAAACACCGAATAGGTATTTCTGCCCTGATATTTAGACATCAACATTGCAGCATCGGCATTGATCAGCAAATCTTGTAAATTATTGCCATGATCGGGATACATCGCTATGCCAATACTACTGGAAATATTAATCTCTTTGCCAGCAATCAAGAAACTGTCTTGGATCAGCCTTAATACTTTTTCTGACTTTTCGATCGCCTGTTCAATGCTTGCTCTTTCGAGTACCATCAAAAATTCATCGCTGCCGATACGAAGAAGTTTTTCCTTTTCGGCGAGTATGCGCTGAATGCGTGTAGCGAGTTGCACCAACAATTGATCACCAACATGATGACCAAATACATCATTCACTGCCTTAAAGCGATCTAAATCAATATAAAGAAATGCAATTTTATCATCTCGATAACGATGCTCAGTAAATAGCAAATGTGAATATTCAGCCAGGAATAAACGATTCGGCAACTTGGTTAAATTATCTTGGACTGCTTGATTGGCAAGCTCACGATTGGCTTTAGAAAGCTGTTTATTGCGCGCTTCCAAGCGTAGTTCTAATACAGCTACTGTAAATGCAGCAACCAGGATTAAACTGCTTACAAAGATTACGCTAAATAAAATTAACCCTTCTCCAGTTTTATAATTCGAAACCAGTTGATTCGCATCAATAGCATAAAAAGCGGCAGAGGCCATACCAGTATAGTGCATACCCACAATGGTAAGTGCCATCATGAAAACAATAGAGGTTTTAATATGCAGCAATTTATGTACTGCCTTTTTATATTTAAAGGTCAGCCAAAACGTTAAACCAGAACCAATAATGGCGATCAAGACTGAAAAAATGGTTAAGCGCGGATCATAATAAATTTGATGTTGATCAACGACCAAACCCAGCATCCCGGTATAGTGCATCCCAGCGATGCCTAAGCCCATCAGTACCGCGCCTAAGACAAGACGTAAAAATGGTAAGGTTGCACGGGTCGTTAGCCAAACAGCAAAGGTAGCAGCAATAAACGCGATCACATAAGAAAGGAAAGTAAGTCCATAGTCAAAAGAGTAGCTAGCAGGTAAATGGCAGGCGAGCATGCCCATAAAGTGCATACACCAAATTGCAGCACCCAACATGCAACCACTTATAACAAGAAGAATTTTTTCATATTTCTGACGTAAGCCTCGGAATAATGATTGTTCAATCGACACTGCAAAATAACAGGCCAAAACAGCAACAATAACTGAACCTACCACGAGGCTAAAATCATAATGTATATGAGCCATATTAAGCTTCCGTATAGGTTATCTTTCTTGTTTTAATCCACGTTATTAATACCATTTATCCTTTCACAAAAGCTTTTCGTTCATTAAAGAGTACTTATAAAAACAATCAATTAAAACAAGCATCTAATACTATTCTATTTTGGTCAAGTGATTATTACTCTATTCATTTTTATTACTAATTTATTTATTTAATTAATCAAAGATAGATCAAACTTTTGATCATTATCCCTACACCAGTCATATTTCCAGCTGTTCAAGGCATTCAATATGTTTCTCCATAAAATTCAGCGCTAATAAAAAATCTGGTTGCCAATGACAAGCAAAAGTCCAATCGGATGCATTACATTTTGTTGTATAGCCCGTTATTTGAAAGGAGACTATTTCAAATTCAAAACCACCAATACACAGACAAATAAAAAACCAGTCAGCTGACCTGACTGGTTTTTTGGATATTTAAAGGAGTAACGTGTAATGAGTAAGCTTAGTTTGCAGTCGCTTTACCAGACTGTAATTTCGCGTAATCCAATAAAATATTGGCAGATTCTGTGACAAACGCTTCTTCTTCAGGTAAATAAGGTCGTTGAGTTGCCTTCATTTTTGCACGTGACTCAATCAATGCATCCATAGAAGCCTGGTAGCTTTCCCAATTGGCATAAGGCTTTTGACCTGTCACCGCACGACGCTGATTTTCTGCCTCTAAAGTTTTCTGTTCCAGTGCATTTAACTCCGCTTTACGCTGATCAATATCAAGAACCACACGTTTTTGCTCTTCGGTTTTTTTAGCAATCGCTTTGCGTTGTTCTAAATATTTAAATTGCGGATCAGCCACTACGCGTTGTTGCGACATTTGTGCCAGGTTTTGCACATACGGTTGTACAGAACCTTCACGCTTAAATGGTGCAGTTGGAATAGTATCCCATTTCAAGGCATTCTTGGCTTTACGCTCACCAAACTCTTCGTTGTAGATATCGACCAGTTTGATGTCAGGCACTACGCCTTTATTTTGGGTACTACCACCCGTGACACGATAGAACTTTCGTTGCGTTAAGGTGGCTTGACCATGCGCCAGAGTATCCAGTTGAACTTGGGCTGTACCTTTACCTGTAGTGGTACTACCAATCACGATACCGCGTTCATAATCCTGAATAGCCGCAGAATAAATTTCACTAGCAGATGCTGATGCCAAGTTCACCATGACTGCAAGTGGACCTGCATAAGTTTGTGCCCCGCCATCATCATCTTCAAACACGCTGACATTGCCATTACCATCACGAATTTGCACCACTGGACCTGACTTGATCACCTGACCCAGCATGCGCGCCACTTCTTCAAGTGAACCGCCCGGGTTATTACGTAAATCAATAATAATCCCGGTCACATTTTTCGCAGCCAAAGCTTTTAAAGCGTTGTTGGTGTCTTCAGAAACCGAGCGATAATCCGTACCTGCACGGCGCGCACGATAGTTCAGATAGAACGATGGGATTTCAATCACACCGAAAGTATAGTTTTTACCATCACGCTTAATATCAACCGTACGTGAACGTACACCGGCATCTTCTTCCTGAATTACATCACGAACCAAGCTCACAGTCCGCGCCTGACTCATGGATGCACCGGCACCCAGTAAACGTAGGCTGACTTTGGTTCCGCGCTTACCACGGATTAAACCCACTACTTCGTTACTTGCCCAGCCGATGACATCGACCATTTTTTCGCCGTCTTGTGCAACACCGATAATGCGATCGCCTGATTTAATCTGACCTGATTTACTGGCTGGACCACCTTCGACAATGGTTTCAATCTTGGTGTAATCTTCATTACCGCGTTCTGGACGAATCGAAACCCCAATCCCCTCTAATTGCAAGGTGGTTTGACGATTCAACTCCATTGCATCTACAGGCGGGAAATAGTTACTGTGCGGATCATAGGTCAACATCATCGCATTTAAAGTTTTGTCCAAGACATCGTCACTTTTAACGCGGGTAATTCGTTCAAGTTGACGGGTATAACGCTTGGTCAAGGTTTGAACAGGCGTTAAATCTTCGGGACTGGCTAAATCCTGACCATTGGCTAAAGCTGGATCAGCTTTTAATGCTTTCTGCTTCGCAGACTCTTCTTCTTTACTAATGTTTAAGTTGATGAGTTGCGACACCAGCATTTTTTGCCAATGTGCGCGTTGCTCTGCTGCAGATTTGAAATAAGGTGCTTTTTCGCGATCGGTATCAATATAGACATTAGTTTGTTTCAAGTTTTGCGGCTTTTTCAACTCAGCCAACATGAACTCATAAAACTGTTTTAAACGTTCACGATATTGGGCATGAATCAAATATGGACCGGATAAATCCCCGGCTTTTAGCGCAGCACCAAAATTGGCACCATAATTTTTCTTATATTGTTCAACTTCAGGTGCTAAAAATAATGAATGATCTGCATCTAGGCTATCTAGATAAAAATCAAGAATTCGATTAGAGGTCGCGGCATCTAAACGTTGATTTAGGTAATGCTGACGGTCAACCAACGTCGCCAATTGGCGCGATACAAGCGCTTGTTCTTGCGTTGGCTGTATAGATTGAGAAACTGCAACAGTCGTATTTGCAGCAATTGCCTCGTTTACTACATGAGTAAAGAAAAACCCTCCAGTCGCAATTGCAACTGCACAAGCTAATGTCTGAAGTTTCATAAATAATTCGTAATTCCTTGGTCTTTGACCAATATTCCAGCGTCATTTTTCAACATGAATGCAGTATATTCAAAATCTTAAACAACTTAATATGTGTATGTCGTGTAGTTTTATCATATTCTGTACTGTCAAAATGTAGCAAATCATTGCAAAATTCGGGTATTGTTTTTTCTTTATAAAATTCCAACACGGACACCGATATGATTGGCGCATTGATGCTAGACATCGCTGGCACAGAACTTACTCAAGAAGATATTGAACTATTACGAACACCGCAAGTAGGTGGCATGATTTTATTTTCACGAAATATAAAATCGCCACAACAAGTTCGTGCTTTAACCGATCATATGCGTCGTATCAGACCCGATATTTTAATTGCCGTGGATCAGGAAGGCGGTCGCGTACAACGCTTAAAACAGGGCTTTAGCTTACTTCCTGCAATGGGTCGTTTAGGCGAACTCTATCTCACCGAACCTGAAAAAGCGGTTGATTTAGCTGAGCAAAGTGGTTGGCTTATGGCAACCGAAGTCCTCGCTGTTGGCATCGACTTTAGCTTTGCACCAGTATTGGACTTAAATGATGTCAGTGATGTAATTGGCGACCGTGGCTTTGCCAAAAATATTCAGGATATTGTCCCGCTTGCAAGTGCATTTTTAAAAGGAATGAAACGTGCAGGCATGGCCAATACAGGCAAACATTTCCCGGGTCATGGTTCAGTCAAAGCGGATTCGCATGTGGCAGCACCTGTAGATTCACGTTCTTATGACGAAATCTACAACAAGGATATGCAGACGTTTATTCAGCTGATGCCGCAACTGGATGCACTCATGCCAGCGCATGTGATTTACGATCAGGTCGACCCCAACCCTGCCGGTTTCTCACCTTACTGGATTCAAAACATCTTACGTCAAGAGTTAAACTTTGATGGCGTGCTTTTCTCAGATGACTTAACCATGCAAGCTGCCTGTGTAGCCGGTGGCGCTGATGCACGTATTCAGGCTGCACTCAAAGCCGGTTGTGATATGGGCTTAGTCTGTAACGACCGTTCAGCGGCTTGTCTTGCTTTAGAAGGTATTCGTGACTTAGCTTTACCGAATCAAAAACGTCTGGAACGCATGCGTGGACAGATCCCACAGATTACCGTAGATGAAACGCTTAACTTAGGTGATGAATGGAAAAAAGTTCGAGATAATATCGAAAACTTTAAAAAATCATTTAATTAATGCGACAAAAGGAACACGACAAGGTGTTCCTTTTTCTTTATGATAATTAAAAAGAAAGTCATAGACTTCTTGTAGATATTTGCTGATATTAACTTTTAAAAGATACGAATCAGCTATATAAGAAGCCTATCAAACACTCACTTATATATTCAAAACTACAAAAACATACAGGTCAGGATGACATGACACAACCGCTTTCAGAACATCGACATATTTCATTTACTGCACATTACACCGGCTATATTTGGTACACCATGGGGATTTCACACCCGGTTTTTGCAACATCTAAAGGCAAAATGCTCGCCAAATTGGTTCACCCTTTAGAAAGTTGGGCTGAAAAATTTGTCGGTGGCAGTATGCGTACCACGCTAAAACAACGTCACCGCATGATTGATCAGCATCTCACGCAACTGATCGAGCAACATCCAGATTTACAGGTCCTTGAAATCGCTAGTGGACTTTCTCCACGCGGTTGGAACTTTCGACAAAAACACCCCAATATCGATTATCGTGAACTTGATTTACCCGGTATGGCAAAAGTCAAAACTCAAGCCTTGAAACAAATCGATGTGAATAGCCCTGAAGTTTTATCGGTTGATTTATTCACTGCAGATTTTGAGCAAGCTTTTCAAGTATTTGACTCAACTCGCCCATTGGTGGTGATTAGTGAAGGACTAATTAATTACTTTAATAAAGACATGCTATTGCAATTGCTGCAAGCGATTACACATTACGGTCAGGACTTTAAAGAACTGCATTACCTGACTGATATTTATCCGGAACCGGTAAAAAATAAATTGGCTAATTTTATTTGGGCAAGCAGTAAATTACTGAAATGGATGTCACGTAGCGCGTTTAGTTTCCATTTTATTAATCCTCAACAAGCGCAAGACTTTTTCCAGCAAGCAGGTTTTGAAAATATCACTGTTGTTCAACCTAAACAGTATTTTCAAGACCAGCCGACGAATGAATCACCTAGCGATGAACACCTGGGGGATTTGGTCTGGATGATTCATGCGAGCAAAAAAAACAGCGTTAAATAACGCTGTTTCCATCCTGGCAAGGAAGCGCTTAACTCACTGATTCTAGTACCAGCATCGCTTCTTTTTGTCGTTGTACATAACGCAATAAACGTTCTGCCAATTCAAAACTGCCATGTTTAAATAAGGTGCGAATTTGTGTTGCATCGACCTCAAAAATCAAACATTCAATCTTGAATTGACCTTCTTCATCTTCCAAATGCAAAGCCAAATCACGTGGATATTGCTCCGCTTTTGCAGTTAGACCTTCAGCAAATTCAAGTAAAACCCCAAAGAAGTTTAGATCAATAATATGAGTGGGCAATTGCAACTCTGAATGACGATGGGTCAATATAGTCATTGGGCTTTGTACCGCAATACGTTCTTCACCACGACGTTCTAAGGTCAGCAATTGCGCACGTGTCATCGGGATAATCCCTTCCACAGTGTGAATTGATTGACCTTGCAAGAAAGTTGCAAACAAACTCATGGTTTCCTTACGGCGCTGTAATTGCGGTACATGATCTGCATTGGCAATCATTGCAAATTCCATGTCTGGACATTGCAAGGCAAAATTTGCATTTTCATGTGGCAAGGTAAAACTGTCATATTGCCCACAAGCCACCAGTACTTTACATTCAGGAATAGGCACATCCGTTAAACGCAGTAAACGGCTACAGTTAATTTCATAGCGATCTTGCTCGGTTGCAGTAAACTCAGCCATCTGTTTAAAGAATAAACGTTTCGCAGTGGGTGACATGCGGGTTTGATCAATTTTGGCATGATTGACCAAATACAAAATTACCGCTTGGCCAAACTCGTCCATGCGTTGTTCTTTCATTAAATGCAAAGACTCTTCCAGCAACATGCGCCAGCTTTTACGGGTTTTTTGCATCACACCCATCAGAATCATACGGTCAATCAATTCAGGGCGTTGATGTGCCAAGCCTGAAGCGACTACTGAACCTAGCGACATCCCCATGACCGAAACTTTGGACAAATTTTCTATATCCAGCCATTCACCGAGCATACGTGCCAAATCCGGCAATTCCAAAGTTCCTGCAGAAACACCGGTATCACGATTGGTAATTTGTTGATTCGCGCCCATAGACGGTAAATCAATGAGGATGATTGGACCTGCACTGAGCAATTGTTCAACACAATATTTATAAGAGTTGAAATTTTGAAATGCCCCGCCAATGATGACGATTGGAGTATTGTGAATCGTTTCAGGTTGAGTAATCGCCATATATTCAATTTTCCAGCCATTGATCCACGTTGTACGTGCAGGCGCTTTAAAACTGTTTCTATGGTAAAGATCAAAAAAGCCAAAACTCGTGTTTGATTCTTGTACTTCCGAGTCCATTTGGATCATGGAATTCATATCCCTTCCTCCATTCCTGCCTTATTGTTATTTTGCAAGAAAATAAATATAGAATTTCTGCTCTGTACTGCATCCATTCATTTGCTTTAATTATCAGACATCAATGTCACTATTTTTTATTCTATACAGAGGATGATTTAACACGCAACTTATTCCATGACCACTCATCTAAATTTACAAACTAAAGAATTTCAAAATATGAATAGCTTGAAAAGTTTCAAATATTTTTTCCAGATAGATGCTTCATTGTCTTGTTCCAGACTGTTACTATCGAAGGTGTAATTTCTAAGTGATCAACCGCTATGCAAGATTCAATTGAACAATATATGCAAACGGTAGGACAACAGGCACGCCAAGCTTCTCGCGTGTTAGCAAGCGCTTCTACCCAAACAAAAAACAATGCTTTATCTGCAATTTACACTGCTTTAGAAGACAGTGAAGCTGCAATTTTAGCTGCGAACCAAATTGATATGACCAAAGGTCGTAACAACAATTTGGACAGTGCATTACTTGATCGCTTAGAACTCACTCCCACACGCTTTAAAGGCATGCTGCATGGCTTAAAAGATGTGATGAGCCTGGTTGACCCTATTGGGGAAATCACCGATTTAGCCTTCCGCCCTTCCGGAATTCAGCTCGGTAAAATGCGTGTACCTTTAGGCGTGGTCGGCATGATTTATGAATCACGCCCGAATGTGACCCTTGAAGCTGCATCTCTGGCGTTAAAATCAGGAAATGCCATTATTTTGCGTGGTGGTTCTGAAGCACTGCAATCGAATAAAGCCATTGCTGAAGCGATTCAACATGGTTTAAAAGCTTCAGGTTTACCTGAAACTTCAGTACAGGTGATTAACACGGCTGACCGTGCTGCTGTCGGTCATCTGATTACCATGTCTGAATATGTGGATGTGATTGTTCCACGTGGCGGTAAAGGGCTGATTGAACGTGTAAGTAACGAAGCACGTATTCCGGTGATTAAACACCTGGATGGCAACTGCCATGTTTTTGTTGAAGCACAAGCCGATTTGCAAAAAGCTTTACCGATTGCGCTGAATGCCAAAACGCATCGTTATGGCGTATGTAATGCCATGGAAACCTTGTTGGTGGATGAGAAAGTTGCTGAAGAATTCTTGCCTAACATTGCTGAACTCTATGCAGAAAAACAGGTTGAACTACGCGGCTGCCGCGAAACACAGCGCATACTAGGTTCAACTGTGAAACCTGCCAGTGAAGAAGATTGGTACACCGAATATTTAGGTCCAATTTTGGCGGTTAAAGTCGTGAGTGGTATTGATGAAGCGATTGAACATATCAACAAATATGGTTCACATCATACTGATGCCATCATTACTGAAAACTATAGTCTTGCTCGCCAATTCCTCGCACGTGTTGATTCAAGCTCGGTGATGATCAATGCGTCTACACGTTTTGCAGATGGTTTTGAATATGGTTTAGGTGCAGAAATTGGCATTTCAACTGACAAGATTCATGCCCGTGGTCCTGTGGGTCTGGAAGGTCTGACTTCGCAAAAATGGGTGGTGTTTGGTGATGGTCAAATTCGCCAATAAATCCTGAAATGAATAAAAGCATTCCGTGTTCAGCTTCAAAAATGAGGCTGAACATAGCCACTACAATATCTCTCAGCTAAATTTCATAAGATGATAAAAATAACCATAAAAGGGAAAATGCGATGTTTTATTATTTAATGATCTGCACATTTGTATTGGCATTACTGGTTTCCTTTGCCGTAATGAAAATTTTTTCTAATTCTATTAATCAAATTCTGGCTCGAATTATTAACGATCCGATTCATGAAGCATGGGCAAAATACACTAAATTTGCAGGCATGGTCGTGGGGACATCTTCCGGCATTCGTATTTACGATATGGAAAAATACATCACCCCCCTCACCTATACCGATAATGACAAAAAAATTGTCATTGAGCTGACACAGGAACGCTGGGTACTGGAAATTTATCGGACGATTATTGAAACCTTGCAAGGCTTGGCCTGGATGATGCTGGTGTTTTTTATGGTTGCACTGATTGCTTATGTGATCGTACGCTGGTCAGAAATAAAGTATCGAAACTAAGTATTAAAACCACGCTTACATTCTGCTCAAAATTGATCGTCCATGCTATGTTTATAATTCATACAGACGATACAGTTTACGATTAAGTACTATTTTATTAATAAATGAAAACTATCAGCTGATAAATTTTAATTATTATTGTGTTACTGGTCGATAGTGCTTAAGTCTAATCTCCTAAAGTCTAGCTTGTGGCTATAAAAAGCTACATGGTACAACTATTAAACAGATCGGATGATGCCTAGCAAAATGAATATCAACGATCAGGGGTAATACAACAATTCAAGTACGATAATTTTCAGTTAAGGAATACGTCATGCCTAAATCAGTACTGGTCATCAATTGCGGCTCTTCATCGATTAAATTTGCATTATTGCTTGAAGATCAAGAATTCCGCATCCATGGTTTGGCTGAAAACTTGGGTACACCTGAAGCGCGGATTAAAGGTGTGACGGTAGGCAATGAACCTGTTGATATTCGTATTCCCAATGCTGATCATAAAGAAGCACTTGAAGTCGGTTTGGCGCGTCTAGCCAACTATAAACCTGATGCCATCGGTCACCGTATTGTACATGGCGGCACGCTCACCAAAGCTGAATTACTGACTGACGACATTATTGAAAAAATTCGTGCAGCGACGCCACTGGCACCGCTACACAACCCTGCGCATTTAGTCGGTATTGAAGCCACCACACGTCTTTTCCCGGACTTACCCCAAGTAGCCGTATTTGATACCGCATTCCACCAAACCATGCCGGAACACGCTTTTCGTTACGCTTTGCCAAAATTTTTATATACCGAACACAATGTGCGTCGTTATGGCTTCCACGGAACCAGTCACGCCTATGTATCTGAACGCGGTTCAGAACTGGCTGGCAGCTTCAAACAAGGTGGATGGCTCACAGCTCACCTTGGTAACGGTAGCTCGACCTGTGCCATTTGGAATGGTCAAAGTGTGGATACCTCTATGGGTCTAACCCCACTTGAAGGCATTGTTATGGGCACCCGTAGCGGTGATGTCGATCCAAGTTTGCATAGCTTCTTAGCTGCTAACCTTGGCTGGGATCTCTATAAAATTGACAAGATGCTTAACAAAGAAAGTGGTTTGCTCGGTTTATCAGACAATCTTTCAAATGACATGCGTACCCTGATTGAAGCATCAGAACAAGGCAATGAAGATGCCACGATTGCTATTGAAGTATTCTGCTACCGTCTCGCTAAATCTCTGGCTGCTTTAAGCTGTGGCTTGCCACGTCTTGATGGTCTGTTCTTTACCGGTGGTATTGGCGAAAACTCGGCTTATATACGCGAAAAAACCATGGCTTACTTACCTCATTTCGGTTTCAAATTAAACAAAGAACAAAACGACAATTTGAAACGCGGAACGGAAGGTCGTATCGATGCCGGTACAGGTCCTCAAATCTGGGTTGTTCCTACCGATGAAGAAGGTCGCATTGCGCAAGAAACTGAGCACGTTGTGAATGAGGTGAGTCAAGCCGCTGCAAAAAAGTTTGAAACCAATGTTGCGATGGCTTAAGCCATCGCACATTTTATGATGCTCATCATTGAATCCTTTTATTTAGAATCAAGCTATGAAAACAATTTTATTAGTTCCAACCGGGGAAGGCGTAGGATTAACTTCAGCCAGTCTAGGCTTAGTTTACGCTTTGGAATGCCAAGGTGTGAAAGCCGGTTTTCTTAAACCTTTTTCACAAGAAAAAAATCAACCAATAGATGGCACAACAGCGCTGTATCGTCATTTATCGAATAGCGAAACGGTTGAACCGATTGCTTATGAAAATCTCATCCAGCGACTAAGTCTGGGTGAAAATGACGAGTTACTTGAAGAAGCTGTACGCCTGCATCGCCAAATTGCAAAACAGCATGATGTCATTATTGTAGAAGGCTTGGTTCCTACCAGCCGTGACGCTTTTGCATCAGAATTTAATGCAACTTTAGCGAAAGCCCTAGATGCCCAAGTGATTGTGGTGAGCAATGCAGATGTGAATAACCCTGTAGCGACTGCGGACAAAGTGGATACACAATTACGCCATTTAGGCGGTGCTGCCAGTGACCGCACTGCCGGTGTGTTATTTATGCGTACCAAAGGTTTGCCAGAAGATTCTGAACAAATTCCTGTCACGCTTGATCCAAGCCTGCGCTTGATTAGCGACACTAATAAATTTGTTGCAGCGATTCAAAAAACCCATGCACATATTGGTTCTGAAAATCTTCCTGTGATTGGTTTAGTGCCGTTCAGTAGCACCCTGAGTGTTCCGCGCATATCTGATCTGGCAGCACATATTTCAGCAGAATGGATTAATCAGGGTGAAGCATCACAGCGTCGTGTGTTACACAGCAGTTTAATTGCTTCAAATATTGAACATGAATTGAATAAATTTGTGGCTGGTGAATTGATCATTAGCGCATCTGACCGTATTGATGTTTTATTGGCAAGTAGCTTGGCAAGTTGCAATGGTATTCCTTTAGCAGGATTAGTATTGACTGAGCACCATGAACCGAATGCAAGCGTTTTAGCATTCTGCCAGTCTGCGATTAAAAATGGCCTACCGATTCTGCATACGCCATTAAGTACCTTTGAAACTGCTCAAAGCCTTTCAAATTTAAGTAATGAAATTCCAGTCGATGATACTGAACGTGCAGAACAGGTGACGCGTTTCGTATCCAGTCACATTAATCTGGATTGGCTTGTACAAATCCTGAATGGTTCATACAAACCACGTTTATCTCCTTCTGCTTTCCGCCATGAATTGGTTCAAAAATCAATGGCGGCGAAAAAACGTATTGTCCTGCCTGAAGGTGATGAGCCACGTACCATTCAAGCAGCTGCTATTTGTCAATCGCGTGGTATCGCACACTGTGTTTTATTGGCGAAACCTGAAATTGTGATTGAGGTTGCCAAAGCTCGTAATATCGAATTACCGCATGATCTTGAAATTATCGATCCTGATCTGATTCGTGAAAACTACGTGCCTAAAATGGTTGAACTACGTAAAGGTAAAATTAACGAACTACAAGCACGTGAACAACTGCAAGATACGGTTGTTTTAGGTACGATGATGCTAGCACTTGATCAAGTCGATGGACTGGTATCAGGTGCAGTACACACCACAGCCAATACGGTTCGCCCTGCATTCCAGCTGATTAAGACTGCACCGGATTATTCACTGGTATCCTCTGTGTTCTTTATGTTGTTGCCAGATGAAGTCTACGTTTACGGTGACTGTGCAATCAACCCAGATCCTGATGCTGAACAGCTGGCTGAAATTGCAATTCAATCTGCGGATTCAGCAAAAGCCTTTGGTATTGACCCGCGCATTGCCATGATTTCTTACTCAACCGGTACTTCTGGTACGGGCGCAGATGTAGAGAAAGTGGCTGAAGCAACACGGATTGCCAAAGAGCGTCGCCCTGATTTGCTGATTGATGGTCCATTACAATATGACGCGGCATCGGTTGAAAGTGTTGGTCAATCGAAAGCACCGGGTTCTCCTGTTGCAGGCCGTGCCAATGTATTTATTTTCCCTGACTTAAATACCGGTAACACAACCTACAAAGCCGTACAACGTGCTGCGAATGTGGTGAGTGTAGGACCAATGCTGCAAGGTTTAAACAAACCTGTGAATGACTTGTCTCGTGGTGCATTAGTGGATGACATCGTGTTCACGATTGCTTTAACTGCGATTCAGGCGGAACAGCAAGCTGCTCAATAATCCTTAAATTTAAGTTTTCCAAACCATCTGATTGAAAAATTGGGTGGTTTTTTTATGTGGATTTCACATAACCGCCATCATACATATTAAATGGAATAGATTTTAATTTGTTTGTTGATATATTTTCGGTCTATTTATTTCCAAAAAATTTTCAGGTTTAGCTAAATTAGTGAAATCAAATTTACGATATAGACCATGAGCATCAGCAGTTGCTAAAAGAATTCTTCTTAATTCTTCTGATCCACTTTTATCTAATAATGCTTTTATGATTATTTTAGAATAGCCTTTACCACGAAATTCAGCCCCAACATAAATATCCGCAAGATAAGCAAACGTTGCATAGTCTGTAATTGCTCGACCAAAGCCTATTAGTTGATCGTCAAGTAATAATCCAACAGATAATGAATGTTTAATTGCTTTCTGAACTACTTCTTTGGGAATGTCTTTAGACCAATATGTAGTTGTTAAGAATTGATGAACTGTGTCTAGATCTATCTCATTTTTATCATCTGTTATTCTGATATTTTCTACTACTGCATATTCCACTGCTATATGACCTTTTACTAATTATTAAATATGATTAAAATTTTAATCATTGAAATTTAAAAAGTAAAATCAGTAATGATGTAGAGGTTACCCTTGAGAAGAATATCTAATATTCATTCTTTATTTTTTCTAAAATCAACATAATACACCTTATACGAAATGCAGATTTTATTCTGATATAAATCATTTATTTAATGCATATTGAAAAGCCCAATCACCCCTGATTGGGCTTTTTTAATGATTTTCTATGTTCCACATTTTTATTTAGAATTTCTTCATCAATTTTCTTTGCCAACCATACTGTATGTCCTGCACACTCCTTGTCTTCGGCGATCATCTTTACCACTTTAAAACCATGCTGTTTCAATAAAGCTCGATATTCTTCTTGCGACAAACTGGAATGATATAAAGCATCGCCAAACAGATCTCCTATTGCTTCACCATGGCTTGGCCCGCTAGTGAACATCAATACTACTCCCGGTTGGGCATGTTTTTGGAATATCGAAAACATTGCACGCTGATCATCTTGAGTCAAATGAAAAAAACTATCCCACGCTAAAATGCCTTGGAACTTTTGCCCTAAATCCATCTGACGCATGTCTGCCTGAATCCAGCTCTGTTCAGGAAAGTTTTCTTGCGCCATTTCAATCATGACAGCAGAACTATCGACACCCACCACTGGATGACCTTGTGCAATTAAATAGGCTGCAATAGGTTTCGCTGAACCACAGCCTAAATCAAGGATTGTTGAATGTTCTAGAAGGAGTGAAAGAAAATGATCGAGCCATGCTTTTTCATAAAGGAATTGACCACGCAATTCTGTCCAGGCACGTGCATGTTTTTTATAGATTTCAATAATATTTTGCGCAAGTTCAGACTGATCTTTCATTATCAAAGGCTTAGTATTTTTAAAATAGTATACGCAAATTTAGATCCAGATTTGAAGATTTGAAGATTTGAAGATTTGAAGATTTGAAGATTTGAAGATTTGAAGATTTGAAGATTTGAAGATTTGAAGATTTGAAGATTCAGAATGTTTTTATTTTGATAAAATTTAAAGCAAAAAAAAGAAGATAGAGCTTAAGCCTGATCTTCTTTTTGACCGTAAAACCATGTCGCTGCGATATATAAAGAGAAACCAACGACTGAAACTACTGTAGTAATCATACACTTATAACACTCTAGATTTGATCTAGCTCATTATGTAAAAGTTTTATGACAACTTTATGACAATTTCGTCATATTTAATACAACTTGAAATAATAATATTAATTAATAATTTCAATAACTTAATACTAAAAATAAGTTCAAAATATTTTAATTGATGCTTTAAATGTCATATTTACACTGAAATATGACAGCCTTTTGTCATATTTATGACAGAAATCCTCACAAAAATGACCGTTCACTTGAGTTGAAATTTGCTATTAAACTTTCGGCCAAAAAGCAGTCAAAATGCCCACAAAACTTGCTTTTTATCTTATAATTTAGCCCGCTAGCTAACAGCCCGCTCAAGAGATATTTGATATGACAACTATTATCAAGCAAGATGACTTGATCACATCAGTAAAAGATGCGCTTCAGTTCATTTCTTACTATCATCCACAAGACTTCATCCAAGCGATGAGTCGTGCCTATGATCGTGAAGAGAACAAAGCCGCAAAAGATGCTATTGCACAAATCTTAATTAACTCTCGTATGTGTGCAGAAGGCCACCGCCCGATCTGCCAGGATACCGGGATTGTTAACGTATTTCTTGAAGTTGGTTTAGACGTTAAATTTGATTTAACGATGAGCTTAGACGATGCAATTAACGAAGGTGTACGTCAGGGTTATTTAGAAAACTCGAACATTCTTCGCGCATCAGTTTTAGCTGATCCTGCATTTGGCCGTAAAAATACCAAAGACAACACTCCTGCTGTGATCCACTACAAACTCGTACCAGGTAACAAAGTAGACATTACTGTTGCTGCTAAGGGTGGCGGTTCAGAAAACAAATCTAAACTTGCAATGTTGAATCCATCTGATTCAATCGTGGATTGGGTACTTAAAACTGTTCCAACCATGGGTGCAGGCTGGTGTCCTCCTGGTATGCTCGGTATCGGTATTGGTGGTACTGCTGAAAAAGCCATGATGCTTGCAAAAGAAGCATTGATGGAAGAAATCAATATGGACGAATTGCTTCGTCGTGGACCACAAAGCAAAATGGAAGAACTCCGTATCGAGATCTTCGAAAAAGTAAATGCTTTGGGTATTGGCGCGCAAGGTCTTGGTGGTTTAACCACAGTTCTTGATATCAAGATCAAAGACTACCCTTGCCACGCTGCGGGCAAACCAGTCGGTATGATTCCAAACTGTGCTGCAACACGTCATGCACACTTCCAGTTAGATGGTTCAGGTATTGCGCATATTCAAGCGCCTAAACTTTCTGACTACCCAGCGGTAACTTGGGATTCTTCTACTTCTAAACGTGTTGACCTAGACAACATCACTCAAGAAGAAATGAACTCTTGGCAACCAGGTGACACATTACTTCTTAACGGTACAATCTATACCGGTCGTGATGCTGCGCACAAACGTATGGTTGACATGATCAACAACGGTGAAGAATTACCTGTCGATCTTAAAGGTAAATTCATTTACTACGTTGGCCCTGTTGATCCAGTGGGCGACGAAGTCGTTGGTCCTGCAGGTCCAACAACTGCTACACGTATGGACAAATTTACCCGTCAAGTTTTAGAACATACTGGCTTGTTCGGTATGATTGGTAAAGCGGAACGTGGTCCTACGGCTATTGAAGCGATTAAAGACAACAAAGCGACTTACTTGATGGCTGTAGGTGGCGCTGCTTACCTCGTATCTAAAGCTGTTCGTCAAGCTGAAGTGGTTGCATTTGCAGACCTTGGTATGGAAGCAATCTACAAATTTGTGGTTGAAGATATGCCTGTATCTGTTGCAGTAGACGTGAATGGTACATCTATTCATGCAACTGCTCCGAAAATCTGGCAAGCGAAAATTGGTAAAATTCCAGTGGTTGATGCTGCTGCGGTTTAATTTTCCAAAATAAAAAAAGCACCCATTCGGGTGCTTTTTTTATTTCTATAAACAAATATTTCTTACTCAACCAACTGTTAGTCTTCCATTTCAAATCCAGCGATGTGTATTTACCAGGTCATTGGATTCCATAACTTAAATGGTGTGGTCAGTTGCACATCTTCTGCAGGATCATATTTCCCAGGTTTAAGTTTTTGTGCTTTTTTACGCACCTGACCTGTATTTTGATCTTGGGCCACAAAGTTAAAACTTTCCGACTTTAACTGGGTAAATGCAATTTCGTTTAAGCCTGCTTTTTCAGGCACGATCATCAATGGTCCGGAAACTTCACGACGGGTACTTAAATTTTCTTCATCATATTTAATGAAATAAGACTGCCCTGCTTCCACAGTAAAATCTAAATATTTAGGCTTTTGAAAATGCTGTGCACCCAAAGGACGACTGCTCGATAAACGATACGTTCCTGCTGGCAATTCAATCCAGTAATAATGATTATTCAATAAACTAGGAATGCGCTCACTATTAATAAAAAGACTGGATGCCACAATTTCTTGACGATTCCATTTACTATCAGGACGGTACATATACACAATGGCAGCTTGATCATTTTGTGCTTGTACAGGCTGAAAGCGCTGTCCTAATTTTTGATTGACCCACGCACCAATGGTAAACATACCAAGACGGTGCTGCTCAATAAAGCCTGGCTTGCTGTTAAAATCAACAGGTTTTAAGGTAGATGTTACTTGGGCATGTTCAACAGCAGATTTGCCATGACAACCCAATAAAATAATGCTTGCACAGACCGCAATACAGACTCCACGCATGATTTTCCCTCACCGCGTATTTTTTTATTTTTGTACTTATTTAAGCACTTAATTTTTCGCTATATTGATCGCGATATTAATTTTACTTTGTTGATCTTGTTTAGGCGTCCACGCCTAGTGATTGAGATTAACATTCAGTTTTATTTTTGGAAATAAAAAACGTGCGAAAACACAAGTTTTCCGCACGTTTCAGACGAATAGCAAATTAAGCAGATTTAGAATTTACAACTTTCAAATCTACTTTAGGCGCAGCTTCAGTCTCTGCTTTAGGTTGACGCTCTGCCTTTAACTCTGGCTTTCCTTCACCACTAATCACCGCATCATTTACGATCACAGTTCCGACATCAGTACGGCTTGGTAAATCATACATCGTTTCAAGTAAAGAATTTTCCAGGATTGAACGCAGACCACGTGCACCTGTATTACGTTCTAATGCTTTTTTGGCCACAGCACGCAATGCAGAATCTTCAAATACCAAGTCAACATTTTCCATACCGAATAAATATTGGTATTGGCGTATTAAGGCATTCTTCGGCTCAGTCAGAATCTGCATAAGTGCTTCTTCATCCAACTCTTCCAAAGTTGCAATAACCGGTAAACGACCAATGAATTCTGGAATTAAACCAAATTTCACCAAGTCATTTGCTTCCACTTGACGGAATAAATCAGACAATTTTTTAGTTTCGTCTTTTTTCTTCACGTCTGCAGTGAAACCAATACCGCCTTTTTCTTGACGTTGTTGTACGATTTTCTCAAGACCCGAGAATGCACCGCCACAAATGAACAAGATATTCGAGGTATCAATTTGAATGAACTCTTGTTGCGGATGCTTACGACCACCTTGTGGTGGAATTGAAGCAACCGTACCTTCGATCATTTTCAATAATGCTTGCTGAACACCTTCACCTGATACATCACGGGTAATCGACGGGTTTTCAGACTTGCGGGTAATCTTGTCGATTTCATCGATATAGATAATACCCTTTTGCGCTTTTTCTACATCGTAATCCGCTTTTTGCAGAAGTTTCTGTACGATGTTTTCAACGTCTTCACCGACATAACCGGCTTCGGTTAATGTCGTTGCATCTGCCATAGCAAATGGAACATCTAAGAGACGCGCTAAAGTTTGAGCAAGTAAGGTTTTACCTGAACCTGTTGGTCCAACCAAAAGAATATTACTTTTCGCAAGTTCTACAGCATCATCAGGTTTATGACCTGAGTTGGTGACTTTTAAACGTTTGTAATGGTTATAAACCGCAACTGAAAGCGTTTTTTTCGCAACATCTTGACCAATAACATATTGATCAAGCGCAGCACGAATTTCATGTGGTTTTGGCAAAGGTTTAGTTGCCCAATCACCAGATTCGACTTGCTGACTGGTCTGGACTAAATCTAAGCATACGTCCACACACTCATTACAGATGTAAGCGTCCTCACCTGCAATCAGTTTCCCGACTTCAGACTGCGTTTTACCGCAAAATGAACAATGCTTTTGTCCTTGAGGATGTTCGGACATATTCACTCCAATATTAAAATCTGAAAATTATGGACGTTTACTTAACACTTCATCCACGAGACCGTATTCTTTAGCAGCTTGTGCTGTCATAAAGTTGTCACGGTCAGTATCTCTTGCAACAGTTTCATAGTCTTGACCACTATGCTCTGCCATTAAACGGTTTAAGCGTTCTTTAATGAATAGAATTTCACGTGCGTGAATTTCAATATCCGATGCTTGACCACGAAAACCACCGAGTGGTTGGTGAATCATCACACGGGCATTTTCCAAGCAATAACGCTTGCCTTTGGCACCGGCATTCAACAAGAACGCACCCATAGATGCCGCTTGCCCCATACAATAAGTCACCACATCCGGTTTAATAAACTGCATGGTGTCATAAATTGCCATACCTGCAGTCACCGATCCACCTGGTGAATTAATATAGAGGTGTATATCTTTATCTGGGTTCTCTGCTTCTAAAAACAACATCTGCGCAACAATTAAGTTCGCCATGTTGTCTTCAACTTCACCTGTTAAAAAAATTACACGCTCACGTAAAAGACGTGAAAAAATATCAAAAGAACGCTCACCACGAGACGATTGTTCTACAACCATTGGTACTAAAGCGTTATTAATTGTTGGAACATACATACGTTATTTATTCCTAAATTTTTTGTTACTCAACTCATAGTCACAATATGAGGGATAATTGTCGAAATTGCAAAATATTCCCAATTAAATAACAGATATTTTTTTGCATAAGCTTGGTTAATTCAGGACACGTTCAATATAAGCCAATACATAAAAAAAGGCGCATGATGCGCCTTTTTTCGATCAGCTAAACTTAGCCTTGTTGACGAGCTTGTTGCTCTTTCAACAATTCTTCGTAGCTTACAGCTGTATCAGTCACTTTAGCAGATGCTAAAATGTGATCAACGATTTGATCTTCTAACACAACCGCTTCGATTTGAGCACGTTGCTGTTTGTCATTTTTGAAGTATTCAATAACTTCTGTAGGATCTTCATAAGAAGAAGCCATGTCATTGATATAAGCTTCAACGCGCGCAGGATCAACTTCGATTTTAGCATCAGCTAAAACTTTGCTTACCAACACACCCAATTTAACTGCTTTCTCAGCTTGTTCTTTGAACAAATCATCTGGAAGCATGCTGCTGTCAAATGCTTGCGCACCTTGAGCACCAAACTGTTGAGTGAATTGTTGAATCATTTGTTGACGTTGACGGTCAATTTCTTGAGCCAACATAGACTCAGGAACTTCAACTTCGTTTGCCGCTACAAGCGCGTCAAAAGTCGCAGCTTTAACTTGGTTACGAAGACCGTTTTTCACTTCACGATCCATATTTTTGCGAACGTCAGCTTTTAATTTTTCAACGCCTTCTTCTTCAGTCAAACCAAAGGTTTTCAAGAATTCAGCATCAATTTCTGGAAGTTTTGGTTTTTCAACTTGCTTAACAGTGATTTTGAACTGTGCAGCTTTACCAGCAAGGTTTTCAGCTTGGTAGTCTTCAGGGAAAGTTACATCAATAACTTTCTCTTCGCCTTTCTTCATACCAACGATACCGTCTTCGAAGCCAGGGATCATACGACCAGAACCTAAAACAAGTTTAAAGTCTTCAGCAGCACCGCCTTCAAACTTTTCACCGTCAACAGTACCTTCGAAATCGAAAGTTACTTGCATGTCTTTTTTAGCCATGCCTTTGGTTTCAGCCCAAGCTTGACGTTGTTTTTGAAGGTTTTCAATCATCTGGTCAACGTCTTTGTCGTTAACTTCAGTTGTTTTACGTTCAACTTCCAAAGTGTCAAAAGCTTTCACTTCAACTTCTGGATAAACTTCTACAGTTGCTTGATAAACAAGAGCATCTTCTTTGTTTTCAACTTTATCAATGTTTGGCATGCCAACAGCATTGATTTTTTCTTGCTGAATTGCTTCGAATACTGTGTCACGAATTACATCGTTCACAACTTCTTGATAAATGCCTGCGCCATATTCACGACGTACAACATTTAAAGGCACTTTACCTGGACGGAAGCCGTTGATCTTCACAGTTTTAGCAGTGCGTTTTAAACGAGCTTCAAATTGCTCGTTCACACGGCTCGTCGGTACAGATACATTTAAACGACGGGCAACGCCCGAAACCGCTTCAGAAGTTACTTGCATGGCTTCCTCGATATAGAAATAGTAATTGCAATTTTGAAAGTGTCATATTATATGACAACATTGGAAGATATACAAAACAGGATGATTTAACCATTAAATTTTAAGCTTTCTTCTGATAAAAATCCGTTTTTATTTCAATTTCCTAACACTTTATCTGCCAAATACGCTCATTTTGTATGCGCTTTAGCTAAAAGCGTAAGTTTTCTTAATTTTGAGTACTTAGCTGATTGAGTTCATGCATCCTAAATTAGAGTTGCATCACTCTTTGTAATTACCAATAAAAAAACGCGCATCAACTTGTAACAATCTTAATCAATGAAAATCACTTTTTTAATTACATGGCAAAATTTATAACTCACAAATGCGACCTTTTAAATCCGGTTCACAATATTCATCCTTCACAACAAAAAAGATGAACTTTGTGTAATTTCATTACAAGGCATCTAGAATAAGGTTTGGTAGCGCTTCGACTTGAGTTAAAATAGTACATTGATAATGAATACAACCTACTCGATGTGAGAAACACGATGTAACATCAAATGAACTATTCGACATCACAAATTGCTTAAAAAATTCTTAATATCAGTATGATTAAAATTCACAATCAAATATTACACATTAACTGTTTTTACAGATATACAAATAAAATCAAAAACTTAAATATAGATTGCAGTATTCTTTTATTCAATATACCACTCAATTAAATCATAATGATCGTAAACTACAATTTGAATTAATAGTTATACAAAATAAGAATCATTATTATTCTCATACATTTTCACAGTTCACCTTTTGAGTTAGAAATGGCCTTCATAAAAACACGCAAAAAAATCGTATCTTCTGCGATTGTGTCATCACTTTCAGTAATGGCGGGTAATGCAATTGCACAAGATCAAGTGACTCAACTTGATACTATTCGTGCTCAAGCAGAAGCAGAACAAACGCTCAAGGTAGATAAATCTGCAAATTCCAAGTTTGTTGCTCCGCTGCTCGACACGCCTAAATCAGTTTCTATCATTTCTAAACAGCTGATTGCAGATACTCAAGTTACAACTTTAAGCGATGCTTTGCGTACTGTGCCTGGTATTACTTTAGGTGCGGGTGAAGGTGGCAACCCAAATGGTGACCGTCCATTTATTCGTGGTTATAACTCTGAAAGTTCGATGTATGTGGATGGTGTACGTAGCGCAACTTCACAAAACCGTGAAATGTTTGCCGTAGAACAAGTTGAAGTGACTAAAGGTTCTGCATCTGCAATGGGTGGTGCGGGTACCACTGGCGGTAGCATCAACATGATTTCTAAAGTTGCTAAAAAAGGTGACTTCTTAGAAGGTTCTGTTGGTGCAGGTACAGACAATTACCAACGTATTACCTTAGATGGCAATAAAGATTTTGGTAATGGTATTGCCGCACGTGTTGCGGTATTGGGTCACAAAAATGAAAAAGCCGGTCAAGCCGATGGTACTGAATATGCACGTGCTGGTATTGCGCCAAGTATTACTTTTGGTTTAGACACAGCTACCCGTGCAACGTTAAGCTATTACTACTTGAAATCGGACGATACACCTGACTCAGGTATTCCTTATAACAATCCTTTCTCAGCAACCAATAAACCTGCTCGAATTTCCGAAAATGGCAACGGCAAACCAATTGATGTCAAACAAGGTCTATATTATGGCTGGAAAGACCGCGATTTCCAAAAACAAGAAAATCAGATCGGAACAATCAAATTAGAACATGATTTAACTGACAATCTAACCATTAGCAATACTGCTGTGTATGGTAACTCTAAGAATGATTACCTTTGGACCAATCCAGATGATTCAAGAGGTAATTTTTATCAACCTGGCGGTTCTTTAACAGGTAATGTTTGGGCACGTGCAAACTCTCGTGTAGCCGATACCGATACCTTTACTGACCAGCTGGCATTAACTGGTAAGTTCAATACTGGCGCTCTCAAGCATAGTTTTAACCTAGGTGCAGAGTACTCAGATCAGGAAACTGATCGTACCCAGTATATTATTGATGGTCTTAACGCTACAGGTAATGCACATAATGCCTGTACGCCTGCCGATATTACTTCGGGCTGGTGTACTTCGGTACAAAACCCTAACCGTGGGCCATGGACAGGGACATTAAGTACCAATGGCGCCGACCGTTACAATATTGACAGTAAATCAAAATCTGTTTATTTCTTAGATAGCATTGAATTCAATCCACAATGGATTTTAGATTTGGGCGTTCGTTGGGATGACTATTCAACTGAACAAACGATGACTTATGGTGCACGAAATAACTCAGTTACTGGTGCAAACAATACACCGATTACAGCAAATGCAGGTGATAAAGTTACGATCGAAAATGATAAAGACTTTATTAACTATCAGGCTGGTATCACTTTCAAACCTGTTGAGAATGGTAGCATCTATGCAAGTTATGCGACTTCTTCAAATCCAGTCGGTGTAGATGGTGGCGATGGTTCTGAAGGGATTACAGCTGCAATCAACAACCTTAAACCTGAAGAAGTCCGCACCATGGAGTTAGGGACTAAATGGGATGTCTTGAATGACAAACTCAACCTGACTGCAGCTATTTTCCGTACTGAAAAAACCAATACCCGTGCAACAGCAGATGATGGTACGACAAGTAATATTGGTGAAACTCGTGTTGATGGTATTGAATTGAGTGCTAGCGGTAATATCACTGAAAAATGGGCTGTATCTGCTGGTTATACTTATTTAGACAGCGAGTTGGTTGATGGTGGCTATGAAAACATTGGTACTACAGCTGCACCTATTTATATTTCAAACAGAAGTAATGGTAATCAAGTTCAAAACGTTGCTAAAAATAGCGCTACACTTTGGACCACTTACCAAGTATTACCACAGTTAACATTGGGTGCTGGTGCGGTTGCTATGGATAAAGTCTATGGTAATGCTACTAATACCAAGTTTGTTCCAGGTTACGTACGTTACGATGCCATGGCACGTTACAACGTAAACAAAAATGTTGATTTACAATTGAACGTAAACAACCTGTCTGACGAACGCTACTTCACTAAAGCATATTCTTCACACTATGCAACTGAAGCAGAAGGTCGTAGTGCAGTATTGTCTTTAAACTTCAAATACTAAAACCCGATCAAAAATCCCATAAATAATTTATGGGATTTGATTTTAAATAGCCTCATAATGAGGCTATTTTTATAGCTCAAAGAAATCATTCTTCTAAAGGTGTATTGCCGTGATTCATCATATTCCTAACGTACTGAGTAAAGAACAAGTTCAATATTTTCGTGAAGAAATGAATAAAATTGAATGGGTCAATGGCAAAGTCACTGCAGGTACACTTTCAGCTACAGTCAAACAAAACCAACAGCTTCCGGAAGATCTTCCACTGACTCATCACTTAAGTACCATTATTTTAGAATCATTAGGACAACATCCATTATTCCTGTCTGCCGCCATTCCTTTAGACATCATTCCTCCCCTGTTTAACCGTTATGAAAACAATGAAGCCTTTGGCTTTCATGTCGACAATTCGATTCGTCGAATCCGGGGAACAAATGAACGTTTACGTACCGACCTGTCCTGTACTGTTTTTTTGAGCGAACCAGATGAATATGAAGGTGGGGATTTAATCGTAGAAGATACTTATGGCTACCATGAAGTTAAACTTCCTGCCGGTGACATGATTCTCTACCCTTCCACCAGTTTGCATGAAGTCACGCCAGTAACCTCAGGTTGCCGTATTGCATCATTCTTTTGGGTGCAAAGCATGGTTCGTGATGAAGCTGAACGTCATATGCTATTCAATCTTGATCAAAGCATTCAGAACCTGCGTATGCAGTTGGGCGATCAACATGATGAAGTGATCAAGCTGACCAATCTTTATCATAATTTAATGCGTAAATGGGCTGAGCTTTAATTCTTTTAACGTAAAAAAATAAATGGGCGGTCGAGATTTTATATCGGCTAGCCCAGTCAATGACTTATAAATATAAGAATTTCTGTTTTATCTGTGAGTCAGATTTGACTGTCATCAGATCGTTTTCTTTGAGCATGATTGCTTTATCTAATTAATAAACCTGAATTAAGTCATATTCCCATCCCTTTTCATCACAATTAAACACCCATCACTATTGTTAATGATAATTATTATCATTATAATTCGCATCAATTGTTACAGGCCATAACAATATCTCCGCTTTTGCTGCTATTTTGTCGACTTTAAAAGTTGCAAGGCAGTAATGGAATTCTGTCATATACGATATTAGGGATTAGCTACAATGGCACAGATTAAAAGCCGTAAACACAATCGAAATGCTCAACTGGTTGCTTTAGCTGCATCTCTCCCCCTGATGGCTCATGCAGCGAATCCACAAGATGTCACTCAGCTTCCAACCATTACCGTGAAATCAGATGCAGAAAATAAATATAAAGCGGATAAGCTAAGTTCGCCTAAATATACTCAACCCTTGCTAGATACTCCTCAAACAGTTTCAGTGATTAAAAAAGAATTATTAAAAGAGCAAGGTGCAACATCCTTAGTTGAAGCCTTAAGAAACACTCCGGGAATTACCCTGCAACTCGGTGAAAACGGCAATACCAGTGCAGGTGATGCTTTCCAAATGCGTGGATTTTCCACCCAAACTTCGACCTATGTCGATGGTATTCGTGATCTGGGTGCTGTTACTCGGGATGTATTTAACCTGGAACAGATTGAAGTAGTCAAAGGTCCTTCTGGTGCAGAAGCAGGACGTGGATCGGCATCGGGTTATATTAATCTGGCCACAAAACTTCCTCAGACTGAAAATAGCCGAGAAGTTTCTGCAACCTATAATACTGCTGAACATGCACGCCTGACTGCCGATATGAATCAAGTGATTAATAGTGGTACTGCTTTTCGCTTAAATGCGATGGGACAAGACGGCGGTGTTGAAGGTCGTGATTATCTTGAAAACAATAGCTGGGCAATTGCTCCTTCGATTGCCTTTGGCCTAGATAGCGATACACGCCTGTATCTCTATTCGCAACATATTCGTCAACGTAATATTCCAGACGGCGGTATCCCGACTGTAGGGATGAAGGGTTTTTACAATGCAGATTCAGCTTTAGCTTCAGCACCTAAAGTAAACCGTGAAAATTATTATGGTCATGTGGATGATCATGAAGATGTTGATGCGGATATGTTCACGGCAAAAATCGAAAGCGATCTGGCTGAAAATGTAAAACTGACCAATATTACCCGTTTGGGCAAAACCAATATGCAACGTGTATTAACCGGGATTAATACACTCAGTACTAACAGTTCAACCAATCCTAAGGACTGGACCGTGAGCCGCTCTCGCCAAGGGGTGGATCAGGAAAATAAAATTCTCGCCAACCAGACGACTTTAAATTTAAATTTAAAAACGGGAGCGATTGAACATGATGTAGTTGCGGGTCTAGAGTTTTTAAAAGAACAGCAATATAACAAAACCATGGCAACGCAAATGCCTGGACAAACCCCTGTTACTCCGACTGCAGCTAGCTTATATAACCCTGATCGCAACCAAGTACTCCCAAGCTTAGTGTATACGGGCGGCTACACCAATGGTGAAACGGATACTGCTGCAGCTTATTTATTTGACACGCTTAAATTCGGTGATCGTTTCCAGCTCAATGGTGGTGTACGTGTCGATTATTATGACACTGAATATGATGCTTTGACTCTGCCATCGGGCAGCAGTAGCTTGGTGCCTGCCAATTTTGGTGCACACGATACTTTGCTCAGTTGGAAACTCGGTGGTTTATTTAAGCCAACTACATTTAGCAGTGTCTATGCCTCTTATGCAAAATCACTGACGCCTCCGGGAAGTGCGAATTTCACTTTGTCCGAAACAGGTGCAAATAGCTCGGCAGCAGAACCTCAAGAAACTCATCATTATGAAATTGGTACGAAATGGGACTTGCTTGAAGGCAAATTGGCGCTGAATGCTGCAGCTTACCGTACTGAAAATAAAAACCAGTTTACGATTGATCCAATTACTCAACTATCGGTACAAGAAGGTAAAAAACGCGTTGATGGTGTAGAACTCAGTGCGGTGGGACAAATCACCGATGTGTGGAATGTTTCAGCCGGTGTTGCTCATATGAAAGTGAAACAGCTGAATCAACAGACGGCAACTGCAACAACAGTAGCTGAGCGCTGGTCACCCGAGTGGACTGCAAGTTTATGGTCTACTTATGATGTTGCAGGCTTTAAACTGGGCTTGGGTGCCCGTTATGTCGATGATCAAAAACGTGTGATTACGGACAGCACTGCAGCGGCGAATATGCCAAGTATTCCGGGCTATGTGGTGTTTGACGCCATGGCCGGTTATACCCTGAATAAAAATACCTCTGTGAACCTAAATGTCTATAACCTGGCAGATAAAGAATATATCAGTACTCTAAACAATGGTGGCGGTCGTGTGATATTGGGTCAACCACGTTCAGCAGCACTTACTTTTAATTATAAATTTTAAGCAATTCGCTAAGTCTTAGCAGATTGAGTATAAATGTAGTGTATTTATGCACTACATTATTTATTTTTGGGCCTCAACAATTCAAGGGATGCATAAAGCTGATGATGTTACATATTCCTGAAATTTTAACCAAACAGCAGGTTGCCGAATTACGTCAGCAACTGGATGCGAGTCATTCCTGGGTTCATGGTCAGCAAAGCGCAGGCTTTCAGGCTCAAAAAATAAAAAACAATCTGCAAATCGATGTAAACAGCATTATCTATCAGTCCCTTTCCCCCAAGATATTGCAAGCCTTACAACGAAATGCTCAGGTCAAATCTGCGGCCCTTCCCAAACACATGCTCTCCCCTTTATTTAACTGCTATCAAGATGATGGCCATTATGGCAATCATGTCGATAGTGCGGTGCAATATTCAGATGCGACCGGACATGCGATTCGTACCGATGTTTCAATCACCCTGTTTTTGTCTGAACCTGATGAATACGAAGGTGGTGAACTGATTATTGAAGATAATTATGGTAGCCACGAAGTGAAGCTAGATGCAGGTGATGCCATTCTCTACCCAGCTACAAGCTTGCATCGAGTTGAACCTGTGACGCATGGCAAACGGATTGCAGCATTTACCTGGTTACAAAGCATGGTGAAAGATGACTGGCAGCGCAGTATGCTATTTAACTTAGATATGACCATTATGAAACTACGACTACAAGTGGGCGATTCGGAAGAAATCATCAGCTTAACCAGTCATTATCATAATTTATTGCGCCAATGGGGTGATCTATGAAACCGATTACGCCACTTGATCCCTTCAACCAAATTCCGGCACATTTACAAACACTAGCCGATTACCAACAACAGGCTGAAAAACACCTTCCAGAAAGTACCTGGCACTACTTACAAGGCGGTGCGATGGATGAAGTCAGTGTTCAAGAAAACTTGGATCAATTCAAAAAAATCCAGCTCATTCCAAGACATTTAAACGACCTGACTCAAGGCAATACCGCATGTGAAATTTTGGGACAAACATTTCCACATCCAATTTTTTTAGCCCCTATTGGTCATCAACAACTTTTTCATGCCGACGGTGAACTGGCGACTGCTTTAGCGGCTGAAGTTTTACAAAGCAATCTGATTTTAAGTACTTTTAGCAATACCGATATGCGTAGCGTCAAAGCTGAAAATCCCTACAAATGGTTTCAACTCTATTGGCAAGGCGATCGTGAAAAATCACTGGCATTGGTTAAACTGGCGGAACAGCAAAACTTTAAAGCCTTAGTCATAACCGTAGATTCACCGCATAGCGGCATTCGTGATCGTGAACGACGTGTGTTTTTCCAGTTACCTGAAGGCATGCAACATCCGCATACCCCTGCGCATATTCCCCTGCCTGAAATTGGTGAAGATCAACATCCTGTATTTAATAGCTTAATGCAGATTGCCCCGAAATGGCAGGACATTGAATGGATCATTAAGAACACCTCACTCCCCGTAATTTTAAAAGGGGTTGTTCATCCCAAAGATGCAGAACTTGCGATTCAATATGGTGTTCAAGGACTGATTATTTCCAATCATGGTGGACGGGTTTTAGATAGTTGCATTTCGCCACTTAACGCCCTGCAACGTATTAAAGCGGTTGTGCCTCAGGATTTTCCTTTAATTGCCGATGGTGGAATTCGTCGTGGAAGCGATATTTTTAAAGCCATTGCTTTAGGCGCTTCAGCGGTCTGTATTGGTCGACCTTATATTCATGGTTTAGCGGTTGCCGGTGCTTTAGGCGTTGCCCATGTGATTAAAATCTTGAAGGAAGAATTTGAGATTACGATGGCTTTGGCGGGAACTGCGACATTAAACCAGATTACTTCCGACTATATTTTTCATAAATAGCTTAATTAAAGGAAAATATTTTCTATAAAGCTGTTGTAAACGCAAAAATAGAAAATTATTTTCGGAATAAGTGGATTAATATTTAGTTATAGATTTGCAAGTGCTGCGATAAAGCTAAGTCGTAATAATTTATCAATATTTTACGACTTTCGACTAAAGTACCCGAAGCATTGCTTGTAAATGGTTAGAATAGACACAATCTATATTCGTAGTACGTTGCCGTTATCCACGATTAAAAGCAATGCATGCTACACAAGGAGTTACCTCATGATGTTGGCTGATCCAAGTAAAAAATATCGTCGCATGTATCAACGTGTAGACTTGCCAGACCGTCAATGGCCAAATAATGAAATCAATCAAGCGCCAATTTGGATGAGCACCGACCTTCGTGACGGTAACCAGGCAATTTTCGAACCGATGGATATGGAACAGAAATTTAAAATGTTCCAGATGTTGGTGAAAATCGGCTTTAAACATATTGAAATTGGTTTCCCTTCTGCATCGCAAATTGACTTTGATTTCACCCGTAAATTGATTGAAGAAAATCATATTCCAGATGACGTTTACATTGAAGTTTTGGTTCAGGCGCGTGATCATTTGATCCAACGTACTTTCGAATCATTGGTTGGTGCAAAACGCGCGATCGTGCATATCTACAATTCAAACTCACCGACTTTCCGTCAAAAAGTCTTGAATGTTGATGTTGCCGGTGCAAAACAGTTAGCGGTAAATGCTGCGACTAAAGTGAAAGAATATGCAGCGCAATATCCTGAAACTGAATGGGTATTCCAATACAGTCCAGAATGTTTCACTGCAACCGAATTAGAAGTGGCAAAAGATGTCTGTGATGCTGTGACTGAAATCTGGGAAGCATCACCGACAAACAAAGTGATTTTAAACTTGCCTGCAACGGTTGAAGTTTCAGGTCCGCATGTGTATGCCGACCAAATTGAATGGATGCACCGCAACATTCAACGTCGTGATGGTGTGATTATTTCTGTTCACTGTCACAATGACCGTGGCTGTGGTATTGCAGCTTCTGAATTGGCAATTATGGCCGGTGCTGACCGTGTGGAAGGCTGTGTGTTTGGTAATGGCGAACGTACAGGTAACGTGGACGTTGCAGCAATTGCATTGAACATGTACACCCAAGGTGTTGCACCAAACTTGGACTTCTCCAATATCAATGAAATTATTGCCACTGTTGAAGAATGCACTGGCTTGCCCGTTCACCCGCGTCATCCGTATGCAGGCGACTTGGTGTTCACCGCATTCTCTGGTTCGCATCAAGATGCGATCAAGAAAGGTTTCGAGTTCCAGAAGAACCAAGAAATGTGGGATATGCCTTACTTGCCAATCGATCCTAAAGATTTAGGTCGTGACTATGACGCCGTGATTCGTGTCAATTCACAGTCAGGTAAAGGCGGTATTTCTTACTTGTTAGAATCAAATTACAACGTGGTCTTGCCGCGCCGTTTACAAATTGAATTCTCACAAGCGGTTCAACAAGTGACAGATGAACAGGCGAAAGAAGTTTCAGCACAAGATATCTGGGCTTTGTTCAAACAGAATTATGTTGCAACCAAAGATGGGCATTATTCTACCAAAAACTACAAATTGTCTGATGAAAATGGCAATCAAGTGATTGAGCTAGATATCGAAATTAACGGTGAAAATCAACACTTGCGTGGTGAAGGTAACGGTCCAATTTCTGCAATCTTGAATGCATTGCAATTGCCAATTGACGTGTTGAACTATGAAGAACGTAGCATTGGCTCGGGTGCGCATGCCAAAGCATTGGCTTTAATTGAACTTCAAGTAAAAGGCACGGGTAAATCTGCATTCGGTGCGGGTGTTCACGACAATATTGTGACGGCTTCAATCGAAGCGATTATTGCCTGCACCAACCGTTTAATCGAGCAAGGTGTACTGAGTACAGAACAGGTTGTTGCAGCTGCGGTATAAGTATTAGCAATAATATTTAGCACTAAAATGACTTTAGAAGGATACCCTCAAGTGGTATCCTTTTGTTTATACATCCTAAAGATTTAAGGCGAATTATTCCTGTGTCTTTTCCAGCTGACTCAGTGGGTCTAGTTACCCCACAAAAGTTCTCATTCGAAGAGCCGTTAGAGCTTGAATGTGGTCGCATTCTCCCACGTTTCGAAATCATGGTTGAAACCTACGGTACGCTCAATGCAGATAAATCCAATGCGATTCTGATTTGCCATGCGTTGTCGGGTCATCATCATGCTGCAGGCTATCATCACCAAGATGATAAAAAACCCGGTTGGTGGGATGCCTGTATTGGTCCGGGCAAAGCGATTGATACTTCTAAATTCTTTGTTGTTGCCCTCAACAACATTGGTGGTTGCAGTGGCTCCACTGGTCCAATATCGCCAAATCCTGAAAATGACAATCGCCCTTATGGTCCGGACTTTCCCTTAGTTACTGTTCGTGACTGGGTGAAGACTCAAGCCATGCTGTCTGATCGTTTAGGCATTGATGTCTGGTACTCGATTATTGGGGGTTCACTCGGTGGCATGCAGGCTTTGCAATGGTCGGTGGATTATCCTGACCGTTTAAAAAACTGCGTCATCATTGCCAGTGCACCAAAACTGTCTGCACAGAATATTGCCTTTAACGAAGTGGCGCGTCAGTCGATTTTGTCCGATCCAGATTTCCATAACGGCCGTTATTTAGAAAATGATAGCTATCCAAAACGTGGCCTCATTTTGGCACGTATGGTCGGGCATATTACCTATTTATCTGAAGAAGCAATGAAACAGAAATTTGGCCGTGACTTGAAGTCGGGCAAATTTATGTATGGTTTTGACGTTGAATTCCAGGTGGAAAGTTATTTGCGTTATCAAGGTGAGCAATTCAGCCGTAACTTTGATGCCAATACTTACCTGATTATGACCAAAGCGCTGGATTATTTTGATCCTGCACGTGAATATGAATTGTCTTTAACCAAGGCGATGGCGAATACCAAATGCCGTTTCCTGGTGGTTTCATTCACTACGGATTGGCGTTTCACTCCAAAGCGCTCAGAAGAAATTGTTGATGCACTGATTACCAATCATAAACCTGTCAGCTATGTCGATATTGATGCAGAACAAGGTCATGACTCGTTCCTGTTCCCTATTCCGCTTTACGTTAAATCATTACGTGCATTTTTAGGTGGCGCAGAACACCTTGAAGCAACACCTCAGGAGACTGTGTAATGCGTATCGATCATCAACTTGCTGAGACATGGATTAAACCTGATTCAAGCGTACTTGATTTAGGTTGTGGCGATGGTGAACTGCTGGCTCATATGGGCAAAAAGCACAACATTCGTGCATACGGATTGGAAATTGATCAGGAAAAGATTGCAATTGCGGTCAGTCGAGGGTTAAATATTATTCAACAAGACTTGAACCTCGGTTTAAGCCGCTTTGCAGACCAGTCATTTGACTATGTTGTGATGGCACAGGCTTTGCAAGCAGTAGATGCACCAGACGTATTATTGCGTGATATGGTGCGTGTGGGGAAACAAGCAATTATTACCTTTCCTAACTTTGCCCATTGGAAGACACGTTCTTTCTTGGCTTTAAAAGGAATGATGCCTGTTTCAAATGCTTTACCGTATATGTGGTATAACACGCCTAATATCCACTTATGTACTTTCCGTGATTTTGAAGCACTTTGTGTGGAAAACGATATCCGGATTATTAATCGACTCGCCGTGAATGGGGATCAGCAAGGTAGTTTACTTAGTAAACATGTCCCGAATCTGTTTGGTGAAGTCGCTATTTATCGAGTGAGCGCACTATGAAAAAAATATTATTAAGCACACTATTGGTTGGTTTTTTTAGCATTCAAGCCCATGCAGATTATGTTGCACCAGCACCCTCTATTTCCAGTCAAGCTGCACAATATTCTGTCATGGATATTAATAGCCTGATTAAATCAGCAAAATCAGGTCAAGCCGCTGCACAGTTTTATCTGGCGACCAAATATCAACTCGGCAAAGATATTCAAAAAGATCAACAGCAGGCTTTTGCCTGGTACAAAGCCGCTGCGGACCAAGGTCTGACTGCTGCTCAATTGAATGTCGGTCGTATGCTGGCGGATGGTATGGGCACTAAAAAAGACGAAACCTTAGCACGTAAATACTTTGAAAAAGCAGCAAGCCATGGTGACAACCGTGCCAGCTTCAATCTTGCGATGATGGAAGAGCAAAAGAAAAATTACGTCGGTGCATACCAATGGTATGAACTTTCTACACGTGATGGCATGCTCGACAATAAAGTGATTACCCTGTCCGAAGGCAAGAAAACAGCATTGGCTGCCAACCTAACCCAAGAACAGATTCGTATGGCGCGTGACCGTGCGGACAAATGGATTCAAGCTCAATAATCATTGATTGATTCTATAAAGCACTTTCGGGTGCTTTTTTATTGGCTAAATTATCCAAATAAGTTTGCTAAAATACTCACAATCATTTTCAAATCAAGATCAAAATCATGGCTTCTAAAAATTGGTTATCCCAAGGAACACTTGTACTTGCGAGTAATAACAAAGGCAAAATTTCAGAATTTGAAAAACTATTTGCAGAACTGAATTTACCTGTCGAAGTAGTTGCTCAGGGCAACCTCAATATTGAAGATGCCATCGAAGATGGTTTGAGCTTTGTTGAAAATGCCATTATCAAAGCACGTCATGCCTCTAAAATTTCAGGAAAACCGGCGATTGCAGATGACTCTGGTATTTGCGTGCCAGTTTTAGGCGGCGCACCGGGCATCTATTCTGCGCGCTACGCAGGTGACCATGGTGATGATGCTGCCAATAACGAAAAACTATTAGCTGACTTAAAACCACTACGTAAAGACAGCGAAGCGATTGAAGGGATGTTTGTCTGTGTACTTGCGCTGGTGCAACATGCAGAAGATCCGCTTCCACAAATTTTTCAAGGTATCTGGAAAGGTGAAGTACTAGAAGCAGCCCGTGGTGAAAATGGTTTTGGTTATGACCCATTGTTCTGGTTGCCTGAACTTGGGATTTCTAGCGCAGAACTGTCTAAAGAAGAAAAAAATAAAATTAGTCACCGTGGTCAGGCGATGCAATTGTTTAAGGCAAGTTTGGAGAAGTAATTTCCTTACGAACTCCCTCTCCTTTTAGGAGAGGGTCAGGGAGAGGTCAACTCCTTCCTCTTGCGCCATAAATTGCTCAGGAGAGGGAATTTCAATTGTGGTTAAATAATCCCTCCTAAGCTCCCTTTAATAAAGGGAGGAAAAGCCCCTCTTTATTAAAGATGAGGAATATATTCCGCAAGAGGGAGATTCGGTTTTTGACTTGTTAAAATTGAAGAACCTTTCCCTAACCCTCACTTGCGCTACGATTTAAAGCATCGCTTTAAATCTTGCTCAGGACAGGGAATCATATGTGGTTTAATCCAAGCATAATTTTAAATCGATGCTCTCCCTCCCTTTGGGAGGGAGTTAGAGGGAGGGTAATAAAAGATGAAGTATCACCCCATAAAGCATCACCACCACACAACTTATAATCGTTCCTGAAGCGATATATTTGGCTGAAGTTCCCGTGCCTTGATAATGGGTTTCTAACGCCACAATATTGGCGGCTGGCGGTAGACAGAACAATAAGAACATCACGCCTATGTAATTTTCAATATTTGGAATTGAAACAAAGAAGTAAGTCAGGCTACAGATCACCACACCCACAGCGATTTTGATCAGGAAAATTTTGCCACTGCGCAGTAAATCTTCCGCATGCACTTTGGTATGTCGTAGCCACATGCCGAGTACGCACATCCCTGTAAAGCTCATGCCCACTTTTGCAAAACTATAAATCATATCCAGCCAATCGTGCTGTTGCAGATGCTGTAAACCCGCAATTCGACAGATTAAAGCAATCAATAATGCGAACACTGGGGGTGACAGAGCGACTTTTTTTATCACGGTAGAGAATGGCTGAGCATCCAAACTGACTGCAGTCACTGCCCAAATATTGCCAAATATGGAACCGCCAACATATAGCGCCACCATCCCTGCACTAATTTCAGGGCCAAACAAAGCCAAAGCAAATGGAAAACCAAGCCACGCTAAATTGACATAACTAACGCAGAGTGCATGAAGCTTATCTTTAAAAATAAAGTGAAAAGCATAGAACATGAAAATAGCCACAACAAAGCTAAATATCATCAGGCTCAAACTACCCGCTTGATAAAACACCATGGTGTAAATAATCACGACGGGAATAAGTAATCGTGCTAACAGACTCGCGAATAATGGTTTTAAAGCTGCGGAAAATTGCGTTGAAGCGAGTCCCCATCCACATAAAAAGCCGAAAAGTGGTAAAAACAAAGCCACAACATCATCCTGAATAATCAATAGAAATATGCTAGCACTGAATCAAACACAAAAGCAGCTTTAATCCGGTTTGTCTTTAAACTGAAATTTTTCAGTCACATTGCTGTCATCGCAAAATGTTCAGATGGCTCTAGATAACAAAATGAGTAAAGAACATGGCAGGATTATCGATTTGGCACGTTGTGATTTTTGCAATTGTGGTAATTTTATTGTTTGGTACATCAAAACTTAAAAACTTAGGCAAAGATGTCGGTGGTGCAGTCAAAGATTTCAAAAAGTCGATTAAAGAAGATGAAGCAGCCACATCCGCATTAAATGAACCTAAAATCATTGAACATCAAACCAGTCATTCTGATGTTAATTCCACGGTAAAAACCCATTCAGGCTAAAACGTTATGCTTAATATTGGTATGACTGAACTGCTGGCTTTCGGCATCATTAGTTTATTGGTGCTTGGGCCTGATAAGCTTCCGGAAGCTGCACGCTTTGTCGGAAAATGGTATGCGAAAATCAAACGTACGGTCAGCAATGTACAAAATGATATTGACCGAGAGCTGCGTTTATCTGAACTGCGGGAACAGATGCAAAATGAAATGCAAAGGATTCAAGAGCTAGAACAAAAGATGCAAGCTCAAATGCATGAGCTAAAACAACAATCACAACCTGCAACAGAAAAAAAATTACAAAATGCAGTGTCCAATAATAATGCTCCCGTTCTTTATATTTTTATCAAACATCATCGACCTTTGTGCGTTTATTTGAGCGTACAAAGTGCTTGCAGCATTACGCCGTCAATAGAAAAACCATTAAACATCATGCCTCCAATTTCACAGTTAAATGAATTAAAGGTGGCAGTATGAGTACACCAATAGAAAACCAATTGCCGATTCCCCTTGCAGATCAACAAGCATCTAATCTTGAAGAAATGCCGATTACCCAACATCTCATGGTGTTGCGTCAGCATCTCTTTAAAATTGTCGGTTTGCTGTTGGTGTTATTTTTTTGCTTATTGCCTTTTGCCAATCAAACCTATCAGCTTTTATCTGAACCTTTACGTGCGCAGCTACCTGTTAGCTCATCGATGATTGCTACCGATGTCACAGCGACATTCATGGCGCCATTTAAGTTAAATTTCTTTGTTGCCTTGACGTTGGCGATGCCTTTTATCATTTTTCAAATCTGGAGCTTTGTGAAACCTGCGCTCTATGAAAAAGAAAAAACCTTAGCGATGCCATTACTGTTTGGTAGCATCAGTTTATTTTATGCAGGGATTGCTTTTGCATATTTCGTTGCGTTGCCTTCGATTCTGCATTTTTTCATTAGTGTTTCACCCGAAACGGTTGCGCCAATGACTGACATTAACAGTTACCTGGCTTTCTGCTTAAAATTGTTTTTGGTGTTTGGTTTTACCTTTGAAATCCCGATTATTACCTTAATCCTTATTTTAATTGGTCTGGTTTCTACACAACAATTAGTCGAAAAACGGCGCTTTATTGTGGTCGGCTGTTTCTTTGTGGCGATGTTCGTAACACCACCCGATGCAATTTCCATGATTATGCTCGCCATTCCCATGTGGTTATTATTTGAAATGGGCTTGTTCTTTGGCAAACTGATTGAAAAACGTCGGGCAGCTTAAATGCTGGCAGCAATTTTTTAGGCAGACTTCGGTCTGCTTTTTTCATCAGAGCGACTTATTTTCTTCACCAGACTGTCATTTAAACGTCAGCGCGCTGTCATATATTTCACCTAAGTTTGATACAACTTTATAACAACCATATACTTGGGAAATATCATGACAGACTTTACGCCATATCATGAAGAGCAAGAATTAGACAACAATACTTCTGACAATGTCCATTTCCGTGACATTTTAGAACAAGCAATTACACGCCGAAGCCTCATCACTAAAACTGCGAGTGGTGCAGTTGCCTTGACTTTGGCTTCAACTTTGACAGCTTGTGGCAGCGATAGTGATAGTGACTCAGGAACAACAACTCCAGCTACTGATCCAACCAAATTACCGACAAAGTTGAGCTTTACCCCAGTCGCGAAGAACCTGAATGATATCGTGACGGTTCCAGAAGGTTATGAAGCCAAAGTAATTTATGCGCTGGGTGATTCCATCAATCAATACTATGGTGCATGGGATGACAGCAATGTTCCTTCAGGTCCAAGCTTCCAGTTCCGATCTGGTGACTGTCATGATGGTATGAGCTATTTTGGCTTAAATACTACGACTGGTCGTTATGATGACAGCAAATCAGATCACGGTTTACTGGTTCTGAATCATGAATACATTAACCAGACTTTCTTACACCAGACAGGTCCGACCAATAAGGGAGTTGGTCCTCGTCCTGAAGATGAAGTGATCCGTGAAGTCAATGCGCATGGCGTATCCATCATTCATCTGAAAAAAGACAGCAAAACCCAAGCCGTTGAAATTTTGAAAAATTCAATTTTCAACCGCCGTATCACAGCGTCTACACCCATGACTTTTACGGGCGTTGCTGCGGGTTCAACTTTACTTTCAACCCGCTTCTCTCCATCTGGTGTAAAAACCCGTGGTACCCAAAATAACTGCGGTAATGGTTATACACCTTGGGGCACCTACCTGACCGCTGAAGAAAATTTTATCGGTTACTTTGTTCGTAATTCAACAGATGATAGTTCGCGCACCGCAAATGAAGTTGTAGCATTAAACCGTTATGGTCTAAAACAAGGTGCTAAATCGCGTTATCAGTGGGAAACAGCAACAGGCAGTCTGGAACAACAGGACATGTATGATCGCTGGAATGCATCTGTTGTAGGTGCATCTGCGTATGTAGACTATCGCAATATCCCGAATACTTTTGGCTGGATTGTAGAAATTGATCCATTCGATAGCCGTCAGGACCCTGTAAAACGCACCTCACTTGGCCGTTTTGCACATGAAGACTGTCGTACTAGCCGTGCTATTGAAGGTCAGAACCTGGCATTCTATATGGGTGATGACTCACGTGGTGAATACATCTATAAATTCGTTTCTGATGCGAAATGGGATGCAAAAGATGTCAACGGTGGCTATGCAGCCGGCGATAAATACATGAATAGCGGCAAACTGTATGTTGCCAAATTCAATGCCGATGGTACAGGTCAGTGGATTGAGCTATCGACTAGCAACTCAACAATTTCTGGTTATACGACTTACGCATTTGCAGACCAAGCCGATGTAGTGACGCATGCACGTATCGCTGCAGATGCTGTTGGCGCAACCAAAATGGATCGTCCTGAATGGGTTGCAGTCAATCCAAACAATGGTGAAGTGTATGTCACTCTCACCAATAACAGTAACCGTGGTACCAACTATACAACTGATGCTGCCAACCCACGTAATTATTCTGATCCAGAAGGCGGTAAAGGTAACGTGAATGGTCACATTATCCGCTTCCGTGAAGATGCAGATACCACAACAGCCACCACTTTCAAATGGGATATTTACCTGTTTGGTGCTGAAGCACAAATGCTTGAAAATGTTAACCTGTCTGGTCTAACTGACAATAATGACTTCTCTAGTCCGGATGGTATGTGGTTTGACCCACGCGGCGTGCTCTGGATTCAAACAGATGATGGCGCTTACACTGACGTGACCAACTGTATGATGCTGGCTGCATTGCCGGGTACGATGGGTGATGGTGGCAAAGCGACTGCGCTTTCAGGTACTGCTACACAAGATACCTTTATGGGTGCCAAAGTGACCGATGAAAATCTACGTCGCTTCCTGACCGGTCCAAAAGATTGTGAAATTACTGGTGTGACTATGACGCCTGACTACAAAGCCATCTTTATTAACGTTCAGCACCCTGGTGAAGATTCAACTGCTTATAATAACGCAACCAGCCACTGGCCTGCGACACAAACGGATCCAACCAATACCACTGCACGCCCACGTTCAGCAACAGTGGTGATTACCCGTAAAGATGGTGGAGTAATTGCTGGATAAATTTCCAAATCTTAAAAATACCGGCTTTATGCCGGTATTTCTTATTTTGGGATTGGAATAATCTTTTCTACAATCTGCCCTGCGGTTTCCCCCTGTTGCGATTTTTCCTGCCATAACCAGACATCATTTTTCATTCTTAAAAAATTCGAACAGCGTGTGCCGTACACTGGGCTTTGAATAAAAGTCGATGAGAGTAATTCTTCCATCTCTGCACTAATACCGGTTTGTGGGAGAAGTTCAGGAATGATTTTTCGTTCATCTTCTAAAATATCCCATACCGTAAATTCAAGATCCGCTTCAGTAATAGAAGCCTGCTGCAACATCGGCAGGAATTCTTGGGTGAAGCGTTTACGCAAATGTCGGGTCTTTTCCCAGTGTTCGGTCATTAAACCATTGGATACCACATACACGCCTTTGGCCAAAACCTGTGGTGCTTCACCGCGGTTACTCATATAGACAGCCTGATCTTGATCGCCGAGCAATAAATTAAAACCGGCATAGTCACATTGGCGTTTTTCTAGCGCTTGAGCAAAGCGGATAGGAGCTAAATCAGATTCTAAAAAAGCTTGAATCAGATGACCGCGTGAAGTCGGATAGGTTTTTTTATCGGTTGCATCTCGAAAGTTGGTCACTACTGCCCATCTTCCCGATGCAGTCACGCCCATCCATGTTCCACCCGACTGTAGATCTTGTCCGGCAATAATCGGGCTATTTTCCCAAGCTTTTAAACCACTGGTCGGACGCTGATAAAACTCATCACGATTTGAAATCAGACATAAAGGCGTATCTTCCAAGACTTGCCAAGCTAAAGCTACAATACACATAATTCGTGCTCTTTATCTTTACACATTGAATGTACAACATTTTTCATCACATTCAGCTAAAATCTGTGCAAAACAGAATCACAAGGAACAGGAATGCTGACCTATCCAAATATTGACCCAGTTGCCGTATCGCTGGGACCGTTACAAGTCCATTGGTATGGATTGATGTATTTACTGGCATTTTTATTTGCCTGGGGACTTGCCACTTATCGCACCAAACACCGGGATGGCTGGACACCCGATATGGTGTCTGACCTGATTTTCTATGGGGCTTTAGGTGTGGTTGTCGGTGGCCGTATTGGCTACGTGTTCTTTTATGGCTTTGAGCAATTCCTTGCCAATCCACTCTGGTTATTCCAGGTCTGGACCGGTGGCATGAGCTTCCATGGGGGCTTTCTGGGTGTGATGATTGCCATGCTGTTCTGGTGCAAGAAATACAAGATGACCTGGTTTCAGACTTTGGACTTCATCGCGCCTTGTGTACCAACGGGCTTGATGTTCGGTCGTATCGGCAACTTTATTGGCGGCGAGCTCTATGGTCGTCAAGTCACTGATCCAAACTTTGCATTGGGCATGATTTTCCCCACCGATCCGCTGCAGTTGGTGCGTCACCCATCACAGCTTTATCAAGCTTTGGCTGAAGGGTTAATCCTGTTTATTGTGTTGTGGTGGTTCAGTTCAAAACCTCGCCCACGTATGGCCGTTTCAGCCTTGTTCCTGATTGGTTACGGTATTGCACGCTTTGTGGTGGAATTCTTCCGCGAACCGGACAATGGACAACTGTTTATTGGCTGGATGAGTAAAGGCCAATTCCTGACTGTACCGATGATTTTGATTGGTCTCTGGATGATGTGGTATGCCTACCAAAAGAAAATTTATGATTGGGGTCCACAGAAAAATACTTAATTTTTAGCGAGGCAAAAGCCTCGCTTTTTTATCTTTGTTTTTGCTAAAGTGCAGTCAGTGCTCCTTTATCTATCAGAAGAATATGCTCGAATTTTGGTTTAATCCTAAAGTTTCCATCCTCCGCAAACTCATGATCTTTGCTGTCATTGCGATTGCAACAGGCATACTTTACTGGATGGATCCGCTAAAACCCGATGCAATTCTCATGTTTCTGGGAACAGGGATTATTTTTCTGATTTGTCGTTACTGCAAAATCCATTTTGCATCTAAAAATCCAACCGGATTGTTATATCGCCTGCTGACTTGGATTCCGATTGCCCTGTTACTGGCCCTTATTTTTATGCAGATGAAAGAGGGTGAAATTTTAATTCCGGGTGCGCAAGGCATTGGCTTTATGGCTTTAGCCATCTGTCTATTTTCACCTTTGTCTTTACTGAATAAAAATGATATTTCAGACGAGAAAAAATAATGCTGGAATTTTGGTATTCAGATAAATGTAGCCGTCAAATCAAGCTGATGGTCTGTATTGCTACCTGTGTGATGATTTATCTATGTTCCACCGTGCAACAACTTTCCCCAATATTTACGGGAATCAGCATTGCTATTGGCATGAGCATACATGGGTTAAGAGCTTTGAGCTTAAAAATTGCAGCAGATAATCCCTATAAAAAAGGCTTTGTTATTCTCATTCTGGTTATGCCGGTTATGGCATTCATTACTTTAATTTCAGTATTACCAATACAGCATAAAATCATTCTCGCCACACAAGCAATTGGATTCGCTGCAATTGGTTTATTTATCTTATCGACATTTCCAAAGCGTCGCTTTGATAAAAATTAAAAGATCGATATTTTATAAAATGAAAAATAAAAAAGACCGCTAAAAAGCGGTCTTTTTTTTCAATCATCCGAAGACGATTAAGCAGCTAATGCGTCTTTCGCTTTTTGAGCGATAGCAGCAAATGCAACTGCATCATGCATAGCGATGTCTGCAAGTACACGACGGTCGATAATCACTTGAGCTTTTTTCAAGCCAGCGATCATACGGCTGTACGATAAACCATTAAGACGCGCACCAGCATTGATACGTGCAATCCACAAAGCGCGGAATTGACGTTTCTTTTGACGACGGTCGCGGTAAGCATATTGACCTGCTTTAATTACTGCTTGGAACGCTACGCGATATACGCGTGAACGAGCGCCGTAGTAACCTTTAGCACGAGCAAGAATTCTTTTATGACGGCGATGAGCCTGGACACCACGTTTTACACGAGCCATTTATAAATCTCCTAAAGGTATGGGCACATACGGCGAACTGAAGCAACGTCACTTACGTGAACCATTACACAGCCGCGCAATTGACGAATACGCTTAGCAGATTTCTTAGTCAAAATGTGGCGTTTGAACGCTTGTTTACGCTTGATACCGTTAGCTGTCGCTTTAAAGCGTTTAGCAGCACCACGGCGAGTTTTCATCTTAGGCATAACAACCTCTTTTGAACACCTGTTCGGAACGTCTGCACCATTGCAAAAACGACCTGCAGGTAAGGGAGCCAGTATTCTAAAGCATCTTTGCTTAAAACAAAAGTAAATATCCTTAAAATACACAACCAATCGTCCGTTTCTTTTAGTCTTATTTCCTCTATTGAATACGGGATGTTTTTATTAATAATTCAACTATTCAGCATTATAATTATCACAACATAAGAATATTGGACCAACATGACTCCCGCACAGGATGCTTTTGCAGCACTGTGCTATCGTGATTTCTCTATTGTTACGATGAACCAGTTCTGTCTCACCCTCGCCATTTTAATTCAAGAAATTATTGTTGCGTATTCACTTTATCAAATCACCAAAGACCCACTGACGCTAGGTTTAATTGGTTTAGCCGAAGCGATTCCGTTTATCACCTTGTCTTTATGGGGCGGCTATTTTGCAGACCGCTTTAACAAACAGATCATTATGAAAACCTGTTTGTTCTTTGCCGTACCCTTACCTTTGGTTTTATGGTGGCTGTTTCATACCTATGGCTTAAATCAAATCGGGGTCAATACGCTGTCATGGGGAATTTACGCCGTTATTTTTGGCTTGGGAACGATTCGTGGTTTTTACAATCCATCTGCCACTTCACTCAAGCCCTTTCTAATTCCACGTGAACTCTATGCCAATGGTGCAACATGGACCACGATTGGTTGGCAAAGTGGGGTGATTATTGGCCCTATGCTCGGTGGTTTCATGCTGGCATTTTTAGGTCGTGAAACCAGTTTATTATCGGTTGCGGTATTGCTGAGCATCTGTTTTGTCTTAATTAACCTGCTGCAAAAACGTAGCTTCCCAAAAATTGAAACGGATAATTTAATCGAAAGTTTGGGCGATGGTTTCCGCTTTATCTGGAAAACAAAAATCGTACTGTGGGCAATTTCACTGGATTTGGTTTCTGTTCTCTTTGGTGGTGTAATTGCCTTACTGCCTATTTTCGCAGAAGATATTTTAAAAATTGGTCCTGAAGGCTTAGGTTATTTACGTGCTGCTCCTTCCATTGGGGCGCTTTTTACCATGATTGCCCTAACCAAGTTTCCACCTACACAAAATGCCTGGCGCAATATGCTGCTTGCCGTGGCTGGTTTTGGAGTATTCACGCTGCTGTTTGCCTTCTCAAATAACATGTGGCTGTCCCTGTTTGCTTTAGCCATGACCGGGGCCTGTGACAGTATTTCAGTCGTGGTTCGACAAACCATCCTACAAATTTACCCACCTGAGAATATGCGTGGCCGTGTTGCCGCAGTAAACGGCATGTTTGTCTCAAGCAGCAATGAACTTGGGGCATTTGAATCTGGCTTAGCCGCAAAATACATGGGCACCATTATGGCAACAGTCTTTGGCGGTTGTATTACGATGGTGGTGGTTGCGATGAGTTGGGCAAAAACCCATGATTTATTTGGCGTAGATATCACTCAAGGTGATGATCAAATACGTTAATTCACTTTTTAGACTTGCGAGTATTTCTAATTCAGGAAATACTTCGCACTCACCATGCTCCGCTACCGATACAACCTCTGGCTTGATTAAAGAAATAAATATTTATGAAGAAAATCCTGTGTTTTTCTCTACTTATAAGCTTACCGTTAAGTGCTACTTATAGCGCTGCACCTAAAGCACCAAAACAACTCTCGGTTCAGAAAAGCGCAGCCCTTCCCGCGCATTTAACCACACGCATTCAGTGGAGTAAATTTCCACGTCCAAGCTATAAAAATGAAGATTTAGAAGATCAAAACCGTAGCGCGATTATACGTATCTATGCAGATGAAACCGGCAGTATTAGCAAAGCCAGCGTACAAGAAAGTACTGGCTTAACGCATTTAGATGACCTGTTAATTAAAGCGGTTCGTGAAGCACAGGTAAAACCCTATGTCGAAAATAATACTGCCATTGCACAAATTGGCTATCAAACCTTTAGCCTTAAACTAAGCCAAGAAGATGATGCGGAAGTTTGCCAATACAACTTTAACTCTAAAAACTGGCAAGCTCAGCAGCAAGACAAGAAAGCACCCTTTTCATATCGTGCTCAACCCGCTTTGGATATCGACTCTGAACAACTCAATGGGCACAATCGTGCGGTTAAATTCACCTTTAAAGTGAATAAACATGGTGATGTGAAAAAAGTAAAAGTGAAAAATGGTTCTGGCATTTACGCTTTAGATCAACAAATTGTGCGGGCTGTTTCAAATGCAAAAGTAGATGTGCCGCGTAAATATTGGGTTTATAAAAAATCGACCCTTAAAGATGAAATCAAGTTCAATTTAGATCAATGTCAGTAATTTAAATACTGATCTCAGATATAAAAAGAGATGCGCAATGCATCTCTTTTTTAAAACATTGAAAAAGCGCCATAGATAAATAAATAACGCCCTACTTTCGCTAGACTCACCATCAATAAAAACTGCCAAAATTTTTCTTTGAGCAAGCCCGCAATCAAGGTAATCGGATCGCCAATAATGGGTACCCAACTCAATAGCAACGACCAGTAACCATACTTTTGATAGATTCCCTGTGCTTTCAACATTTTCTGCTCTGAAACAGGAAACCATTTTTTATCTTTATAGTGTTCAATTTGCAAACCTAGCCACCAGTTCACACAGGAACCCAAAATATTTCCCAAGCTTGCAACAAACAGCAACCCAATAACTGAATGACTACCTTCAGCCAACAGCGCCAATAAAACGGCTTCGGACTGTAATGGCAATAAAGTCGCTGCGCCAAAGGCAGAAATAAACAGTAAAGTGTAGGACAGCATTATGTGAATAACGGTTTAAAGACCCAACTTTTTCTTGGTAGATTTATATTCATAAATAGACCAAACAATGAATAAAGCCATCACCAACCATCGCGTCAAACTATAACGATGAGCAATCACGCTAAATATTTCTTTAGATACTGATGGATCATTGGCTTTTAGCGTCTCTGCCAATGACTGCATATGAACCACTTCAGCAATAAATAACAATAAGCAAGCTGCAATACCAAAGATAATTGCCCAATAAATTTTCTTATTTGTTTCAATAATCTGCGTTAAATTTAAGAAAAAGTCTTTCATAGCCATGAGGTCCAATAAAAAACCACCGCAATGGGTGGTTTATTTTTGCGAGATTTAAGCGGTGTTATTCCGCAATCTTAGCACAAAAAACATTTTTCAATTTTTACCATCAGGCATTTACTTGAATTGCCAAAGCACGTTGCACTGCTGGACGGGCGGTCAAGCGATCTACATATTCTTTCACATATGGATAATCTTCGAGTTGAATCTGCTGCCATTCATAACGCAAAATCCACGGCAAAATTGCCATATCGGCTATTGAATATTCACCCGCCACGTACTTCTGACCAATCAACTGCTTGTTCAACACACCGTACAAACGTTTGCTTTCATTGATATAACGATCAATTGCATAGGGGATTTTTTCAGGCGCAAATTTACCAAAATGATGATTCTGCCCAAGCATCGGACCCAAACCGCCCATTTGCCACATCAACCACTGCTCAACTTCAACACGTTGCTGTTCATCCTCTGGATAATACAAGCCTGTTTTACGCCCTAAATATTGTAAAATTGCACCAGACTCAAATACCGAAATGGCTTCGCCACGCGGGCCATCCTGATCGACAATTGCCGGAATTTTATTGTTTGGAGAAATACGTAAAAAATCAGGTTGAAACTGATCATTTTCCATAATATTGATGGGAAAAATTTGATAATCCAAACCCATTTCTTCTAAAGCGATTGTAATTTTATGACCATTGGGCGTTCCCCAATAATATAGATCAATCATGTTTTCTACCTTTTGCCGTTCTCGTTTTGCATGACATTATTGAACTGTGCTCATACTTATAGCATGTTTTATATTGATAAATCATTAATCTTCACTGAAGTTTAAAACACAAAAAAATTAAATATAACCAACTGTTTTTATTCAATATTATAAATTTATAATTTTTTTAATTTGAATTCTTGAAAGCACTAAAAACAGTACAATATATAACAGAGAGCAATGATCTTTTAAGATATCGTTCCTCATACTGTTGATGTAATGCATAACAGAGTTGCAATCTTTTTATAAAAATTATTTTGAAATTAAGAGGTTATATCAATGAGCAATATCAGCCTTACTCCTCTCTTCCGTCGCAGCATTGGTTTTGACCGTTTCAATGATCTATTCGATTACGCCATGCAAAGCGACACACCCAATTATCCGAACTATAACATTGAAAAAACAGGTGATAACAACTATCGAATTGTCGTTGCTACAGCTGGCTTTAATGAAGATCAACTTGAGATTAATCTTGAAAATCAGCTACTCACAATTACGGGTAAAGCTGTTGAAGAAAAGTCAGATACTACTGTTGAATTTTTACATAAAGGAATTGCCAGTCGCTCATTTAAACTGTCGTTACGCTTAGATGAACATATTGAGGTACAACAAGCAAATTATGAAAATGGTTTATTGAAAATAGATTTGCAGCGGTCTGTTCCTGAAGAAGCCATGCCGCGCCAAATCCCGATTGGGCGTAAAGCCAATGAACAGTTAGAAACTGCTAAAACTGAATAAACGCTAAAAAGACCCGTCATTGACGGGTCTTTTTAATGATTAAGGCTGCCTATTAAAAAATAATGTCCATGAAAAACACGACAATCAAATCTTAAAACCTAGTGATTCAAATTTAAAATATACTGCAAGATAAGAATACAAAAATGACAATCTATCTTTGCAGAAAAACAGGTAAAAAATGAATTATTCAAGACAATCCAATATTGGCCCATTTGCGATCTTAATCGCCTTTATCTGTTTTATTACACTGATTATTTTGATTCTGTTCGGTTGGCCGCATTATAAAGTTTGGAAACAAGGCATGGATGGTCAAGCAGCATTGGCAGAAGCTGAGCAATCGAAAATGATTCAAGTTCAGGTCGCCAAAGCAGAATTGGAAAGTGCCAAATTGCGTGCAGAAGCCATAAAATTAGTCGGTCAAGCCGCGAAAGATTATCCTGAATACCGTAAACAAGAATTTATTGGTGCCTTTGGCGAGGCATTACGTGATGGCCGTATTCAGCAAATTATTTATGTACCGACCGAAGCCAATATTCCAATTGTGGAAGCCGGTAAAAACAATAACCCTCTACAATAAATAAAAGATACAAGCATAAAAAAAGCACTGCATTGGCAGTGCTTTTTTTATCAATGGATCAACGCGTGCTTATTTTTTACGTTTCGGCCCAATGAGCATGCCCATTTGACGACCTTCCATTTTTGGTGCTTGTTCGACTGTACCGAATTCAATTACATCTGCTTCAACTTTTTGTAATTGAGCAAGACCTAATTGTTGGTGAGCCATTTCACGACCACGGAAGCGCAAGGTAATTTTTACCTTGTTCCCTTCCTCTAGGAAACGAAGAATTGCACGTAACTTGATGTTGTAATCACCAATGTCTGTACCAGGACGCAACTTAATCTCTTTAACCTGAACTTGATGCTGTTTTTTCTTCGCATCTTTTTGCTTTTGCTTCAGATCGAATAAATGTTTGTTAAAGTCCATGATTTTACAAACAGGCGGCTCTGCATTAGCAACGATCTCAACAAGATCAAGCTCAACTTCTTCTGCAGCGCGCAACGCTTCAGCTAAAGAAACGATGCCCTTTTGCTCTCCTTCAGCACCAACGAGACGTACTTCTTTTGCACGGATCTCGTCATTCAATGCAGGACGATTGCTTTTAGCACCTTGTTGTTGGTTACGGTCAGGCTGTTTAATCTTTATTACTCCACAATATACCGGCCACGTTCGGCTACGGCTGCTTTCACTAGGTCAACGAAGGCATCAATTGACATAGTACCTAAATTTTTTCCTGAGCGGGTACGGACATTCACGGTACCTTCCTCTACTTCACGGTCTCCAAGAACCAGTAAGTAAGGAATACGCTCTAAAGTACGTTCACGAATCTTAAAGCCGATTTTCTCATTTCTCAAGTCAGAAATGGTACGAATTCCACTTTCTTTAAGTTTAGCGACGACTGACTCACACGCCTCAGCTTGTGAATCGGTAATATTCATTACACAGGCTTGAACTGGTGCTAACCATGGTGGCATGAAACCAGCGTAGTGCTCAATAAGAATACCAATAAATCGTTCAAAACTACCCAGAATTGCACGGTGCAACATCACAGGCTGATCACGATCATTATCTTCTGTTACATAAGATGCGTCTAAACGCCCTGGTAAGTTGAAGTCACACTGAATAGTACCACATTGCCAGATACGGCCTAAACAGTCTTTTAACGAGAATTCAATTTTCGGACCGTAGAATGCGCCTTCACCGGGTTGTAAATCCCAATCAAGACCAGCAGCATCTAAAGCATCTGCCAAAGATTTTTCCGCCATGTCCCAAAGTGCATCTTCACCAACACGTTTTTCAGGACGAGTCGACAATTTCATTTGTACTTCTTCGAAGCCAAAGTCTTTGTATACATCTAGTGTCAATTTGATAAAGTCTGCAACTTCCTGACCAATTTGTTCTTTAGTACAGAAAATGTGCGCATCATCTTGAGTAAAGCCGCGAACACGCATAATGCCATGTAATGAACCCGATGGTTCGTTACGGTGACATGAACCGAATTCTGCTAAACGTACTGGAAGATCACGGTACGATTTTAAACCCTGGTTGAACACCTGCACGTGACAAGGACAGTTCATTGGTTTAACCGCGTAGTTACGGTTTTCAGAATGCGTGGTGAACATATTGTCTGCATAGTTTGCAGCATGTCCTGATTTTTCCCACAGCGTAAAATCAACCACTTGTGGGGTACGGATTTCTTCATAACCATTGTCTTGTTGAACTTTACGCATGTACTGTTCAAGGACTTGGTAAATGGTCCAACCGTTCGGATGCCAGAACACCATACCCGGTGCTTCTTCTTGCATATGGAACAAATCAAGCGCTTTACCAATTTTACGGTGATCGCGTTTTTCTGCTTCTTCAATACGTTTTACATAAGCTGCAAGCTGTTTCTTGTCTGCCCAAGCTGTACCGTAAATACGTTGTAACTGTTCATTCTTCGCATCACCGCGCCAGTAAGCACCAGAGATTTTAGTCAGCTTGAATGATTTTAAGAATTTGGTATTTGGAACATGCGGACCACGGCACATATCCAAATAATCTTGATGGTAGTACAAGCCCATTTGTGTTTCTTCAGGCATGTCTGCAATCAAGCGTAATTTGTATTCTTCGCCACGTGCTGTGAATTCTGCAATCACTTCGTCACGTGGAGTCATTTTTTTCACGACTTCATAGTCTTGATCGATGAGCTTTTTCATACGCTCTTCAATCGCTGCCATGTCGTCTAATGTGAATGGACGTGGCATCCAGATGTCATAGTAGAAACCTTCTTCAATGACAGGACCAATTACCATTTTCGCTTCTGGGAACAATTGCTTAACCGCATGGCCAACCAAATGCGCGCATGAGTGACGGATAATTTCGACACCGGCTTCGTCTTTAGGCGTAATAATTTGTAGTGTTGCATCTTCAGTGATGAGATCAGACGCATCGACTAAACGGTCGTTAACACGACCAGCAACTGTATTTTTTGCAAGACCAGGACCAATGCTAAGTGCAACGTCCATCACAGATACGGCGTGATCAAACTGTTTTTGATCGCCATTGGGCAAAGTGATAATTGGCATAAGAAATCCTTAAGGAGTGATGCCCCGTACCATGGGGCATATCACCGCGAGATTATGATCGAGGAGAACCTCAAAAGATAAAAACGGTGGATAAATAAAAATCGATTAGAATTTTACACGTCTTATCCCTTCGATTAAACCTTTTCCCCGAATAAAATTCGGCTTCACAATCAAAATTTAGCTCTAGGCGGATATATGAAGTGATGATTTATGGTTTAAACGACACTGTATTTACTCTCGACAGGTTTCCCAAACTTCAAATTTCCTCTGTTCATAGGCATAGAGCTTGGCGAATTGCGGAATAAGTGCTTCACTCTGTTGCGGCCTTAAAAACACATAATCATCGACAGCAATTTCGTACTGTTTGGGAACCTGAAGCATTTCCTGATTACTACTGCGACCATACAAAAGGTGCGGCTGACTTTTTTCAGGATAAATATAATCCGCTCGCCAATAACCGCCATAGACAAACAAAGCTTGATAATGATGCGGCAAAAGATTCAACATGTCCAAACCGGGTAATTGGCTATATGGCAAAACTTTCAACACAGGTGTGGCAATCCAGAGTGCACTCTTTAAAGCAGATAAATTGTCCAGATCGAAGTCACTTGGCTTCACGAGCATTGAACCAAATGCTAAATCATTACATTCACTCTGTTCGCAATGCTGCATAAAGGTTGGACTGCCACCACCGTTAAAGCACAGATCTTCATGCCATAAATTGGGGAATTGCTGCTGAATAATGGCTTTGTATTGTTGATAAATTTGTTGCGATTGTTGATAACTTTTTTCAGGACTTTTTATGATTTTTGGCAACTTGGCGACGTGCGCGTCATAGCCCATCAAACCAGAGAGTTTTAAATGCCTTGAATGCAGTTGAATCAGCTTGAGCAAAGCCACAATTTGCTGCGAATTTTGTACTCCACCACGATGCAACCCGACATCAATTTCAATATTTACATTCAAACTGATGTCGAGTTGTTGAGCGAGCTGCAGATATTGTTGTAATCGCCCCAAATCATCAATCAGCCATTGAATATAAATTTCGTGTTGAGCATTGCTTTGATAAAATGATTCCACTGCCCGGATCGGCATCGGCTTACCCAGCAAAATATCGGCTTGCTCAAATGTCTGGATAATCTTTGCAATATGCGGAAGATGAAACACCATAAAACGCTGAGTATTGAGCTTTTCACTGGCCAGTTTAAGCAGCTGCATACTAGCCAAGGATTTCACTACCAAACGCGGTTTTAACTGAACAGATAGTCTCGACCGCACAAAATCCAAATTATGTTGATAGGTTTTTAAATCTAAAATCAGCTGCGGCGTGCCTGTTCCCTGCTGTTTTAAATCCTGTGTTAATTGCTGAAAATAATTCGATTGCATCGCCATTTCCTAATTTTCAGGCAAAAATAATTGCTTTAAATGTGGATTGAGCCATTTTTGATTGGGATCGAGTCGCTGACGCAACGCCATAAAATCATCCCATTTCGGGTATAAATCGCGAAGTGAAGCTGCGGTCATGGAATGCAATTTCCCCCAGTGTGGTCGCCCCTGATATTTCTGTAAAATGGGTTCAACCAAATCAAATACGGCGTGATAATCCTGTTTATGAAATTGATGAATGGAAATGGATACCGAATCACGTGCGTAAAAAGGACTCAACCAAATATCATCGCCTTTGACATAGCGAAATTCGATCGGGAAAAACATCGGTACTTGATGTTTGCGTAAAGTATGTAAAACCTCCTCCAGACACTGCAAGCCTTGCTCAACCGGAATCTGATACTCCATTTCATTAAATTTGGTATTGCGTGGAGTCGGAAAGATTTGATTTGACCAATCTACATAGCAAGTCGGTTTTACAAACACGCTCAGCAGTTTTTGCAGATAGGGATTCGTAGCAGGCAATCTTCGCGTTAATTCCGAACATAAGGTCAGCAAGGTATCTTCCGAAGGCCATGCATCCTGTCTGGGCTGAATCGCATCATCGGTTTCATCCAGTGTTTTTAACATTACCTGATCAGAATGAATAAATGCCCAAAATTCAATATGGCGATGCTGATATTTCCAGTGATCGATATTTGCAAATACCTCCTGTAGCGGACACAGTCGGATCTGTTCTTTTAATTTATATCTGGGCCGATTTTGCAGGGTAATTTTTGTCAGTATACCCAAGCTGCCCAATGCCACTCGTCCGGCCTGAAATATGTCCGTGTTCTGCTGACGATCACATTGCAGTAGCTCACCATCTGCGGTCAGTAATTCAAAACCTTCAACAAAAGCAGATAAACACGGTAAATCAACACCCGTGCCATGCGTTCCGGTAGAAATGGCGCCCGCCAGACTTTGCTGATCAATATCTCCCTGATTGGGCAAGGCCTGATTGATCGGGGCAAGATATTCACCTAAATCATATAAACGTGTACCCGCTTGTACTGTACATTGGGTTTGATCTTCATCAAAGGTAACTACGCCCTTGAAATGATCGAGATTGATCAGCACCGCATCTGTCTTGACTAAAGCACTGAACGAATGCCCTGCTCCCACTGCACGAATGTGTGCATGCGACTTCAGCAGTTTTTTTAATTTATTGATCTGTCTGGGCTTAAAAATTCCAGCAGAGCCATACTGACTCCCTGACCAATTTCGCCACACTTCATCCGCCTGTTGTATTTTCATTATTCTTCCTTGGCTGATATTATTTTAATTGCTCAACTAGAGTAAAATACCTAAAAAATCAAATATGGGAACCCATGAGTTCAAAATACTTGAGTACCATGAAATAATTTATTTAATATTCAATATGTTATAAATTATAAAAAAACACTCGACTAAAGCATAAATGCAACATTGATGAGAAGTGCATATCTTTTCAACAGGATATGAAAACAAATATAGAATGGAGTTTGAAAATGGTTAGCGCATACGATGAATTACCGCGTACCCCCGCAAATTTTGTAGCGTTGTCACCTTTACGCTATCTTGATCGTGCAGCGTATATCTATCCAAATCAGAATGCGATTATTCACGGTAAGCGTCGTATTACCTGGCGTGAGAAATATAATCGTTGCCGTCAGTTTGCCAACCAACTCCAAAAATTAGGCATCGGTAAAAATGATACCGTTTCTGTACTGCTGCCGAACGTCCCTGCCATGATTGAAGCACATTTTGCTGTCCCTATGGCAGGTGCTGTATTAAACACATTAAATACGCGCTTAGATGCCAAGACTCTTGCATTCATGCTTGAGCATGCTGAAACCAAAGTGTTATTGGTCGATCCTGAATTTACTGCGCTTGCTACAGAAGCACTCGCACTCATTAAACAAGACATCTATGTGATTGATGTGGCCGATGCAGAATATGAAAATGCGTCGACACCAATTGGTCAAGTTGAATATGAAGACTGGATTGCCCAAGGCGATGCAAATTTTGAATGGCATTTACCACAAGATGAATGGGATGCGATCAGCTTAAGTTACACTTCTGGAACCACGGGCAATCCTAAAGGTGTGGTTTACCATCACCGTGGTGCCTACATTAACGCAGCCAGTAATATCATTGCTTGCGGCATGATGCCTCGTGCAACCTATTTATGGACACTGCCCCTGTTCCACTGTAATGGCTGGTGCTTTGCCTGGACCATGGCTGCTAACGGCGGGACCAACGTCTGCTTGCGTAAAGTCGATGCTGAACTGATCTTCAAACTAATTGCTGAACATAAAGTGGATTATTTCTGTGGTGCGCCAATTGTCTTGTCGATGCTGATCAACATGCCTGAAGAGAAAAAGACCAAGCTTGATCACCGTGTCGAAGTGATGGTGGCGGGTGCCGCGCCTCCAGCAGCGATCATTGAAGGTATGCGCAATATTGGCGTTAATGTTACCCATGTATACGGCCTGACAGAAACTTATGGTCCTTCTGCACTCTGCGCATCACAAGCCGGCTGGAGTGATTTGTCGATTCAAGAACAAGCACAATTGCACTCACGTCAAGGTGTTCCATATCCACTTCAAGACGGCATGAAAGTGCTTGATCCTGAAACCATGCAAGAAGTTCCGCATGATGGTCACACCATGGGTGAAATTATGTTCCGTGGCAACATCGTGATGAAAGGTTATCTGAAAAATCCTGAAGCCACGGCTGAAGCCTTCGCTGGTGGATGGTTCCATACCGGTGACCTTGCTGTTTGCCAACCCGATGGCTATGCAAAAATTACCGACCGTTCCAAAGATGTGATCATTTCTGGTGGTGAAAATATTTCATCGCTTGAAGTGGAAGAAGTGCTATATCAACACCCTGCTGTACTCACTGCGGCGGTGGTGGCAAAACCTGATCCACGTTGGCAAGAAGTTCCATGTGCCTTTGTGGAACTGAAAGAAGGTAAAACAGCAACACCTGAAGAACTGATTGAATTCTGCAAACAACATTTAGCACGCTTTAAAGTGCCTAAAGATCTGGTGATTACAGAAATTCCAAAAACATCGACCGGGAAACTGCAAAAATTTATCTTGCGTGATTGGGCAAAAGAACGTGCCACAGGTGAATTTAATTAATTTCTTCTGATCGCCCACTAACTTCCATCCCAGCCTTCCTCCTACAAGGAGCTCCCTCTCCTGAGCAAGTTTTAAAGCACTGCTTTAAAACGCAGCGCAAGTGAGGGTTAGAGAGAGGTTATATACATCGAAGAAATATGTGATTTTTACTTAGCTGTATAAAAAAATCAGTTATTTGAAAGATATTTTTTGGGATAAAGGTCAGCCCTCTCTCTAACTCTATTCCTGAGCAAGCGATAACGCACTGCTTTATCGCAAAGCGCAAGAGAGGAATCTTAAGGCATAAAAAAGCGACTCATATGAGCCGCTTTTTTATTTCTATTACTGAACAAAGAATCAGTTATCTGAAATCAATGCCACTTGCTGAATATAGTTAAATAATTTCAACTTAGAGGCAGCTACTTGTTCTTCAGGCAACTGTTTGGTGATATCACGCTGAATACGCAAGATATGCTGACGAATCGGATGATGTTCAGCCGCATTATGCGCTTTCATGAATTCTTTGATTGCTGGATCACCCTGTGCAATCATTCGGTCAACCCAACGCTGCAATTGTGCGGTTTTTTTCGCACCTTGTTGCGGGGTTAAATAAGACAAAATCACTGCCTCATCTTCATTACGCAATAATTTACCAATACGTAGAAATTGGCGACGGCGTGCTTCATGTGACGTAATATTACGTACGTCTAACAACGCATCAATTAAACGCTCTTCCACAGGGAGTTTCTGAATTTGTTTAACATTCAGTTCAGAGAGTTGTTCACCTAAAGCAGCCATACGCTGAACTGCTTTTTTTTGTTCGGTTTTGCTTGCACGTCCTTCTAAAGTTTCAAAGTCATCTTCAGTAAAACGCTGTTGCGGTCGACGTGCCACGATTAATCTGCCTCGTAAAATTTTGCTGCAAATAGTGCCTGAATTTCAGATAAAGCTTGTTCTTCATCTGCACCTTCAAGCACTAAACGTAAAGTTGTGCCTTTGCCTGCACCGAGCATGAGCAAGGACATAATATTTTTTGCATCGACTAATTTGTCACCTTTACCAATTTGAATCGATGAACGAAATTTGGTGGTAACTTCAATTAGCTTTCCAGACGCACGCGCATGTAAACCTAGTTTGTTAATTACGTCAACAGTTGTGTCAATCATGACCAGTGCTTCATTTCCCTGTGTAAGACCTGAATAGACCATTTTGCCTCAAGAGCCTTTTTGAGTCTATCCACAATATATACTGAACGGTGCTGCCCTCCCGTACACCCAATCGACACTGTCATATAGTGACGATGCCCCTCTGCAAAGGCAGGCAACCATTTATCTAAAAAATGATAAATGTCTTCGAACATTTCGTTGGTTTGTTCACTTTGCAGCAAAAACTGTTGCACAGGTAAATCTAAACCTGAATATTTTCGCAATTCCAGATCCCAATGCGGATTAGGCAAATGACGTACGTCAAACACATAATCGGCATCAAGGGGAATACCGTGTTTATAACCAAAAGATTGTAAAATTAAAATTAAGTTATCGGATTGTCCAAGTTTAGACAACAAAGTGTGCTTTAGATCATGCACACTTTTATCACTGGTATCAATATGAACTGTGGAACGTAATTGTATCGGAAGCAATAAGGTTTTTTCTTCCTGAATACACTGAATCAAACTTTTAAAACGACTTGCTAAGGGATGTGGGCGACGCGACGCACTAAAACGGGAAATCAATTGTTGATCTTGGGTGGTCAAATAAATGATATCCACAGAGCCATGACGTTGCAGCTGTTCAAAAACATGATCAAACTCTTGTAAATCTGCACGGGTACTGCGTACATCCACTCCTAAAGCCAATTGTTCTAAATTATTTTCACTATCCAGTTTAGCGACAATTTCAGGCAGCAATGCCAATGGTAAATTATCAATGCAGTAATAGCCCAAATCCTCAAGCACCTGCAAGGCAGATGATTTCCCTGATCCGGATTGTCCTGTAACGATTAAAATACGCTTCATGGCAAGGCTGTCCTATGACTAAATTTTACGCAGTACACTTAACTTGCAAGTTATCAATCAGTCGGGTTGTGCCTAATTTAGCAGCTACAAACAAAACGACATCCTGATCAAATGCTTCAAGTTTGTGTAATTCCGGAGTACGTGCTTTCACATAATCCACAATAAAACCAGATTGTGTCAACTTTTGCTTAATACTTTCTAACACTTCTACTAGAGCAACACCATTTTGCAATTCTTGTTCCGCCGCTTTTAAACTTTGGTAAATTGTCGGGGCAATCTGACGATGTTCTTCACTTAAATAACCATTACGCGAACTGAGTGCCAAACCATCTTCCGCACGGGTAATCGGCACACCAATCACTTCTAATGGAATATTCAGATCACGTACAAACTGACGAATCACCGCCAGTTGCTGATAATCTTTTTGTCCAAAGAATGCAAAATTCGGTTGCACCATATTAAACAGTTTAGTCACCACCACAGCTACACCATCGAAATGACCTGGACGCTGTAAGCCACATAAATCGTTGGTAATTTCAGACACAGTAATATTGGTTAAGCGTGGTTTATTGCCGTACATTTGCTCAACGCTTGGTGCAAACACAATGTCACAGCCCACATCTGCCAACAAATGGCTATCCTGTTCTAAAGTACGCGGATAATTTTCAAAATCTTCATTTGGACCAAACTGAATGGGATTGACAAAAATACTGACCACCACGACATCACATATCTTGCGTGCTTCACGCACCAGGTTTAAATGACCTTCGTGCAAATTTCCCATGGTCGGGACAAAACCAATAATTTTTCGTGCCGATCGAGCTGGACTAAGTGAAGCGGTTAATCCTTGAATAGTGGTTTCAGTTTTCATGTTTACAGCTCGACTTGAAAAGTTTGTTCTTTAGCAGGGAAAGAACCATCCTGTACTGCAGCATGGTAGGCTTTAAAAGCATCCAGAATTGCAGTTTCCCCTGCCTGTTCTTTCATAAAGTTACGTACAAATTTAGCCACGCGACCAAAGGTCAAGCCCAGCATATCTTGAACGACCAGCACTTGACCGTCGGTATCTGCACCCGCACCAATCCCAATCACAGGGATATGCGGGAACAGTTCACTAATTTCTTTACCTAATTGTGCCGGCACACATTCTAATAATAATAATGCAGCACCCGCTTCTACTACGGCTTTACAATCTGCAATCAGTTGATCCGCTGCTTCACGGGTACGTGCCTGTAATTTATATCCGCCAAAGACATGAACAGATTGTGGCGTTAAACCTAAGTGTACACAGACTGGAATGCCATTACGTGTCAAAACAGTGACAGTTTCACTTAACCAGGCACCACCTTCCATTTTGACCATTTGCGCGCCAGCTTGCATGACGGTTTTTGAGCTTATCAATGCGTCATTTAAAGTGGCATAACTCATAAATGGCAAGTCAGTCATAATAAAGGCATGCTGATTACCACGGCGTACCGCAGCGGTATGGTAAGCCATATCTTCCACAGTCACAGGCAGGGTTGAATCACGGCCCTGGATCGACATCCCTAAAGAATCACCAATTAAAATGCTGTCGACTTCTGCAATTTCCATTGCCTTGGCCATACTGGCATCGTAACAGGTCAGACAAGAAAATTTGCGTCCATTCGTTTTAAATTGTCTTAAGTCGCTGAGACTAATCATCAAGATGTTCCTCTAACACGTTCCAAGAACATGCCTAAATTAAATATTTGACCAAGTTTCATCATCCAGAACGATCAGGGTTGGATGTTGAACCACGGGTAAATCTTTTAATCCTTGTGCTTTAATTTGTATATTTGCATCTAAATCTAACAAGGGGATAACCACAAAATCACGTTCGAACAGTCCCACATGTGGAACGGTTAAACGCTCATTTTGAATGTGTTCTTGACCATAGACCAATAAGTCTAAATCTAAAGTACGCTCGCCCCAACGACGTAAACGCACCCGACCTGACTCCTGTTCAAAACGTTGTAACTCATCCAATAAAACCAAAGGCACTAAATCAGTTTCTAGCTGTACCACCGCATTTAAATAATTTGGTTGGTCTTGTGGTCCCATGGGTGGACTTTGATATAACTTGGATGTTTTCACGGTTCCAAGCGTTGCCAGTTTTTGCACAGCTTCAAGCAAAATCTGGCGTGAATCACCCAAGTTACTGCCTAAACCAATATAGGCGACTGTGCTCATTGTGTCGGTCCAAAAACAACTTGGCTTAAATCACGTTTTACACGTTTACGTTTTAGAATTGGATGGTCATATGCAATCTCTGAACCACCTGCAGAAACGGTTTGAACAGGTCTATCCGGTCGGGTTCTGCTCTTGCGTTCACGACGGCGTGGTTCAGGCTCGTTTACCAAAGGCTCAATTTCTACAGAGACGGATTTAGGTTCAATCACATCTTCTGTTGCAGCTTTACGACGACTTTTTGCACGTTGACGATTGTATTGACTAATAGCACGTTCTTTTTCATCCGTACTCATCAGCTGATATGAATCCCACCACATGCCCATACCTTGGGTGGTGTTGTCGCCTGACTTCTCACGAAGCAACAGGAAATCGAAGCCGGCACGGAAACGTGCATGGGTCGACAACGCTTGGATTTGTTGTGGTTTTGGATTGAGCAAACGGGTTTGCATTTCCCAAACTTCACGAATAAAGGTTTCTGCAAAACGTGGAATGATGGTACGGGTGGCCTGACGCTTTAATACATCCAAGCCCGCTTGTGCACGTGCTTCTGCAGCAACAACACCTTTACTGAGATAAAATTCACAACGTTCTAAAAAGGGCTTCCACAGCAACACTGCATAGAAAAATGCAGGGTTAATGGTTTTACCTATTTGAATACGCTGATCGGTATTGATGGCGGCACGTTCGATAAATGTCGAAATATCTGGACGGATATCGGCAAACAGCTGACGCCAGATATCAAAATCGATCAGCATTGGGAGCACACGGTTCAAATGGCCCATGGTGAACAATTTCTGCGATTCGTCATATAAACGATGCGGAGAAATATCACGCAACAACTGGGTCATTTCAGGGGTGAAAATCTCTAAAATTTCAGGTGCAATGCTGAAATTTAATTTTGCCGCGAAACGTAAAGTACGCAGCATACGCACTGGATCTTCTTCAAAACGTAAAGTCGGATCGCCCAATAAGCGTAAAGTTTTATTTTCTATATCATCAATTGCATTACAGAAATCGAGCACGATCCCTTTACGCGGTTGGTAATACATCGCATTAATGGAAAAATCACGACGGACAAAATCTTGCTCAATCGTGCCCCAATTATTGTCACGTAAAATCATGCCTGAAGCAGAAGTGACTGCTTTTTTAGGCGGTGCACGGAATGTCGCAACTTCGATCAGTTCTCGGCCTGAATAGACATGAGCAAGCTCAAAACGTCGTCCAATAATACGACAACGCCGTCCGAAAACTTCTTTCACTTGCGCCGGTGTTGCATCGGTGACTGCATCAAAATCTTTGGGATTGAGACCCAACATTAAGTCACGGACACCGCCACCGACGATATAAGCTTCAAAGCCTGCCTTATTTAAGGCATCGATAACATCTAATATGGAAGAAGGTAATTGAGCGGTTGATAAACCACATTTTGACGCGCGCAAAGTTTGCAAAAGACGCTGTCTCCTACGTCTGAACGTAAAATATCTAAGATGACGCTAATCATATATCTAACACAATCAAAGGGCAATTTGATTATCTCAATGCTAAATATATTGTTTGGCTCTTCTTGACTGCTTGACCTATGAATTACAGGCTTAATCGTTCTTTATTCTTGGCAAATAAAGCGGGTCCAATCCCCTTCACCTGCTGTAATTCCTCAATGTTTTTAAATTTTCCATTTTTTTGACGATAGGCAATAATTGCTTCCGCTTTTTTTAAACCTACCCCGGACAACTGTTGTAACTGTTCCAGATTGGCTTGGTTCAAACTTATTTTAGCCCCAGTGGATGCCTGTAAAGCAGGTTTCGCCAAATAATAATTTTTTGGCGGAGATACATGCGGTATTTTTAAGCGTGCATCTTCGGCTTCCTGTTCAGCCTTCCATTTTAAGTATTGTTGGTCAAACTGTTGAGCATAACCGGTCGTTCCGCTCAGCACTGACATCAATACACCCATATAAAAAATTGCATTCAGGATCTGTATTATTTTTTTCATTATCGGCCTTTTATTTTAATTGTTGTTTTGCCTGCTCCCAGAGTCGATCCATTTCTTCTAAAGACAGCGTCTCAATTTTTTTATGTTGTTGCTGAGCGTGATCTTCAATGAAAGCAAAACGGGTTCTAAATTTATGAATAGTGCTTAAAAGCGCCATTTCACTGGAAAGTCCCAGTTTACGTCCAACATTGATGAGTGAAAACAAACAATCACCAAATTCATCGAATATTTCGTCGGAATTTTGATTTTGCATGGCTTGTTGCAGCTCTTCTAGTTCTTCATTCAGCTTGCCATAAGCGCCTGCTACATCAGGGAAATCAAAGCCAATTTGTGCCGCATTTTTTTGAATTTCATGTGCTTGTTGAATTGCAGGACCATGCTTGATGTCATCCAATCGTGATTGGGCTTTGCCTTGTTTTTCTTGTTGTTTAATTTGTTTCCAAAGCACCGCCACATCATCTGAACTGAGCTGTGAAAATTGCTCTGCCTGAAATACATGTGGATGACGACGAATTAACTTTTCAGTAATCGCATTTACCACATCATTAAAATCAAAAGCCCCGACTTCACTATACATTTGTGACTGAAAAACAACTTGCAGTAGCAAGTCACCGAGTTCATCGCGTATCTCGTCTGTATTTCCTTCCCTGACTGCTGCTTCTACCTCATACGCTTCTTCGATGGCGTATTTGGTGAGGCTTTGTGGTGTTTGCTGCTGATCCCATGGACATTTTTCACGTAACTCACGCATTACTGTCAATAATTTATCCATGTTTTCATCACTCCAATCATTTTGAAAAAGTCCGTTTTTCGCAGTCAATATTTGTTATGCTCAACTAAAATCTTTAAAAACAAGCGCTACAAAAACAAAACTGAAAGGAAAAAAATATATGCACAGTATCTTTATTAGTGGTGCAGCACAAGGAATTGGGGCCGCAATTGCAACACTGTTTTATCAACATGGCTATAAAGTCGGCATCTATGATATTAATGTCGTTCAAGCGCAAAAACTTGCCCAGCACTTGGGGACAAATGCTAAAGCTGGCCTACTGGATGTTTGCCATTATGAACAATGGCAACAGGCTTTAAATGAATTTCAGGCTTGGGCAGGTGAAATTAATATATTAGTTAACAATGCAGGGATTCTCTATTCAGGGGCTTTCGAGCAGACCGATATTGCAGCGCATCAACGAACTTTCAATATCAATGTTAACGGGGTTGTAAATGGTTGCCATGCCGCTTTACCTTTTCTAAGACAGGCATCTTTTGCACGTGTGATTAATCTATCCTCTGCTTCCGCCATTTATGGACAACCTGATTTAGTCTCGTATTCAGCCAGTAAGTTTGCGGTTCGCGGTATTACCGAAGGGCTAGATATTGAATGGCAGAAATATGGTATTCGGGTTTTAGATGTCATGCCCTTATTTGTTCAAACCGCAATGGTTAAAGAGATGGATGCCGGCAGCATCCAAAATATGGGTGTGCATTTAACTGCTGAAGATGTCGCACAGACAATTTACGCACGTGTGCAAGCGAAAGATTCTCTATTTACCAAAACCCATGAACCTGTGGGTCTTAAGACCAAAATTATGTTCAATTTATCCAAAGTCAGTCCGCAGTTTGTAAACCGCATGGGCAATAGGTTTTTAGCTCGCCGTAAAAATAAAAAGTCTGAATTTTTCAGACTTTTTTATTTTTATCATCTAACGACTGTATCTTATACTATCAATAAAATCGCTCAGATATTTAAAATTAAAGGGTGATTTCCTGAGTTTTTGATGCGGATGATTCAGGCGCTTTAAATTCAATTCCTGCTTTTTTCAATAATTTAGGATATTCCACAATAGCCATTGTAGAGTTTTTAGCAATGCCCGATACATCACCTAATAGACTTTTAGCATCGACTAAAGATAGGCCCGTATTTGACAGTCCGGTAGGATTAGAAAGTAAACTCATCGATACTTGTTTACTATTTACTACTAGCTCACGTGCGGATAGACCTGCAATTACAAAGTTAGACATTGATTTCAATAGAAGCTGCTTTTTCTCGCTATTTAAAGCTGCAAGCTGTTCAACTGTATTTTCTTCATCTTTTTTAGATGCATCTAATACATTTGCAGATAGCTTAGTAATTTCTTGCTGAATAGCCTGCTTTTCTTTGACATCAGATGTGGTTTTAAAGCTATTTAATTTGGTTTTTAGCTCCTCAGCATCTTGTTTATTGGCAAGCACATAAGCAAGTGCAGCACGACTTTCTATAAACATTTGATTGGTTGCTTTTGCTTGAGTAAAAAAGCCAGTTAGATCCATATTTGAAGAAGACACACCAGTAGCAGATTCTGTTAATGTCGAAGCAAGACTACTGAGTGAACCAAAGCCTGCGTAGACGCTTGAAGCCCCCATTGATGCTGTTATTGCTAAAACAATCGCAATTTTTTTCATACGTCATTACCCTTATTGTGTGGAATCGGCTTTTTGCACGATTTGATTTAAAATTTTTGGTAAAGCTTCAAACATCTGAATGTTGTACATTTCATGACGATGTTGGTGATCGATACCCTTCAATCCAATTTCTTGCTGTAACCCATAGGCACCAATTTTTTCAGCTTTATCATTAAATCTGCGCGCACCACTCGCCATAACCAATGTGGCATCGCAGTTGCTTTTGTCTGCATTGCATTTAATGCTGTCTTGTTTCACTTCGATCTTAAACACCGGCTGCAAACATTCATTTTTCGGAATATGGAAATTCACTTTCATATCCTTTTTAAATCCGGCATTTTCAGTCATGCTAATCACTGAATCTTTCAGTGAAGTCTGGCCTTTAAAGCCTGAACCTGTAGCATAAAAAGGTCGTTTCGACTGACTGGTAAAAGCGTGATAAATCAAAGGACCAAAACCATAGAAAGGAATTTCACCGACTTGTTCGGTATGCAAGCCTGGACATAAAACACGGGCTTGTTTTGAATCGCCGACTGGAGCAGAACTATCAAGCAAAATACTGTCACCGGAACGCACCGGTAAACGATCACTGCTGCTGATAGGAAAATCTAATTGTGCTTTCACTTTCGCGCCTTGACGTTCTAGTACAGTGGCTTCCCATGTCGGAATCAGGATATTACGCCCTGCTGCTTTATCTTGATGATAGACATGGACTTTCATGCCGGTAGTTAAGCGCTCACCCGCATCATCAATGGTAATGCTTTGACCACTTGAACCTGAGACTTTTAAATCAGATCGGGTAAATTGAATACCTTTTTGAAATTTTTGACCTAATTTCAAAAGCGCATTTTTCAATACCACCTCTTTACGCGCCTCTAAAGAAAAGCCCATTCCTTCAGAAATAACATCTTTAATATCATCTGTTGCATGGGCTGAATAAATAATACGACCGGAGTGATCAATCATTTCAGCAAAGACTTCGCTATGAAAAACCTGCTGCTGGGTCATTTTTCCGATCCGCTGTTGATAGGCAATCACAGGAACAACATTAATGCGAATAAAAAATTCAGGTAATTCACGCTGATTGATATCTTCACTTTGTGCTAAGGCAGTCTGTTCACTGACACTTTGTGCCATGGCACTATAGCGTCGGTTGACGGGGGTCAAAGTAAAAGATGCTTGCTCCCCCACTGCATCAGAAAAGATTTGCTCGATTAGATCTTTCGATTCACCTTGATAAGTCAGTACATCAACTACCAAAGCCTTTGGCTTATTCATGGCCTGACGCGTATTGGTGGATACTTTGCTAAAATGTTTACTATTACCTGACATTAATACTGGCAAAGCTACAGCGTAATCACTGTCCGCATGAACCACACGAATTAAATCACCGTCTGTCGAACTTAGCTCATCCTGTGCAGCAATACCTTGATTAAAACCTTTATCGAGAACCAGATAAGATTTCCATTGATCGATCACTTGAGTTTCGGTTTCAGAAATTTTAAGTTTCGACTTTAATTCTTGAGTGACCTGTTGCGTCAAGCTCAGTAAAGTACTTTGAAATTTTTGCTTAATCGCTGCTTTTGTTGCAGCAGATTCAATTTCAACAGTGAGTACTTGAATCGGTTGAGACAAGGTTGCACTGTCGCTATAAATGACCTCGCCCGACAATACATTAGTAAGCTTTAAACTTAAGGTGACAGGTAAAAAGATTTCTGCTGTTGAATCTTTATTCACCACATATTCACTGGCACGTATCACTTCTAAAGATGCAACATACGTACGATGTTTAGTCTTTTGTGAAATATTTGCGACGACCTGGTCAGGAAAGCTATTTTGCAGACCCTGAACAAAAAATTGTTGAGCCTGTTTCCGAATACTTTCATTTTGAATAGCTTTGCTAAAATCACAAATAATCGATGAACCATTGGCTTCAATTCGATTTGAATCTTGGCGACACTGTTGCTCTAAACCAAACAGCCCTTGTGATGGATAGATTTGAATATTGGCCTGTGCAACAGATATCGAAAGCATCGACATTGCAAACAAGAGGGCTTTAGCTTTTACTTGCATTGGGTACCACCAATACAAAGTGTAATCGTATTACCTGCCTGTAAGCGTTCTGCACTTGAAAGTGTCGGATTGACTTTACGTAGTGCTTTCGCCAATTCACCTGTAATGGGTTTACTGCTCTTATAAGTCATGGTCAGTTCGACCAGTTTGCCATCCTGTGTACGCACATCAATGTTTTCTGCACCTTCAATTTCTTCAAGTGCCACATACAAATCATCACCTAAACGTGTAGAGACATTGCCTGAAATGCTTTTCACAAAAATGGTGATTTCTTTACCGTACATTGAACGATTTTTAGAGTAGGCAAGAATTTGCGGCCCCACCTGGCTAATGGCTAAATCACCCAGTTTTTTTGCTACATTGGTTCGACATGAATCTGTAGTCGCACCTGTCGATGATTCAGTACGCGTTTCACCGCCCATTAAAGTGCCATCATCTACAGAATAAATTTTAAAACTGACCGCACCATCGCAAACAAACTGTCCTGTTGCTTGTGAACGACCACGGTCATAAATGTACGAACTCCCCGCCATAAACCAATCGGCTTTTTCCTTACGTGCCGCAACTGCCAATTTGGCAAGCTCTGTATCACTTAAAAGCTGTTGAATGGTCAGGCTACGACCTTTCAGGTAAGTACTACGAAAAATATCGGAATCCAACAAGCGTAAATCGTAACGGGAAGCTGCAGCTGAAATCGCATTTAAGGTTTGATTATCATGCTCAGCTTTAGTACTTGGTGTTTGATATTCCACATATTTCACAAAGCTCTGAATATCATTCTGGCGTTCAGATTGACTATAATTTGCCGACTCATTGGCGTTATAACTGCTTGAAGAAGCGGATTTACCTGAGTTGTTGTGACTTGCTGAACGTGCAGAAACGCCTGCGCCAGCCCCATAATAATTGCCATAGGCATAGCCTGATGCCGCTGCAGATTTCCCTTTAGAAGAATAAGAACTGCTGTCACTTGCTTTGGCACTTTCACTCGCTTTGTAGCTAGCATCTTCATCATAGCTATAGCTACGATCGGAGAAATAAGAGGTAAATTCTTTTACCGGTTTAGAATTATCTTTTGGTACACCGAAATACTCGTCCATAACAATCATGATCGGGCTTGAACGACTGTTCTTTTTAGAGAGACCAAAATCATTCAGAATAGAACGAAATTCTTGATCATCCATTTCCAAGCTAATTTGAGTCACTAACTCATTATTGCCTTGAGTCGAACTTCCACGGTTAATGATATAGGTCGGATCAACTTGCTTTACAATTTCATCTAAATACTGTTGTGCCTCACCCATGGCCTGTGGACCATTTATTTTTTTGATCATTGCAATGACGGCATCTGTTTTCGCATTGTTGAATGCTTGGTTACGTGTGCCATTCGGATCTTTTTTGATAATAGCTGCTTTACCCTCACCATTTACTTTAATGATTTCTGCATTGGCGATTTGTCCTGCAAACATACACATGAGCGTCAATACGGTTTTTTTCATCTTTTTACCTTTTTCACTAAAGTTTTTTTTGGGTATTACAACTCTTACATTTTGTTTATTTTTTACGTGATTTATAAATCTACAAAAAACCAACAAATAATAAACGCATTTTAACATTAACTCCATCACATAATTTTATTTTTTATTGATTTTCAACAAATTAGAAATAATTAACCCATTCTTTAGGCTTTCTATACAAAAGAAAATTTCTATATTTAGAAAGCATTTTTAGTGAATTTAATAAGATATTTTATGAGTGTGAGCTATCAAGAATTGAGGAAGTCAATCCAACCCAACAGATCATAATGAAAAGAAAAATAAGAGATGAAGAGGAAAGTGAATAATAAATAGAGAGGCTCTTTATAAAGGTTTTTTTTAACCCGAGATAACCACTAAAAGGCCCTTTCCAAGCTCAGTCCGCAGTTTATTAACCGGATGGGCAATAGGTTTTTGGCGAAAAGAAAAGAAGTGATGTCAAAATAAAAAAAACTGATTAACAGGCTCTTTAAAAAACTCAATGATCTATAAAGTTTTTTTAAATAAACTCTTTTAAGATGGAAAAAATATTTTAATTTCTGGAAAAGTAAAACCTTTACGGGATGTCTCTAAACGCCATGCCACCGTTAACATGACATGACCAAAATTGAAATTTTGATAAGCAAATGTTCCGATTAAAGGATGAGTGCATAATCCTCCATCATAAACAGGATGCACCTGAGTCTCTAGCTCATTTAGATTTAGATGTATACCCAAGCCAGATGCTTTCAATACGGCTTCTTTTGTGGTCCAGACTTTAAACCAATATTCACGATCGTGTTCCAGTTCATTCCAGTGTTGCAATTCATTGGGGTGAAAAGCATGTGCTGCTAAAGCTTCAAATCGTACCTTTCGATCTAAATCTTCAATATCCACACCCAAATCCTGCATATTGCTACTGGTTGCTAAAGCATAATTTTTTTGACTATGACTATGATTAAAATAAAATTTAGGAGATTTAACTAAATACGGTTTGCCATGTTGAGTGGTAGCAAAATCTTCTTGCTGAATCGCTGTATCTAATTGCTGGGAGAGTAATTGATTTCGATAATGATAAATGGCCTGTTTTTGCTGCTGAATTTTAGTCTTGCGATCCAATTCTTTAGATAGAGGGACAATACGCTCAATTGTATCGACATCTACTCGTATCAATCTAGTCACGTGTACACCTTTTCCCCAAAATATAATCACATCTTAAAACAAAAAAGCCCAAAGTAAACTTCGGGCTTTGATGATTAATAGAAGATTAATTAACTTCTAAATTTCTTTTCAGCTTTCTTGAATTTCTGAACATAACGACGTTTACGTGCTGCAATGCGTTCATCCATTTGTGTCTTACGACCTTCAAATGGGTTTTCAGACGTTTTAAAGTCAATACGAACCGGTGTACCTTCAAGTTTGTAGACACGGCGGAACACATTTTCCAAATAACGACGATAATCCGCAGGGGTTTTATCCACCTTATTACCATGTACAATAATCGTTGGTGGATTTTGACCACCCATGTGGGCATAACGCATTTTAATACGTTTACCGCTAATCATTGGCGGTTGATGTGCTTCAGTCGCATCATTCAAAATTTGAGTTAATTTCGCAGGCGAAACTTTCAAATGTGAAGAATCAAAAGCACGGTGGATTGAAGGATATAACTCCCCTACACCAGTACCATGCAATGCAGAAATCAAATGCACTTTAGCCCATGGGATAAAGTCAAAACGACGATCGACATCAAGCTTACATTGCTTGCGGTCGTATTCTGTCATGTTGTCCCATTTGTTGATCGCAATTACCATTGCTCGACCCGCTTCTAAAGCATAGCCAATCAAATGTAGATCTTGTTCAACCACGCCTTCACGTGCATCCAATACCACAATTACAACGTGAGCATCTTTAATGGCTTGCAAAGTTTTCACGATTGAGAATTTCTCAACCATTTCATCTACCTTGCCTTTACGACGTACACCTGCAGTATCAATCAGCGTGTATTTCTGCTCATTCCGTTCATACGGAATATAAATAGAATCACGCGTAGTACCTGGCATGTCATAAACCACAACACGCTCTTCGCCCAGTAAACGGTTGACCAAGGTCGATTTTCCGACGTTTGGACGACCAATCACGGCTAAGCGTAAACCGGTGTTCTGGTCATGCAACTCAGGATCTTCATCCTCAGGAACATCTGCAAGTACATCTTCCAGCATTTGAGCAACACCACGACCGTGGCTTGCTGCAACATGCAATGGTTCGCCAAAGCCGAGTTGATAAAATTCAACTACAGCAGCTTCTGCATGTACACCATCAACTTTGTTTGCAACCAAGTAAACTTTTTTACCTAGGGTACGAAGTTCGCGTGCAATTTGTTCATCTGACGCTAGTAATCCCGCACGCGCATCAACAACAAAAACAATAATATCGGCTTCATTGATGGCTGTTTTTGATTGCTCAGCCATATATGAATCAATACCTGCTTCACTTTCACCGATACCGCCTGTATCAACTACAATGAAGGATTTATTTTGGAATACTGCATCGCCATATTTGCGGTCACGAGTAAGACCAGCAAAGTCAGCAACGAGTGCATCACGACTCTTGGTAATCTGGTTAAATAACGTTGATTTACCGACGTTCGGACGTCCAATTAGCGCAATTACGGGTTTCATAAATTAACGGTTCTGCCAAACGCTTAACGCGCCCTTTCTGGTGGAGACATATAGTTGTCCATCAATTTCGCGTAGTGAACGTACTTCACCACTTGTTTTTGATCGACCAATGAGTTGCCCGGAAGTTGGATCGATTAAGTGTAATACACCATCTAAATCACCAACCACAAGGTCTTGTCCGAGCACAACAGGATTACTGAGCTGACGATTGAGCAAACTATCATTTTGCCATAATTGCTCACCTGTTGTTAGTGCATAAGCAGTGATTTTGCCATCTGCTTGTGCAACAAAAACGGTATTATTCATTACTTCGGGACGTTGAATACTGCTCGCATCTTCACTCCACACCACTTGTTGTGAAGCCAAATCTGTAACAGTCACTTGTCCTTGGAAACTGGTTGTTACAAGAAACTGACCTGCAACAACTGGATCACCATCAATATCATTGAGGCGTTGAATATCTGAACGGCCTTCGCTTACTGCAACACGGCGCTGCATACGCGGTACACCACTGAGTATATCAAGGGCATAAACATAAGCATTTGATGAAGCAATCAATACCGTACGCGGGTCGAGTGCGACCGGCGATGCCATTCCACGTAAGCTAAATTGTACATTAGGAAGGTTATATGTCCAAACTTGCTGACCGGTAGCAAGATCATGCGCATAAACAGTGCCGTCATTACTGACGGTAATCACACGACCGGATTGAATCAATGAAGCAGATAAAATGGCACCCGACAACTGAGCAGTCCACTTTTGCTCGCCTGTCGCTTGATCTAAAGCGAACAGTTGACCTTTCTTATTACCAACAACAACAGTACCTTCACCTGCTTCTACACCAGAGCTTAAACCCTGTTTAGAAACCTTTTTCTCCCAGATACGCTGCTTACCTTGATAAGCCGCAACTTCACCTTTTGGATCTAAGGCAAAGATCACACCGTTATCCACATCTAAACGCAGACGTAATGGATCCGCTTTCGATGTTGATGAAACACTTTGAGAAAATACAGGAACAAGACTTTTGGCTTGAGCCAATTTCGGCAATGGATTCGGTTTAACTTCTTCCACTTTAATTTTATTGGTTGAACAGCCAACAAGTGCGAATGTTAAAATTGTCAGCGCAAACGGTATTTTGTATTTTCTATCCATCATGACTCATCCACTTGTGTTTCTAAAATTGGTCGTTCCACATCAGGATCATCAACTAAAACGCCGACACTTTCGAGTTTAATTTGTAAAATTTGACGTTCTTGCTGACGTTCAACCAGTGCATCCCATGCACTCTTGTACGATTTTTTAGCATTTTCTATATCATTTTTAGCAACATACACATCACCAAGCACTTCATCAGCGGTTGCTTTAAAAGCGGGATCTGTAACTGCAGACAATGTCTTTAATGCATCATCATATTTCTTTTGCGCAAGCTGAGCATAAGCCAAACGGAGTTTAACCACCTGAACCAAGCCTGCATCATCCAGCTTAGAATTTTCAACTTTCTTTAATGCTTTTTCTGCCTGAGCATAATCTGCTTTGTCATAAGCCAGTTTAGCCATCAGCAATTGTGTTTGAATAGCTTGTGCAGAATCTGGGGCTTCTTTTACAATTTTGTCCGCAGTTGCAGATAAGGCATTAAATGCATTGGCATCGCCTTGCGCATTTTTAGCATCATCCATCAACAGTTGAACCTTGGCTGTTTCCATCTGAGATTCAGCCAGGCTTTTCTTCTGCCAATATTCCCATCCGAAAAAGGCAATCAACGCAATTAAAATTCCACTAATCATGGCAGAGCCATATTTCTTAGTGAAAGATTTCAAGCTATCAAGTTGTTCATCATCACTCAATGCGTTCATGTGATTACCCTTTCCTTATGTTTTTTAAGCTTATTTTAAAGAAAATTTTTCAATGAAGAATGGCACAATATTCGCCACAGCAACATCAGTTTGCTCGGCGGTCGCCAATTCTTTCACAGCTACTTGTTGTGCTTCCCACTCACGTTCACCTGCAATCACGGCAAAAATAGCGCCTGATTGATCAGCTTTTTTCATTTGGCTTTTCATCGAACCTTGTGAACCGACTTTCAGGCGAATATTGCTATTTGCCGCTTCGAGCTGGTTACGAATTTGTTCTGCAAGCACCAAGGCTTTACCTTGTGATGCAGGATCCGACAACAAGAATACTTCACAATCACGTACAGGTGTATTGTCTTCAACTTGTTCAAGTAGAAGCAGTAAACGTTCCATGCCCATCGCAAAACCAACAGCAGGTACGGATTGATCAGCCTTGCCTTTCAATTGCCCCACAAGACCGTCATAACGCCCCCCGGCACATACAGTTCCTTGTGAACCCAAGTGCGTAGTTGTCCATTCAAAGACAGTTTTGTTGTAATAATCTAGACCACGAACCAGTTTTTGGTTAATCACAAATTCCACACCTGCATCAGTTAAATACTGCTGCAATTGTGCAAAATGATTCATGCTATCCTCACCCATGAAGTCATGCAGTTTCGGTGCATTTTCAAGAATTTGTTGAGTACGTGCATCTTTAGAATCAAGGATACGCAGTGGATTGGTGCTTAAACGGCGTTGTGAATCTTCGTCTAAATCGCCTTTGTGCGATTCCAAGAATTCTACCAATGCAGCACGATATGCAGCACGTTCGTCTGACTCACCTAAAGTGTTCAATTCTAAACGGACTTTATCCGCTACGCCCATGCGTTTCCACAAACGCGCAGTCATCAAAATCAACTCTGCTTCCATATCCGGTGTAGCGACACCAAATGTTTCCACACCAAATTGATGGAACTGACGGTAACGACCTTTTTGTGGTTTTTCATAACGGAACATTGGCCCGACATACCACACACGGGGTGTCGCACCACGAAGCAAGTTATGCTCGAGCATGGCACGTACACAGCCTGCAGTTCCTTCAGGACGCAAAGTCAAAGACTCAGGTGGATTACCCTTGTCCAAGAACGTGTACATTTCTTTTTCAACAATATCCGTTGCATCACCAATTGAACGTTTGAACAGATTGGTCTGTTCAACAATCGGCAAACGGATTTGCTGGTAGCCATAAGCATCCATTAACGATGCTAAATGTTGCTCAAGACGTCTCCACGCAGCAGTTTGCGTTGGAAGAATGTCATTAAAACCTTTGATTGCGACAATTGAACTCATGATGAACTACGAATAATCTCTTTAGATTTAGCTTTTTCAAGCTCTAGAACACGTTGACGAACCATAGTTTCGATTTCATCAACCAATTGATTGGTATCGATTAAATGACTTTTCTCGCCATTACGATACACCAGTGAACGCGGACTTGCACCTACAACGCCAATATCGGCTTCTTTGGCTTCACCCGGCCCATTCACTTTACACCCAATCACGGATACATCCATGGGGGTACGAATATCTTCCAAACGCTCTTCGAGTGATTGCATCACTTTAATCACGTTGAATTCCTGGCGCGAACAGCTTGGGCAGGCAATAAAATTAATGCCGTTAGAACGAAGTCCCAATGATTTTAAAATATCAAAACCAATTTTCACTTCTTCTTCAGGATCAGCGGCCAGCGAAATACGCATGGTATCACCAATGCCTTCCATCAACAGACCGCCCAAAGCAATCGCTGATTTAACTGAACCGGTACGATAAATACCTGCTTCAGTCACACCCAAATGTAATGGATTATCGATTTGTGCTGACAATAAACGGTATGCGTCCATAGTCAAAAACACGTTCGATGCTTTCACTGAAATTTTAAATTCCTGAAAATCCAGACGGTCTAAAATATCAATATGACGCATCGCAGATTCAAGTAACGCTTGACCTGTCGGTTCGCCATATTTTTTCTGAATATCTTTTTCCAGTGAACCGGCATTCACACCAATACGCATGGAAATATCGTTGTGACGTGCCGCAGCAACCACTTCACGAATTTTCGCTTCAGAACCGATATTGCCCGGATTAATACGCAAGCAATCTGCACCTGCATCGGCAACAGCTAAAGCAATTTTATAGTCGAAATGAATATCGGCAACCAATGGCACATTGACTTGCTTACGAATTTCACCAAATGCAGCTGCTGCTTCCATCGATGGAACAGAAACACGCATGATGTCCGCACCGGCATCGGCACAACGTTGAATTTGCGCAACCGTTGCAGCAACATCACAAGTTTCGGTATTGGTCATACTTTGGATGCTAATCGGTGCATCACCACCCACATAGACTGAACCAACACGAATTTTACGAGTGGGACGGCGCTTAATCGGATTTTCAATCATTAATATCGCTCTTCTCTTTACCCATTAACGTGACAAGCGGAAGTCTGCTTTGCCATCCACTGTATAAGGTGACAACGCAATATTTTCATTATTTAAAGTTAATGTTACAGCCGATGCATCATCAAGGCGAATCTGGAACGGTGTTTCACCATTTAATTTCACTGTCGATGCTTGACGACCTGTTGCCAGAACTTTACCGGTTGAATCTACAATATGAACAGAGGTTGGACGACTAAACTCAAGTTCCAACTGATCACCTGAGACAGCCGTTGAATTATCTAGATTCAACACTTCCACATCGGATTTTGCTGGTGCAATTTCTTGGCTATCATCATCTTTATTTGACGACAAATTTTGCACAGCCATCACAGCAGCAACTACAGCAACCAATACCACTAAAGCAATGATGATACGTTTTAACCACTTCTTATTGCGATCACGATTCGAACCTGGGAGTTTACCCATGATTTTAATCGGTGAATTATTTAAGGCATGATTTGGCAATAACCCGGTATCATTTTGATAAATCTCATCAAAACGCTGGATGATCGCTGTTGCATCGACCTTTAAATATTTCGCATAAATACGATAGTAACCTTTAATAAAGGTCGCTTCCGGCAAAGCTTTATAATCATCTTGCTCTAAAGCTGTCAAAGTTTTCACTTGCATGTTCAAATCTTTGGCAGCGTCATTTAATTCACGCTTTTGTGCAATTCGAATTTGACGTAAGTACTCACCTGGACGCTGAACATTTCCTAATGCATTGGGTGCTACGCTTGAACCATTTGATTGCTGTGAATTAGGATTTACTTCCATACGGCCTCAGTACTGTACTGTAATTGCAGATAACGTTGGTATTCCGGACTCTCTGGAAAGAGTGCACGTAATTGATTGACAAGTACCTGCATTCCCATTGTGTCACTATTTGCCCGTGCATTTCGGATACCAATCCAGAGCGCACGCGCACCTTGATTCTTTTGACCTACACCACGCACAAACTGTTCATACAACTGTGTCGCAGCAGCGGTCTGCTGTTTCAAATAAAAAATTTCGGACAACTCTAACATTGAAATGTAGGAATCACGATTTACTTGTAGGGCTTGTTTGAATGATTTTTCAGCATTCGCCATATCACCCAGTTTTAAATAAATTCGTCCTACATTTTCAAATGCTTTATAGCGCTGATCATAACCCAATGTTGTCGCCGCTACATTGAGTTGCTCAATCGCATCATTATAACGCTCAATTTGATACAAATAAGTACCGTAGTTGTTACGCGCTTGTGCATTTTTCGGATCAGCAGAAATGGCGCGCTTAAAATATGCTTCCGCCTTATCCATACTGATTTTACTGCCTTCTTGTTGCAGTAAAATCCCCATCATCATATTCGCAGCGGAATCTCGAGAATTCATTTCAAGCGCTTGGTCTAAAGTACGCTTTGCAGAATCCAGATCACCCGATTTGATATATTCTGCAGCCAATTGAGTGCGAACTTTAACTGCTTTTTCTGGATCTTTCTTCACCATTGTTGTCGGTGTCTGACAAGCAGTGATAAAAATAGCAGACATACAAATCGTTGTAATAAAAGCTAATTTATATGCGGGCTTTCTCAATTGGCGTCCCCTTTTATTATCCTTGAGAGCGCATAATCTCATTACTTTGCGCAATTTTCTTTTTCCACTGTTCCGCACGACGGGTACGGTCAGCCACTTGACCCACTAACTGTCCGCACGCAGCATCAATATCATCACCACGTGTCTGACGAATCGTACACACAAAACCGGCATCAGACAAAGTTTTTTGGAAAGAAATAATGCGGTTACGGCTTGAACGACCGTAGGGTGCATGCGGGAATGGATTAAATGGAATTAAATTAATTTTACTTGGTAAATTTTTGAGTAACTTAATCATTTGTTGTGCATGTTCAGGATGGTCATTCACGCCATCCAGCATCACATATTCGATGGTCACATGTTTACGTGAACTTTCATTACCATCTTTAGCAATATAACGCTGACATGCGGCAATCAATTGCTCTAACGGATATTTTTTATTGATTGGAACCAATTCATTACGCAGTTCATCATTTGGCGCATGTAAAGAAATGGCAAGCGCCACATCAATATCTTTCACCATTTGATCGATTTTCGGTACGACACCTGAAGTCGATAAAGTCACACGGCGTTTAGACATGCCATACGCAAAATCATCAAGCATGATGCGCATTGAGCTAAGAACAGCATCGTAGTTCAATAAAGGTTCGCCCATCCCCATCATCACTACATTGGTCACTGAACGCTCGCGTTCTGCAACAGGCACTTCTTCCATATAAGAATAGTTTGCCATCCACAACTGACCAATGATTTCTGCAGGGGTTAAATCACGCTGGAAACCTTGTTTACCGGTTGAGCAGAATGAACAGTCCAGCGCACAACCCACTTGTGAAGAAATACACAAGGTTTTACGTAGACCAGTTTTGTCTTCTGCGGGAATCAGCACGGTTTCAACCAGTGAACCATCACCATCACCGACACGGAACACCCACTTACGGGTACCGTCCTTAGAATAGTTACGGTGTACCACTTCTGGCGCTCTGACTTCACAAATCTGTTCTAGTTTTTCACGAAGTTTGCCTGAAATATTGGTCATTTCAGCAAAATCAGTCACAAAAAACTGATGAATCCATTTCATCACCTGACCCGCACGAAATTTCTTCTCGCCAATATCTTCGAAGAATTTTTCCAGTTGCGGACGTGACATGCCGAGTAAGTTCACTTTTTCCACAGCATTTTGCTGTGTCGGAGTGGATGGAGATGGTTGCTGTGCATCAGAAATTGCTGATGTAGCGACGACTTCAGTACTCATGTGTAATTACCTAAACCATGTCTAAAGATGAAAGGAGAAGCTCAATAATCGAGCAAAGTGTTATTCAGAGAATAAAAAAACCAGATAAGTATAATAACACTTATCTGGCTTGAATACTTCGAATTAACGAGTACGTGGGCAGATCTCAGTTTGAGCGAAGAAGTAGTTAACTTCACGATCAGCAGATGCAACTGAGTCAGAACCGTGAGCAGCGTTTTCGTCGATGCTTACAGCGAAATCTGCACGGATAGTACCAGGAGCAGCTTCTTTAGGGTTAGTTGCGCCTAAGATATCACGGTGAGCAAGAACAGCGTTTTCGCCTTCAAGAACAGATACTACAACAGGACCAGAAGTCATGAACGCAACAAGGTCACCGAAGAAACCACGTTCTTTATGCTCAGCGTAAAAGCCTTCAGCTTCAGCTTGAGTCAAATGTTTCATTTTAGTTGCAACGATTTTAAGACCAGCTTTCTCAAAACGAGCAAAGATGTCACCGATGTTGTTTTTAGCAACTGCATCTGGTTTAACGATAGATAAAGTACGTTCGATAGCCATGATTGGCTCCTTATGTCAATTTGACGAGAAAATTTTGCCGCATTATACCGAGATAATCAGCAAGTATCAGCTTTTGATATGTAAAAAGTTGCTTTTTTCGATTTACTGATTAACGAACTTCATCAATCCACGCCATTTGAATCCCTTCCAACAAACCTTCAGTCGATTTTTCTGGGTCATCCTTGAAGTCTGGCAATGCACAAACCCATGCATGTAGGTCTGTAAAGCGAATCCATTGTGGATCGACATCTGGATGTGCTTCAGAAAGCTCAATGGCAAGATCAATAGTGTCAGTCCAACGTAAACCCATGGTTATTCCTAAGCGCTAAATGAATGTCCTACTTTAACAAATTCCTAAAATCGAGAGATAGTTTTTCGATTTTTAAAAAGACATTTTTATAACACGATATTTAAAAATGGCGCGGTAAAAATAATTCCTGTTGCAACCAACACACCGATCAATGCACCCACAATCACATCACTCGGATAATGCAATCCCAAAACCATACGGGATATGGCAACCAGAAGCGTAAAAGGCAACATTAAAAGAAGTAACACCGGCTGAATATAGCCCATCACTGTACTCGCCATGACAGCATGCAAGGTATGCCCAGAAGGAAAGCTAAAGTGATCTAGCGGTTGCTCTTGCAATAAAATCACTTGATGCACTTGATAAGGTCGAGGACGTGTAGTTTTTTGTTTCAAGATTTTATAAATTGCAGAACCTACAGATCCACTAATCAAGATATATAGCAACTGCTCAATATAAAACTTATCTTCCAATACCCAAAGACTGGCCAACATCAGGCACCAAAACAAACCATTGCCGAGACGACTAATGATCTTAAAAAAATGGGCTACCGTATGTGAATGTGAAAAATGATTCAGATACATACATCCTTTTAAGTCGAGATCTAACATCGTTATTATTGCTTTTTTTAATTTCATGATGATTCTCCTTTAAGCATCTGCTTAAAATTCAGGATGTCATTTGCATCTCTTTGGCAACTCCATATAGTGCCTGTTCAAACTGTCGTACAGGATGTTGCCATCCTACATTCTGTACTGCTTCACGGGCTTTTACCCCCATGTATTTCAACTGTTGATTATTCGGTAATTGATAAATTGACTGAATCAGTTTATCCATCTGACCTAAAGGACTTAACCAACCTGTTTCATCATTTTTCACATGTAAATGCGCACTGGCATAATCATAAGCAATCACGGGCAAACCACTTGCCATAGCCTCAAGCATCACATTCCCAAAGGTTTCAACTTGGCTGGCGAACACAAAAACATTAGCACTTGCATAAGCTTGAGCTAAATTCAAACCAGTTAAATTTCCCGTAAAAATAACATCATGACTTTGGCATAATATTTCCAGACGATTCCGATCTGGTCCATCACCGACAATCACAAGTTTTACATCATTCTGAGCCACTTGCTTCATAGCGATATAGGCTTTCACCACGACATCTATTTCCTTCTCGGGAGATAGTCGTCCTACATACAGCATCACCCTGGTTTCTGAAGTAGCCTTCCACTGTTGACGCAAAGCATCTGATCTATGTACCGGAGAAAAACATGCAACATCCACACCACGTCCAACAATAGCCAAAGGACAACGAACACCAAACCTTCTTAAAATATATTCTGTATCTTTACTGGGAATACATGTCAGTTGTGTATTGTTATGAAACCAACGTAAATAGTGCTGAATAGGCTTAACTAAAAAAGCCAAATCGAAGAAGCGACTAAATTCTTGAAAAGGTGAATGAAAACCACTTGAAATAGGAATTCCTTTGGTTTTTGCAGCCTGCAAAACACTCAAACCCAAGGGTCCTTCGGTAACAATATGCACAACGTCTGGTACAAATCCATCCAGTGCTTGTGATACTTTTAAAAATTGTGGCCAACCAAATTGAAGACTTGGATATTTAGGAATAGATTGTGCTTTGACTAGACACTCTTTACTGGGTGTAAAGTCATGACAAGACCCCTGTTGCTCTGGTCGAATCAGTAAAATTTTATGACCTTGTTTTTGTAAACCTTTACATAATTGTAGTAAAGATAGTGCCACCCCATTAGTTTCTGGAGGCCAAGTTTCAGTAACGATGGCTATTTTTAGGCGTGGACGAACCAAGTCTTTTAAAACCTGGATGTCATCACACAAAATATCTTGTTTTCTTTGCTTAAAATAAAATTGAAAACTTTCTGGAAAATCTTGTTGTTTTAGCAGACTGGTCGCATACAAATTTGTCATACAACACCTATGTCGTTATTTTAAACTTAGCTTAGATGTTATTTCTTTCAGTTTGATGATTTTTAGATGACCGTTTATTGACATATTTCATGAGGTAAAAATTAAGAAAATAAAGTATCCCCCCATGTAACCCAATAGTTAAATACAGCTTAACTACCAACCTATATTCATAAGAATCCCTACATTCACTTATATTAATTTATAAACTCAATAAAATAATAAACTTACGCAAACCACCTTCTAAGGTGAACTATTTGAGACAGATCTTAAATTATCGAAATAAATCTCATACTATCTACTATTTTTTCTATTTATATGTTCAAAAAAATCTATGCAAGTAGGCAACCTATTTAACAATCAATTTTACATTAGAATGAAATATCAACTGAAATTCTATCTCGATACATACCTGCAGGAACACCACTTAAGGGATTATCTTCAAGTTGTACAGATATAATATATTTTTGTCTTTGTGCTCCGGCCTGATGAAGGTGCACTCCCCACAAATTTTGATTTGCTCCTCTCAGATTTAACTTTGTCCGTAATTTATAAGAACCATTGGATATATAACTCATCCCATTTGATGTGATTAAATTTTGACTATTAAATAAAATCGAATAACCCGTATTACATGAAATATTAAATGAAGTTGCCGATTGACTACGCTGATAACTTGCCAGCCGCATTTCTGAGTTGGTAAATCCATCAATTGAGCATTGTTGAGCAGCAACCATTTCACTCATCAATGTACCTAAAATTATTAAAATGAATTTATTCATTTTCAACTCCTATTTACATACAAGGCTCAAAACTTGATTACCTAAATTTTCGAACTGATTCTGACTAAGCACAAATTGAGACTGACATGGTGCCCCCCCTCCTTGAGTTTTCACTATAAGGTTGTAGCGATCCGGCTTAGATACATACAAATAGACTATTCCATCACTATCAATAAAATATGGCTCTGTAGACATACCCTCTACTTGAACTTCTGATCCTGCTAATAAATTTTTTCCATTGATATCTTTTATATTTATAGCAATACGTTTTGTTTTATGAATTGGAAAGTCTATTTTATATCCACGTTGATCTAGTCCAACCAGCTTTTTAGAAGAATTTTCGAAAGTTTCTTCCATAGGCAGCTGATTCTGATCAAAAGAAATATCATAATTTATATAAGGAATAATATGATGTACAAACATGTACCCTTTATCATTGGTGCTACCGACCAAAGATGAGGATTTATAAATATCCAGATCTGGATGATTATTTACATTAACAAGTGCAAAAGCATTATCGGCATATTTAGTTAATGCAGCTTTATTACCTAACCAAACCAATGCACCCTCAAACATGGCTTGTGAAACCCGATTATCCTCATATTCATCATGAGAAACTCGTAAATTACCAATATCTGTTTTCCATAAACCATAAGCATTATAATTTATTTCATCTTCAATTCGGTTTACACCTAACACATAATCAAAACCATTTTGTGTCATCGTTGTTTTTCTAAAACTTAGTCGGGTTTCATCACTTTCAGTATCATGGTTTAAATTTATTTGACCTTTTTCTACCCAGTCATAATTAAATGCAATATTAAACCCATAGTCCTCATCATCTCCAAAATCTTTAAAAAAACCGAAAGTTGAATATAAGTTATTGGTCAAATTTTTTCTTGCAATAATATCAAAAATTTTACGATCATCAGGGTCAAAATTGTTAGAAGAATAATTTGTCTGATCAATATAACTTATATTCAGTCCATCTATATATTTAAGATTATAAAAATTAAAATAAACCAGATTGGAGGTTTTAATATTGGAATTAAATTCTTCATCGCTAATATATTTATATTCTTCAGAAAAAAAATGACTACTGATTCCAAATGACCAATTTATAAAATCTCGGCTAAGGGATACAGTCGCGCCATATCCCTGCTCATTTTCAGCATCACTTACTGCAAAAGCAGTATCTAAAAGTACAAATTTACTTAATGCTTGAGTCCATAATAAACTGGCATTACTTGCCTTTTCACTATATAAAATATCCCCCCCTAAAGTAGTGGATGAAGTAATTCCTCGCCGAAAAAATAACTTTGAAAAAAAATCTCGGTAATCATCGTCAACCTCATCATAGTTATATCTTAATTTACCTAAAGAAAAATTATATTCATTTAATTTAGGTTTTAATAATAGATTATTGATATAAATAGGAAAGCTCCGAACAGTTCTATTCCCCAAAATATCTTCCACAACAATTTGAGCACTTCCTGCCTGATTAATAAGTGCACCTGTAGGTAGTGAGTAATTACCTGGTGTCACAGAATTTTTATACAATTGAATGCCATTAAGGTATAAATCAACTGTAGAAGGTAGAGCAGCACTGCCTTTTAGAGTAGGTGCATTCCAATAAATAAAATCTGGACGATCTGTATAATTTGTTCCAATACTAAGTCCCCCAAACCGAAATGAGTTATTCAAAGTATTGTAAGGGCTTGTGGTATCCCCCAAGGTTAATATTAAAAATTTTTCAGGAAATTCAATATCCAAAGTACTATTTACCCGAAGCAATTTCTTTTCGAATTCATTCGGATTATTTCTGTATAGAAAAGAATTTTTTAATAACCAATAATCTTTAAATACTCCTAGTTCAGAGAAAGTATTAAAGTCCTGTTCATAATCATCTTTACTATAAAAAAGACTATAATTCAAAAAACCACCAAAATTTGCTTTTTCTGGGGGGGTAGTGGTATTCAAATCATATTGAGTATCTTCAAAATAATCTGGTGGAAAATGTATTTTTATTGCTTGTAAAGCCTGATCATCTTCAAATTTTACTTCAGGTGAATTTAATAAACAAAAATCTTTTTTTATAGAATCTTTGCTCAATTTCTCAACACGTACTCCCACATTTTTTAATGCCTGGCATTCAATAAATTTTTTTGCATCTTTTGAAAAAGTTACCGCTTCCGTTTTATAATCAAGGCCATTGATCCAAATATTTACAATGACCATTTCCCCTTCCTGTTGTTGATTTATCTTCTGATTAATATCTGCATTTACATAAGTAAAACTAATACCACAAACGATCATTGTAAGAATTTTAGTAGCCTTCATAGCCCTATCCTTTTACTGAGTATTCCAAATACTTCTCATCCTTATCAGTTTTAATTTTAATTTTTAACTCATCATTATTTTTAATTTCTCCAAGTTCAAGCTTGATCCGATTCCCTCCTAGAACATATTGACCTAATTTTTTTTTCAAAATTTCATTATTTTTATTATCTATTACAAGAATTTCGACAATTTTGATATGCGATTTAGCCAAATTATCAATACTTAAATAAGCTTGGTTGTCCATTTTTTCTAATTTTAGATTTAACTTGGGATTTACTTGTTTTCCAGCAAATAATGGTAAGGAAAAATTAAATAAAAAATTAATCGAAGAATTATCCTCCTCAATAGGGGTAACCTCTTTAAAAATAATACGCCATGTTTGCTCTTGATCCATATTCGCTAATGGTTGACTAAAACCAACGCGTACAATTTGTTTACTTTCAGGTTTTAATTCAAATGTTTTAGGATTAAATAAAAGTGTTTTATCTTCCTCTAAAATATCTTCGCCTTTTTGATCTTGTTTCCATTTTACTGCAGAAATTTCAAATACCCTCGACTTCGTTAATCCAGTGCTTTCGACGCTGACGGTCGTACTTCTTTGCCGAGTAGAATCCTGAATATATAATTGTATAGGGTTAAATTTTATTCCTGCAGATACAGAAAAACTTAACAAAAGTAATCCACAAAAACCCATTATTTTTTGCATTATTATTCACCCCAAATATATAAAATTATTTTTCTGCTATAAAGGCTAAAAATAGGAGATGCTGAAACGCACCTCCTATATGACACTTTTTGAAATAGAGAATCTTTTAATCTAGAATTTAATTTCTACACCATAAGTTCCCTTATAATTACCGGCATATGTCCCAATACCAATGTTTCGGGCATAAGCTTTAACACCATAAGTGTGCTCTCTTCCATCCCAATTCACCGTAGAACCATTGCGGTATGTAGCACCCCCACGTCGAGTCGTGTCGACACTTACTGGCACAGAGCGACTACCATTTACCAATGTTGAAGGTGGTGTAATAGCTAAACGATAATCCGCATTGGTACGTACAGCAAAGGTTGTGGAATCGGTATAATTATTTTGTTCTGTAAGTACAAGAGTTGAATCTGCAATATCAAGATCACAATGCTTAGGAACTTCTAATACAATATCAATTTTCCCTTTACAATCATGACCACAAGCAGATTTTCCTGGTTTATGTGGTTGACTCCCCGGACCTCCTGGACCTCCTGGACCTCCTGGACCTCCTGCATACACACTTGTTGCACATACACCAAAGGCTAATGCTGCTAATGCTGCTTGTATTGTTTTATTCATAACTTTCTCCATTTCTTTTTTTAAAAGAATGTATATAAGAATGTATATATATTTAATTTTAACAATTACGTTTGTAACTCTTCTTATTATGAGTAAGATTTCGTAATCGTTAAGCTATCTTATTACTATTGATATAAAAATTTTAAAAATGTTATTATTCACAATATTTTTTTATATTTTAATTTTTAAATTACATTCACAGCTATAGTGTTATTTTTATTAATATTTAATCTATTAAACAATAAGATACAATTTAAATTTGTTTCCAGTTATGTCAAAAAATAACTAAATGTTTCTCAAAATATATTAATAAAAAGTTAAATACATAATTTATATATTTTTTTTAAATCATTTTAGTATTACATAAAAATAGAATAAGTTCACACAATTTACAAAAGAGTGTATTTAATTCCTTATTTTTTAATAAATATGTGATTTATTTTTTAATTTTATGTTCTTTTTCAAACAATGAAACATTAACAGAACTTTATAGTCAAATTCTAAATACTGAGGATATTATAAATTAAGTTACTGATAAATATATCATAAAAATAAAAAACCTGCTTTATATAGCTTTATTTTAACAAAAATACTGTCATAATTATTAATTCTTTTGATTGTGTTTATTTACTTCCAAGATTTTCTGAACCGTAAGTGATCGTACTTACTTTAATTCAGTATGTAATATTTTGAGAATGATTTTTCGAGAAATTACACTGTGGTATTAATTAGGGAATTAATTATAAAAAATTTACAATGAATATTCATTTAATTATAAATTTTAAATTTCTGCTTTACAATTAAATAGCATTTAATCGTCAAAAAAGCACAAAACCGACTCATTTAAAAATAAAATATTTAAAAAATAATAATTTAAACAAAACAATACTCTTAAATTATATTTATATAAAAAATTTAACATTAAAAGGCTTAAATCTATAATTTAACATAAGCCTACACATACCATAACAATTTTATTAAAAGGTCATATTTATTCCATCCGATTTAACAACCCTTTTTGCACTTGGTATAATTGCCCCTCCCCAAAATCAATTTGTTGTTTTTCTCCATGTAAATTTGGAAATCCCACAATCTTTTCAAGTTGTGGTGAGCGCTGAAATTTTTGGGTTTTGGGGTTAAACATCCAGTAAATATAACGTTTATCTTGAATAGTTCGTTCTTCTGAAATATCTGACAACACAATGTCATAATATCCATCAAAATTAACATCCATATAACCAATACTTTTCGGAAATGCAGTAAATCCTGTCAGAGTTTGTGCAACATTGTTATTATTTTTATTCACAATATCTATTCGTTTGAGTATTGAACCATAGGGCTGATTAATATCTTCCAGACCATAAAATTTAAAAATGAAATTTGGTTTATCTGAGACCTTTATTGCAGGCTCAAACTGAATAGATTTTCCCAAAGTATCATCACCTTCAGCAAACATCGCCTTAAGATCACCGCTATCGGCATTAAGCATCCCTGATAATTGATAAGTCTTATTTGTTATATTTTCAGAGTCAGCATCAACAGATTTTAAATTCAACTGATCGCCTTTTTGCAATCCTTTTAAATTGATTGTCTGCTCTTCACCAAGGTCATATAAAGTGGCATGTGGATTCCAAATACCAGCATACAGACTAAGAAAATAACGTCCTTCGGTCGATTTCAACATGCGTTGCATGGAAACACGAACATTATTGAGTGGCTTGTATTCTGGAGCATTTAAAACTGTTTCAGCCGGACTTAGGTTAGAAAAACTCAACGCAGCAATACAAAGCAATAATTTAGTTTTCATTGTTCAGCACACTCAATAATGCGGACGATTATGAGTACTGTATCACAAAAAAACCGCTCAATTGAGCGGCCTTTTTGTATCTTTGAAACAGAAAGAAAACTTAGTTTTTCTCTTTGTCTACAATTTTGTTTGCTTGAATCCAAGGCATCATCGCACGAAGTTTGTTACCTGTTACTTCGATACCGTGAGCAGCATTTTGACGACGACGAGCAGTCATTGAAGGGTAGTTCAACGCACCTTCTTGAATGAACATCTTCGCGTATTCGCCAGATTGAATACGTTTAAGCGCATTACGCATCGCTTCACGAGATTGTTCGTTGATTACTTCAGTACCCGTTACATATTCGCCATATTCAGCGTTGTTAGATACAGAGTAGTTCATGTCAGCGATACCGCCTTCGAACATTAAGTCAACGATCAATTTAAGTTCGTGTAGACATTCGAAGTAAGCCATTTCTGGTGCATAACCAGCTTCAACCAAAGTTTCGAAGCCCATTTTAACCAATTCAACAGCACCACCACAAAGAACTGCTTGCTCACCGAATAAGTCAGTTTCAGTTTCTTCACGGAATGAAGTTTCGATAATACCAGTACGACCACCACCTACGCCTGAAGCATAAGAAAGTGCAACATTACGAGCATTACCAGAAGCATCTTGGTGAATTGCGATTAAGTCAGGAACACCTGAACCACGTTGGTATTCAGAACGTACTGTGTGACCCGGTGCTTTAGGCGCAACCATGATTACGTCAAGATCTTTACGTGGAACAACTTGGTTGTAAAGAATTGAGAAACCATGAGCAAACGCTAAAGTCGCACCTTGCTTGATGTTTGGCTCAATCTCGTCACGGTAAAGTGAAGATTGGAATTCGTCAGGCGTTAAGATCATTACTACGTCAGCTTGCGCTACAGCAGCAGCAACTTCAGCAACTTTAAGACCTGAATTCTCAGCTTTTTTCCAAGAAGTAGAGTTCGCACGTAAACCTACAGTTACGTCAACGCCAGAGTCTTTAAGGTTAAGCGCATGTGCGTGACCTTGTGAACCGTAACCGATGATCGCTACTTTTTTACCTTGGATGATAGATAAGTCACAGTCTTTATCGTAAAAAATTTGCATTGCTGTCTCCGCTTAAATGCTTTTGTTTCCTTTTTATCCAAGCCAATGATGTTATTGGTATTCATTGGCTTGGAACCTCACCTATTAAGATGAGTAGAATGTGTGAATAAAATTAAAATCTGTTAGATGGTTAAAACTTTTTCGCCGCGCGCGATGCCTGAAACACCTGAACGCACCACTTCAAGAATGGTATTTTCTGCTAATGCATCAATAAAACCATCTAGCTTTTCAGTGGTACCTGCGATTTGAATCGTATACGTCGTCGGTGTTACATCGACAATTTGTGCACGAAAAATGTCTGCAGTACGTTTAATTTCAGCACGAGCTGATCCAAGTGATTTCAATTTAATCAACATGAGTTCACGCTCAATGTGTGCACCTTCTGACAAATCAACCACTTTTACTACTTCAACCAACTTGTTGAGCTGTTTGGTGATTTGTTCAATTTTATGATCATCACCATAAGTAGTCAGTGTCAAACGCGACATGGTTGGATCTTCCGTCGGTGCGACGTTCAAAGTCTCAATGTTATAACCACGTTGAGAAAATAAACCTACCAAACGTGAAAGCGCACCAGCTTCGTTTTCAACGAGTACAGAAATTATGTGTCTCATTTTGTGCGCTCTCCTTTTCCTAACCACATATCTTTCATAGATTGACCAGCAACCAACATTGGATAAACGTGCTCTGAACGATCAACCATGACGTTGATGAATACGCATTTATCATTAATGGCCATTGCTTCTGCAAGCTTAGACTCAAGCTCATCTGCATGGTCAATTTGAATACCGACGTGACCGTAAGCTTCCATCAATTTGGCAAAATCTGGTAATGAATCTACATAAGAGCTTGAATGACGACCTTCATAGTTCATATCCTGCCATTGTTTAACCATCCCCAGAGCACGGTTATTCAAGCAGAGGATTTTCACATTTAAGCCATATTGCTTACATGTCGATAATTCCTGGATACACATCTGAATCGATGCTTCACCAGTAATACAAACCACTTGCTGATCCGGGAATGCGAGTTTCGCAGCCATGGCATATGGCAAACCCACACCCATTGTTCCCAAACCGCCAGAGTTGATCCATTGACGTGGACGTTTGTATGTATAGTAGTTGGCACCAAACATTTGATGCTGACCTACGTCTGAAGTAATGATGGCTTCACTGTTGGTGATACGATCAAGTGCTTCAACCACCTGTTGTGGTTTCATTACACCATCAACGCCCGCTTCATAACGCAAACCATGTACTTTGCGCCATTCATTGATTTGAGACCACCATGCAGCAATCGCTTCAGGATTTGGCTTAGAAACATTCATTTGTTTCAATTGAACCAACATCTCTTGAAGTACAGGTTCTACTGCACCCACAATTGGAATATGCGCCATGATGGTTTTTGAAATCGTCGCTGGATCGATATCAATATGAATCACTTTGGCATTCGGACAGAATTTTGCAGGATTATTGGTTACACGGTCATCGAAACGCGCGCCTACACACAAAATCACGTCTGCATTGTGCATGGTCATGTTGGCTTCATACGTACCATGCATACCCAACATACCAATGAACTGCTCATCATTACCCGGGAAACCACCTAAGCCCATAAGGGTATTGGTTACCGGGAAATTTAGAAGATGTGCAAGCTCTGTAAGTAATTCCGATGCATTGCCTTGAACAACACCACCACCACTATAGATGATTGGACGTTCAGCACTAATCAATTCTTCAATAGCTTTACGGATTTGACCTGAATGACCACGATGCGGTGGTTGGTACGAACGCATCTTCACTTTTTCAGGATATTCGTAAGCAAATTTTTCTGCAGGATTGGTTACATCTTTAGGAATATCAACAACTACCGGACCTGGACGACCTGAAGACGCAATATAGAATGCTTTTTTAATAATTCCAGGAATTTCACTGGCATGACGCACCTGGAAACTATGTTTCACGATTGGACGAGAAACACCAACCATGTCTGTTTCTTGGAATGCATCTTCGCCAATTAAATGTGTTGCAACCTGACCAGACAAAATCACCATTGGGATTGAGTCCATATACGCCGTTGCAATAGGCGTTACTGTATTGGTTGCACCCGGTCCTGATGTGACAAGTACCACACCAGTTTTACCTGTTACGCGCGAATAGGCATCTGCCATGTGACCAGCAGCTTGCTCATGACGTACGAGGTAATGATTGATTTTGTCTTGTTGAAAGAGCGCGTCGTAAATATGCAGTACTGCGCCGCCTGGGTATCCAAATAAATGTTCAACGCCTTCGTCCGCCAATGCGCGAACGAGCATTTCACCACCAGATAAAAGTTCCAACGTGATTCACCCTAATCTTTTTCACTAACAAATGGAGGGCATTTGTAGTGGTTAATTCATTAACTGTCTGCACTGTTATAGCACACAAATTTCATAGTTTTCATAGCAATAGGAAAAAAATCTGACCTGACTGCTGTTTGAGCAATATGAGGTCTAAAACATGTTGGGATAAACACATTTTGTTGGCTTTGTTCAGCTTCTCGGCTAGAGAAGAAGTCCATTGCTAAAATGACGCTGATTCGAAGGGTGATCAAATAAACGCATATAAAACTACAGTCAGCATTTTTGTGGTTTCGACTATTAAAGTCAAGTTTAAAAATTAGCTTTTTCTTGATTATTTACAGACCGTCTATTTTTTAAGCTTTATGCGTGATTTCACATTTTATTTGCTTATTGAGGATTTCATGAGAAAAACCAATCACTTCATTACACCTCACATTTTAATGATAAAAAAATATTATAAATTAAATAAATAATTTTAATGTGTTGTGATTTTTCAGATTTATCCTTCTTAATAAAAATTTAAAATAACGCTGTCATTTGCAGAATATTTTGTCTTTATTTTCATCTTAGCCACACTCCTCATACGATCACAAATCAATCGAAAACAGAACAGCTGATATTTAAAAAAGTAACGCCAAAATGAACCATTCTTCATGCAGAATTCATCATCAATATCATTCGTCAGCTTATCTTTTTTTTCTGCAAATAAATAAAAATCATATAAAATACAAAACATAGAATGTGACTATATTTCATACTTTACAACTGACTGATTATTATAGGGACTTGTTCATTATGTCATCATCTTTCATCAAAATTGGATTCATGGCTGCATGCTTTACCTTCAGTCTAAGTTCAACCACTGGCTTTGCTAAAGAATATTACAAATGGGTCGATGCAAAAGGGTCTACGCATTACACCACCACCCCACCACCAAAATCTGCCCAGAAAAAAGGGAAAGTAGATACCTACGGTCCGAATAACCACACGCAAAGCTCTAAAAACACCTCTACCGTAGAAGCAGAGTCCGCATCAAAAGAAGCTCAAAACCATGCAAATGCGGCCCCAGCTGTAGCACGAGAAGCCGATCGTTCATCAAATTCTAATAAAGTATTATCGGCTCAATAGTCAGCAATTTCTAATTTCATCAGTGAAATGATTTTTGCTGGTTAAAAACTTTTATATTTTATGATTTATGTCGGGCGCAAAATTCACTTTTTAGTGCATTTTGCGCTATGCTGTGCAACAAACTTTTAACCGTTGTTCTTATATACGTTTATGACTACTTCTCACATTGACCCTGAATATCAAGCTAGTGCGATTGAGCCAAATGTCCAAAAAGACTGGGAAACTCGCAAAGCCTTTAAAGTTGCCGACACTGTAGAAGGTAAACATCGCTATATCCTGTCGATGTTCCCTTACCCAAGTGGCAAGCTGCATATGGGTCATGTGCGTAACTACACCATTGGTGACGTGATCAGCCGCTTCCACCGTTTAAAAGGTGAAACTGTGTTGCAACCGATGGGTTGGGATGCATTCGGTCTTCCTGCAGAAAATGCAGCGATTGCACACCAGGTTGCTCCTGCAAAATGGACTTTTGAAAATATCGCATACATGCGCGATCAATTGAAAAAACTCGGTCTTTCAGTGGATTGGGATCGTGAATTTGCAACCTGCACACCAGAGTATTATCACTGGGAACAATGGTTATTCGTACAGCTCTATAAGAAAGGTTTGATTTATCGCAAACTTTCAACTGTGAACTGGGATCCAGTCGATCAAACTGTTCTTGCAAACGAACAAGTTGAAAATGGTCGCGGCTGGCGTTCAGGTGCATTGGTTGAAAAACGTGATATTCCAATGTATTACTTCCGTATTACGGATTATGCACAAGAATTATTAGACGACTTAGATTCACTCAAAGACGGCTGGCCTCAACAAGTGTTGACCATGCAACGTAACTGGATCGGTCGTTCACAAGGGATGGAAATTACCTTCCCTTCAGCAAATTCTGAAATCTATGCAGACGACTTAACCGTTTATACCACTCGTGGTGACACCTTAATGGGTGTGACCTACGTTGCGGTTGCGGCTGAACATCCAATGGCGCTTAAAGCGGCTGAAACAAACCCTGAATTGGCTGCATTCATTGAAGAATGCCGTATGGGTTCTGTTGCAGAAGCCGATCTTGCGACTGCTGAAAAGAAAGGCATGGCAACAGGGCTTTCAGTTAAGCACCCTGTTACAGGCGAAGCAGTTCCTGTTTGGATCGCAAATTATGTATTGATGTCTTACGGCTCAGGCGCAGTGATGGCAGTTCCATCACACGATGAACGTGACTTCGAATTTGCCAACAAATATGGTTTAACCATCAAGCAAGTGATTGATGCCAAAGGTGCAGATGATGCTGAATTCTCTGCAACTCAGTGGCAAGAATGGTACGGTTCGAAAGAAGGTAAACTGGTTAACTCGGGTGAGTTTGACGGCTTAGATTTCCAAGGTGCTTGTGATGCCTTTATCGCAAAATTAGAACCACAAGGTTTAGCCAATACCAAAGTTCAGTTCCGTTTACGTGACTGGGGTGTTTCTCGTCAGCGTTATTGGGGTTGCCCAATTCCAATGATCAACTGTGAAACATGTGGTCAGGTGCCTGTTCCTGAAGAACAACTTCCAGTGATTTTACCGACTGACGTAGTGCCAGATGGTTCAGGTAACCCGCTGAACAAAATGCCTGAATTCTATGAAACGACTTGTCCTTGCTGTGGCACTGACGCTCGTCGTGAAACAGATACCTTGGATACCTTCGTAGAATCATCTTGGTATTACGCACGTTATGCATCTCCTGATTTCACTGGCGGTATGGTTAAACCTGAGGCTGCACAATCTTGGCTTCCAGTGAACCAATACATCGGTGGTGTGGAACACGCGATTCTGCATTTGTTATATGCACGTTTCTTCCACAAATTAATGCGTGATGAAGGTGTTGTACAAGGTAACGAACCATTCACCAACTTGCTTACTCAAGGCATGGTTTTGGCGGATACCTTCTACCGTGAAGCTGATTCTGGCAAGAAAACCTGGTTTAACCCTGCCGACATCGAGTTAGAAAAAGACGAGAAAGGTCGTATTCTTTCTGCTAAATATAAAGGCGATGGTCAAGAAGTTGTGGTTGGCGGTCAAGAAAAAATGTCGAAATCGAAAAACAATGGTATCGACCCGCAAGCGATTATTGACCAATACGGCGCAGATACTGCACGTGTATTCATGATGTTTGCTGCACCGCCCGATCAATCGCTTGAATGGTCTGATGCCGGTGTTGAAGGTGCAAACCGCTTCTTGAAACGTGTATGGCGTTTGGCAACAGGCTTCCTGGAAAAAGGCAATCATGCAGCGAATATTGATACTGCAAGCCTATCCAAAGATGCGCAAGACTTACGTCGTAAAACCCATGAAACCATTCAGAAAGTGGGTGATGATTTAGAACGTCGTCATGCATTCAATACTGCCATTGCAGCACAAATGGAATTATTGAATAGCATCAACAAATTTGAAGCAAAAGATGACAATGATGTTGCAGTTGAACGTGATGCCATTATTACTTTGCTGACGATGCTTGCACCATTTGCACCACATTTAAGTCAAACATTATTGACTGAATTTGGCATTGAGTTAACTGAAGCGCTTTTCCCTATTGTGGATGAGTCTGCATTAACCCGCAACACCCAAACGATTGTGGTTCAAGTGAATGGTAAACTTCGCGGTAAATTGGAAGTTTCAGTCGATACCTCTAAAGAAGACATTTTGGCTCAGGCAAAAGCATTACCAGAAGTTCAACAATTTTTGACCGGTCCAACCAAGAAAGAAATTGTTGTTCCAAATAAGTTAGTGAATTTGGTGGTTTAAATTCCTTAGGTTCCCTCTCCTCTCAGGAGAGGGTTAGGGAGAGGTACTTATTTTTAAAACCCCTCATCCTAACCTTCTCCCAAAGGGAGAAGGAACTTTTCTTAAGGAATAAACAATTCCCAAACAAAGCCCGTTGTCAATCAACGGGCTTTGACTTTACAATCCACTGAGCTTAGGGAAAGATATCCCTCCCAATCATCCAATTGGGAAAATTAAATAGAGGAATAAGCATGCATTTAGTTCAACGTGTTACAGCGGTTGTATTAACTTTGGGTCTAAGTGCTAGCTTAGTCGGTTGTGGTTTTCATTTAAAAGGAACTACCCCAACGACGGCTCCTGTTGCGTACTCGAAAATGAGTTTAGCGCTTCCAAATAACACAGAAGAATTGCACGAAAAACTTGCCATTTACCTAGGTGCAACCGGTATTCAACTGAGCAACAATCCAGATGCTTATGTATTACATGTACTTGAATACACACCTCAACGTCATGAACTAAACGGTAAATTGGTTGAAACCTTGCTTCGCTTAACTGTAACTTTCCGTATTGAAGATGCCCAAGGTAATCCTGTGACTGAACCACGTACCCTGACTGCTTCACGCAGCTATCAATATGACGTCGCGACAGTAAACACCGATGACCAAGAACAGAAGTATCTCAATCAAGTCATTGTTGATGACATTGCACAGCAAATTGTGCGTCAGATTTCATCCAATCGTTTACCGAAAGTCGTGAACAAACCAGCAGCTTCAACCACTCAACCTTAAAGATAGAAATTAAGCTATGAAACTTGACTATCCACAAGCACTAAAACGTGTTGATGAAGCTCGCGGTGCTTGGATTATGTATGGTCAAGAGCCATTACTTGAGCAAAACTTACTGGATGCTTTTCGTCAAAGTTGGCACAAACAAGAAATTGAACGTCAGCGTTATGACATTAATAATGTCAGTGATTGGAAAAATGTCTTTAATGCTTTAAACAGCTTATCGCTTTTTTCCAATCAGCTTGCCATTGAAGTGCATGGCAATATCAAGCCAGATGCGAATGGCATCAAGCAACTGAAAAGCTATATTCAGCACAATGAACAAAACCTGTTGCTTGTGGTAATGCCCAAACAAGACAGCAGCAGCTTAAAATCAAGTTTCTTCCAAGTGGTTGATGCGAATGGCGTCACTGTGCCGCTTACTGCCAACTACCCACAAGATCGCCAACGAATTCTAGGGATTGAGGCAGAAAAACTGGGGATTAAACTGGCGAATGATGCTTGGCAGTGGCTTGAACAACATCATGAGCATAACCTGCTCGCTGCAAAAAACAGTCTGATGCGCGTCAGTGATACTTTTGCCGATGTCGACGTGATTCAGATTGATCATTTGTATTCATGTCTACAAGATCAATCGCGCTATACCACTTACGACTTAAATGATGCCCTGCTTGCCGGAAATCTGGCTCAGGCAATTAAAATTTTCCAATATTTAATTGCCTCGGGTGAACCGATGAGCCTGATTTTATGGAGTATCAGCAAAGAAATGCGCTTACTGATGCAACTGTTTGAACAGCCGCAAAATGCCTTGCAACTGGGGATTTGGAAAAATAAAGTCAGCCTATATCAACAAGCGCTAAGACGACTGAATCCAAATAACTTTCTAACCTGGCCTTCGCTGCTGTTACGTATTGATGCATCCATTAAAGGTCTGGGAAAAGAAAATCCAGAACATCTGGTCTTGCAAGCGATTACCAGTATGTGTGGTCAAATGTTATTTGAATCCCCTACTGCTTAGCTGAAAAAACGCGAAAACCAGCTTTTACCCTTCTTCTGTTCTTGTGAACGCAAATAGTGCAGCATATTGTCACGCACAGCATCCACATAATCTTGATCATCATGTTGGATATGATTAATCAACCACTTTGACAGTAATCGATATAAATCATTTTCGACCGATTCTCCCCGATCAAATTTTTGACGATAATCATTCAGCCGTTTAACAAATAAGTCGTGTATGCCTCTATGAGAAGGCAAATACTGATAACTCACTTGTTCAAGCAAGTTTTCTTCGAAGCTAAAATGTGATTGGGTATAATCAATCAAATCATCCAAGACTTCTTTGATCTGATTACGATCCCCACTCACTCTAATCTTCTCTAGAGCATTAATGTAATCCAAGATTTGGCGATGTTGATTATCAATCACTTCGATTCCAATATTATAACTTTCATTCCATTTCATCAGTTATCTCTCACAAATTTTCCTATTAATCTCATGATTTATTGTGCACAATCATTGTGCATAACGCTGTTATTATTAATCCCATAAAAAAAGTATGGGATTTAATATTACAAACTTTTTTTATTTAAATCTATAGATAAAACAAAGATTTTTTAAAGCCATCAGAACAAGTCCCTAGCTAGGCATTCCGAAATAAAAGCGAAGCGAAAATATCAAACATAAAAAATTATTCAAATAAAAATTATGAAATAAATCTAGTATCGTTCTACTCAAATCTAATGTGTTCTCAAGGCCTGAGATTCGTTGGTAAAATCCATTTTCACAGCAGTATTTCTGCGAAACTCAATACTCGAACAGAAATGAGATTTCAGAAATTTCATTGAATCCAAATTCAATAAAGTGCCAATCGTCTACAAATCACGCCGTAAAAGGCTGGTTTAAAATCAGTTCACAATCTCTTTAGTCACTTTTCAAGAGATCTCCAAAAAGAAAATAATTCTCATTTGTTTTTAAAAAATTCACGTTCTATCCTCATTTAGCTTTTATAATCTGTTCAATTTTCTCAATTTATATGCTCACTATGCCAAAAATAAAGCCGTCCAAAATAGTTGTAGCAGTGGTCTGTATTCTTGCTATTGCAGTCACAGCCTGGTTTTTCTTAAAACCAAAAGAGCAACCACCGCAATACATTACTAGTGAAGTCAGCCGTGGCGATATTGAAGACTCCGTGCTTGCAACAGGCGTACTTGAAGCCACCAAAATGGTCAGTGTCGGTGCACAGGTTTCCGGTCAGGTGAAAAAGATGTATGTGAAACTGGGCGACCAAGTGAAACAAGGTCAATTGATTGCTCAAATTGATTCGATTCGTCAGGAAAATGATCTAAAAACCGCTGAAGCGAGTATTAAAAATCAACAGGCACAACTGGCAGTCAAGCAAGCCAACTTAGCGAAAGTTCAAGCTGAGTATCAACGTCAACAAGCGATGTATGCACAAGATGCAACTTCACGTGCTGAATTAGAATCAGCATTGGCAAGCTATAAAACAGCACAAGCTGAAATTTTGGCAATTAATGCACAAATTGAACAATCTCGCCTAACACTGGCAACGACTAAAGAAGATTTGGGCTATACCCAGATTGTTGCGCCGATGGATGGCACTATTGTGGCGATTGTGACTGAGGAAGGTCAAACCGTAAACGCCAACCAAAGCGCACCCACGATTGTCAAATTGGCAAAACTCGACAACATGACCATTAAGGCTGAAATCTCTGAAGCTGACGTGATGAAAGTTGAAGAAGGTCAAACTGTTTATTTCACCACTTTGGGCAATAGCGACAAAAAACACTATGCAAAACTACGCCAAGTAGAACCTGCACCCAATTCAATTAATACTGAAACTAATAACACATCAAGCTCATCTTCAAGTTCTGCCGTGTATTACAACGCGTTATTTGATGTACCCAATGAAGATGGCAAGTTACGTATTGATATGACTGCGCAAGTTTATATCGTACTCAATGAAGCAAAAAATATCTTAACCATCCCAGCAGCAGCCTTACAAAGCTCAAATCGCCCACAAGGTAAACGTGGTGATCGTAATGCAGACCAAGCAAAACAACGAAAACCAGCCGATACAGATCAGGCTAAAACTGAACGTCCTAAACGCCTAGAATTGTCTGCTGAAGAAAAATCACTGATTGAACAAGGCAAAGCCTCTATGTCGATGGTTCGTGTGGTTCAAGCCGATGGTAGTGCAAAACCACAACCTGTCTTGATTGGTTTAAATAACCGTGTGACAGCTCAAGTCATTAAAGGCTTAAAACAAGGCGACAAAGTAGTGATTGCAGATGCTTCTGATACGTCAAATGATGCTGCAAAACGCAGTAACCGTGCTGGCGGTGGCGCTGGTCCAATGAGAATGTAATGATGAGTCAAGATCAACAACCTTTGCTCAAGGTCACAGATCTGACTCGTGAATTCCCCGCCGGGGAAAGCACCATTCAGATTCTGAAGGGCATTAATTTAGAGATTTATCCGGGTGAACTGGTGGCCATTGTTGGACAATCCGGTTCGGGTAAATCAACCCTGATGAACATCCTCGGTTGTTTAGATCAACCAACTGCAGGTAGTTATCAGGTTAAAGGGCGTGAAACACGAAAATTAGAACCGGATGAATTGGCGCAACTGCGCCGTGAATATTTTGGTTTCATTTTCCAGCGCTATCATTTATTAGGTGATTTAACTGCTGCAGGGAATGTCGAAGTTCCGGCGATTTATGCCGGAGTGGATGCATCTGCACGTCAACAACGCTCGACCCAACTGCTCACGGACTTAGGCTTGGCTGACAAAACCCAAAACCGTCCCAGCCAGCTTTCCGGTGGTCAGCAACAACGTGTGTCGATTGCGCGTGCCTTGATGAACGGCGGTGATGTGATCCTGGCCGATGAACCGACCGGTGCATTAGATAAAAACAGTGGTATTGAAGTGATGCGTATTTTACGCGAACTGAATGCCAAAGGTCATACCATTATTTTAGTCACGCACGATCATAATGTGGCGAAAAATGCCTCGCGCATTATTGAAATTAGTGACGGGAATATTATTTCTGATCGGGCCAATGTGCCTGAAACAGATGGTGAAGTGCTCGAAAAGCAGCAACTCGATCGTACACCACAAAAGAAAACCCCGTCTTGGCGCTCTGCTGCCGATCGACTAGGTGAAGCCTTCCGCATGGCACTACTTGCCATGAATGCGCACCGCATGCGTACCTTCCTGACTATGCTCGGGATCATTATCGGTATTGCATCGGTGGTTTCTGTGGTGGCGCTCGGCAATGGTTCACAGAAAAAGATTCTGGAAAATATCAGTAGCCTCGGTACCAATACCATTACCGTTTATCAGGGACGTGGTTTCGGTGATAATTCCAAAACCTCCCAAGCTAAAACCCTGGTTCCTGCCGATGGTGAGGCATTAGCTGAACAACCCTATGTCGATGGCGTTAGTCCTTCTGTGACCAGCAACATCACCGCACGCTTTAAAGACACAGAAGCTTCTGCCACGGTGAATGGTGTCAGTGAAGACTTCTTCTACGTTAAGGGCATGGCCTTCGAATCGGGACAACCTTTTGACAAAGAAGGTGTGACTGAACGTGCCCAAGATGTGGTGATTGACAGCAACACCAAGAATACCTTCTTTAGCGATGGCACCAACCCTCTAGGTCAGGTCATTCTATTGGGTAGTGTTCCCAGTCGTATCATTGGCGTGATTGAAGCACAAAAATCGATGATGGGTAATTCGGATAGCCTGAATGTTTACCTGCCCTACTCCACAGTCATGAGCCGCATGTTGGGTCAATCCAATGTCCGTAACATCATTGTCCGTGTCAAAGATGAATACCCAAGTGCTGCCGCTGAAAATGCCATCCTGAACTTATTGGTACAGCGTCACGGCGCGCAAGATGTCTTTACTCAAAACTCGGACAGTATTCGTGAAACCATTCAGCAAACCACACAAACCATGACACTACTGGTTTCTGCAATTGCGGTGATTTCCCTGATTGTCGGCGGTATTGGGGTAATGAACATCATGCTGGTTTCGGTGACTGAACGAACTCAAGAAATTGGGGTACGTATGGCCGTCGGTGCACGTCAAAGTGACATCTTGCAGCAGTTCCTGATTGAAGCAGTGTTGGTGTGTATTTTAGGCGGTATCTTAGGGGTGCTTTTATCCCTAGGCATTGGACAGCTGATTGGTCATTTTGCCGGAGATACTTTCCAGATGGCCTATTCAACCACTTCAATTATTGCAGCCTTTGTCTGTTCCAGCATGATCGGGATTATCTTCGGCTTTATCCCTGCCCGTAATGCAGCACAGCTCAATCCTGTTGATGCACTTTCTCGCGAATAAGGATACTTAGAATGCAAATGAATTTCACCAAACTTGCCACTGCCCTTATTTTAAGTGGATCGCTGGTCGGTTGTGCTGCGGTGGTGAAAACACCGTATGAGCAACCTGCCGTGAATATTCCAAACAACTTCCAAAATAGCAAAGCCATAAGTCAGCAAGTTCATGCCGATGTCTATGCAGATCAATGGTGGACCTTGTTTGGCGATACTCAGCTGAATCAATTGGTTAATCAGGTTTTAGCAAGCAATACCGATTTAGCAGTTGCGGGTATCAATTTACAACAAGTACGTTTACAAGCCGGTTTAGCGCAAAATAAGCAAGGTCCACGTGTCAGCTCAAATGTATCGACTGGGCATAATATTGACTTAAATTCAGGTGAGGACTCGTCACGAGGCTTATCCTTAAGTGGTGGTGTGAGTTACGAACTGGATTTATTCGGCAAACTGGCTCGTCAGACTGAAGCAACCAAATGGGAAGCTTTAGCGACTGAACAGGATTTGCAAAGTACTGCACAAAGCTTAGTGGCAACCACGGCGAATTTATATTGGCAGTTGGGTTATTTAAATGAGCGTTATGCCGTTGCACAGCAAAACCTGACTAGTACGCAAAAAACCTATGAACTGGTCCGCACACAGTATCGTGCTGGGGCAGTTTCGGGTCTGGATCTCACTTCAGCTGAACAGTCAGTACAAAGCCAAAGAGCGACATTAAGCCAGATTGAACAGCAAAAAGTGGAAACCAGAACGGCATTAGCTGTTTTGATGCATCAACCTGTGCAGCAACTGAATATTCAGGAACCTTCCCGTTTACCGCGCATTGCCCTGCCGACCATTGCAGCAGGCTTGCCAGCAGACTTGCTGTCACGTCGTCCAGACTTACAGGCGTCTGAACTACGTTTGCGTAAGGCTTTAGCCAACAAAGATGCCACCAAAGCCGGTTACTATCCTTCAATTAATTTGACTGGAAATTTAGGTTCTTCAAGCACATCGTTAACCAATCTATTGCAGAATCCGGCTTTAACTTTGGGTGCGAGTCTCAGCTTACCGTTCTTGCAATATAACGATATGAAGAAAGATTTGGCGATCAGCGAGCTGGATTATGAAAAATCGATTATTCAGTACCGTCAAACTTTATATCAGGCTTTTGCCGATGTGGAAAATGCACTATCGGCACGTACCGAATTAAACAAACAGGTGGCTTTACAAGAACGTAATGTACAACTTGCCGAGAAAACTGAGCATTTAACTGAAGTACGTTACCGTAACGGCGCAATTGCACTTAAAAATCTGTTAGATGCACAAGAAACCACACGTAATGCACGACTATCTTTGGTTCAAACCAAGCAAAGCCAATACAATGCTTATGTGACCTTGATGCAGGCTTTGGGTGGTAGTCCAATCAAACAACTGCCTTAAGCTCAGCAACAAAAAAAGCCTCTACGGAGGCTTTTTTTATTTAGGATATTTTCATTTATAAAAATTTAGAAACTCGGACGATAATATTTATAGGTCAGGCCTTTTTCGTTATAAACGTCATAACTTTTTTGCTTAAAGTCAGATACCCATTGCTTGCCATTAAACCCTGCAATATGTCCATAAACATGTTTGCCGGTTCGATCAATAATATAAATATCACCTTCTTTCGGGGCATCAAATTTAGGGTTAATTTGTCGATAACCAATTTTCATTAAAGTATTGCCCCAGTCTGCCGCAGCAACAGGATGACTTTGAAACTGTGCCCCTGCGGACTCCAAAGCAAGCCGGATACTTTTGGCACACTTTTGTGAACTGCTATATGAGCTAATACCCTGCAAGAAATTCGTGAATTTATTAATATCAATTCGCTGTCCATTGCTTGCAATTATCTTGTTTTTTTGACTGGTTTGAACGGACTTGGACTCTGTATTTTTATTAGAATTTTTACCAGATTGGGAACGAATTACGATGTTTGTCTGGACAGGAGCATACACTTCACTCATGTTTACATTGTGATCATAAGCCATTCTTTACAACTACTCCCAACCCTTAGAATTCGGGCTTTTCACTCATTTCGACGGCGAAGATAGTACCTTGTAACATGTGATTTTTCATATAATAAATGTAATTAAATATAAATAAATCGCTTTAAATCGACTTAACTGATTATTTTTTGTTAATTTTTATATTTAAAATTATCCCTGTTCTAAAATTAGATTTAAATCATTCAAACTTTAATAAAACTTAAAATTTCAAAAAGGTTCAAGTTAAGATCTTTTTATAATCCATATAGTTCTAGATCATATCCAGGTTCCTTTTGGTCACATTACACTTTATACAATGACCAATAGCGATTATGAATATACTGCTCCATGATCCATTTCTGCATTCAGATATTTCATTTCCTGATCCATGTGTTTCAGTTCCTCTTTCGAGGGTTTTCTTCTTGCAGGCCCTCAAAAACAGTAGGCTGCAATACAGACTCATATAAATTTTTATTGATTTTATTCTTCTCTATAATTTTTAATCAAACAGTTACAGCATAAAGATTTATGCAGAGTATATAAACTTATCACCTAGATAAATATTAATAATTTTCAATTCATTACAAAAAAACTCTAAGCTAATCCAGTTTCTGGAACATTAAAAAGGCATGGTTTCATCACTGTAAAAAGGCTAATATGTGCCACAAGAAATTCACAAGATTATGAGAGAGACATGCGTCAGTATTTAGACCTTTTACAACACATCCTCGACAACGGTGGCGACAAAGGCGATCGTACTGGAACAGGTACACGTTCTGTATTTGGTCATCAAATGCGCTTTGATCTTTCCACAGGTTTCCCTTTATTGACCACCAAAAAAGTTCATTTTCGTTCAATCGTGATTGAACTGTTATGGTTCTTAAAAGGTGATACCAACGTCAAATATCTGCAAGACAACAAAGTTTCAATTTGGGATGAATGGTCAACTGCAGAACAAACTGCACGTTTTGGTCGCCCGGAAGGTGAATTGGGGCCGGTCTATGGTCATCAATGGCGTAACTTTGGCGCAACCAAAAAAGAAAATGGCTTATATGAGCAAGATGGTTTTGACCAGATTCAATGGCTGATTAATGAAATTAAAACCAATCCAAATTCACGCCGTTTAATCGTGTCGGGCTGGAATCCAAAAGAAGCGGGAAATGTTGCCCTTCCGCCTTGTCATACCTTGTTCCAGTTTTTTGTACAAAACGGCAAATTGTCTTGCCAATTGTATCAACGCAGCGCGGACGTGTTTTTGGGTGTTCCTTTTAACATTGCCAGCTATGCCCTGCTCACGCATATGATTGCGCAAGTTTGTGATCTAGATGTCGGTGATTTTGTCTGGACAGGTGGTGATACCCATTTATATGTTAATCATTTTGAACAGGCTAAATTACAGCTCAGCCGTGAGCCATTACCGCTCTGCCAATTAAAATTAAATCCAGAAATTAAAGACATCTTCGACTTTAAATTTGAAGATATCGAAATTGTCGGTTATGAATCGCATCCAGGGATTAAAGCCCCTGTTGCGGTTTAATTTCTAAAATCCCCCTTTAATTCCCCTTTAATTCCCCCTTTTGCAAAGGGGGAAAATTGTAGGAAGGATTTTGGAATTATTCACAAGGATTAAATAAATGAGCTTCCAAAATTTAGAAGTTGTTCATGTCGTGGCCATGGATCAGCAGCGCTGCATTGGTAAAAATAATGACTTGCCTTGGCACATTTCTGCTGACCTCAAGCACTTTAAAGAAATCACCCAAGGTGGTGTCGTGGTCATGGGTCGCAAAACTTTAGAGTCTATGGGTCGCACCTTGCCGAAACGTGTCAATTGGGTGATTACCCGTGACACCGACTGGTCATTTGAAGGGACTAAAGTTGCCTACTCGATTGAAGATGCCTTAGCTCAAGCGGTTGCCGATGTGCAAGCCTCAGAAAAGCCGGAAGCGATCTTTATTATCGGTGGCGGTGAGATCTTTAAACAGACCATGGACATTGCCGACCGCCTGGAACTGACCCATGTTGAACTTGATGTTCAAGGCGATGCCTACTATCCAGAAATTCCAGCTGAATTTAACAAGGTCGCGTCTGAACAACATATTGACGACAAAACTGGGATTGCTTTTGAGTTTGCAACTTACCGAAAATAAAGGCAATAATTACTTATAACAGTCAAATATGCATAATATTGGAAAAAGGGAGTTTTTCGCTGCTCTAGGCATGGCTTTACTTCATTCCATGTTTAGCCTTTTCGTTATTGTGTCCTCTATTTGGCTGTGTCTTGCGTTGTGGTTTCAAGAACCTTTTGGTTTGTTGGTCACCCGCATAATGATTGGCATTTGGATTGTTTTTGCTTTAAGCATTCTCGGTATTTATATCACCCAAAATTTATTTAACCGTCATATAGATATACTGATTTATATGTTTGGTTTTCTGTTGGGCTTATTTTGGTATTTTAGCTTGGAAGCCAAGCAAGATCGTGACTGGAATCCGGAAGTTGCCCAAATATTGTCTTATGAACAACAGGGCAATTTGGTCACGCTGCACAATGTACGTAATTTTAACTGGCATGCCGATGGCAGCTATGATGAGCGTTGGGAAACCCGTCAGTTTGATTTAAACCAAATTACTGGCGTGAATATCATCACCTCCTATTGGATGGGACCACGCATCGCGCATACCCTAGTCAGCTTTGATTTTGCCAATAGCCAACCACTGACCTTTTCGATTGAAATTCGCAAACAAAAAAATGAAGAATTTTCTACTTATGGCGGTTTTTTTAGAAAATATGAACTCAGCCTGATCGCAGCAGATGAAAAGGATCTGATTTATACCCGCAGCAATATTCGTGGCGAACATGTCTATTTCTTCCCAGTCAATATGTCCAAAACCGAAAGACGCGCCTTGTTTGAAGAATACCTGCATAAAGCCAATGAATTAAAAAATCAGCCTAAATGGTATAACAGCCTCACCAGTAACTGCACCACGCTGGTTTTTGATATGGTGCAAGCGATATCTAAAAGACATTTACCCGCCGATTATCGCCTGCTGGCTTCAGGATATCTACCCAACTATCTGTATGACTTGACTGCCATTTCACATGAGTTAACCATGAAACAATGGTATGAAGTTGCCTATATAAACCCACGTATCAGTGAGTTAAACAATATTAGCAGCACTCAATATTCCACCCTTATTCGTCAGGGTTTACCACAACCTACAACTGTAGATGTGCCATAATAAGAAATGTAAAAAATATATAAAACATACATTTAACTCTAGTTAAATGGCTATTTTTTTGTTTATATAGAACATAAGTTAAATCAAGAACGAGAATTCCAATATGTTAAAAAAATTATGTGCTGTCAGCATGATTGCTGCAGCGATTGCTTTTACAGGTTGTGAAACTATGCCGAATGCATCTTCTACGATTGAAACTGCAAATTTAGTGCAATTACAAAACCGCACCTGGATTGCAACCCATATTGGCAATACTGAAATTAAGACAGCACCCACCGCACACAATATTCCAAGCTTACAGTTTGATACTGCAACCAAACGCGTCAGTGGTGCCGATGGTTGTAATCGTATTATGGGAAGCTATGAAGCGGGACGAGATACTTTAGTGCTTGGTCAAATGGCAGGCACCAAAATGGCATGTCTAGACAGCAACAATGTATCGCAACAATTTAATGAAGCATTAACTAAAGTGGCAAACTATCAAGTCTTTGGCAAAACACTCAAATTGCTTGATCGTCATGGCAATCTTCTTATTCAATTTACCAGTCCGGTTCAACCGCGTTAAATAGTGCAGATAAAAATCCTGAAATTTCAGTATTTTGTATATAAAATGCATAAATAAATACATTGTAGCTTCATAAAAAACCCCTATATTAAAAATAATAAACAAATACAGGATAAAACCATGCAACAGGCATTATTTGGTGGTGGATGTTTTTGGTGTGTTGAAGCCATATTTTTACAGCTTAAAGGCGTAGAAAAAGTGGTCAGTGGTTATGCGGGTGGTCATACCGATAATCCAAGTTATGACGATATTTGTCGTGGCGACACCAACCACGCAGAAGTCATTTTGATTGATTATGATGAAACACAAATTAGCTTTGCTCAGCTTTTGGATGTATTTTTCACCACTCATGATCCAACGACCTTAAACCGTCAAGGCAATGACATTGGCACTCAATATCGTTCTGTGATTTATTATTTTAATGATGAACAGCAACAGCAGGCACAACACACAATTGATGCCTTAAAAGCAGAAGGTCTGAATATTGTGACCGAACTGAGTCCTGCACCCAAGTTCTACCCTGCTGAAGAATATCATCAAAATTTCTTTGCCCGGAATCCATCTCAAGGCTACTGTAATTTTTCTATTCCACCGAAATTAATGAAATTACGCAGTAAGTTTCAGGATTTGCTTAAAGCTGAATAACAGTCCTTTTCAGCGAATTTTGGACATAAAAAAAGCGACCCTCTCGGTCGCTTTTTTTATGTCTTTGATTAGTTATCAGTCGCAAAAGCAATATCGCTGAGCCCGGCTTCGCTCGCACGAGACATCACTTGTGCAACAGCGTCATAACGTGATTCTTTATCTGCTTTCAGAACAATGGTTGGCTGACGCTCTTCCTGACCAGCTTCATTTAATTTTGTCTGTAACTCGTCAAGCGTGAGTACATCGCCATTCCAGGCAACATCTCCACCCGCATTAATACTGATGGTGACACTTTTAGGTGGCAAATCAATAATATCTGCCGTTGTCTTTGGTAAAGTTAATGGAATTGATGGGTTAGCAACGGTTGCTGTCACCAAAAAGATGATCATCAATACCAACATAATGTCGATGAGTGGAATGAGATTCATCTCATTCATGCCTACATCGTTGTCTTCGCCCAATTGAAAGCCCATTAAGCTTGACCTCCAACCAAATTATTTGCTGTTGCTTTAGTCGCTACTTGAGCCGAGCTATCTTGTTGCAACATGGTGTCAATTAACAAGCTGTGCGCCTGATCTTGTAGCTCATGCGCCAAACCACGGTTCACACGGGTACAAATGTTATAAGCCAATACTGCAGGAATAGCGACTGCCAAACCCAGACCGGTCATAATCAAAGCTTCACCTACAGGTGTTGCAACTTGAGCCAAACCGGCTTGACCGCTCTTACCTACTGCAACCAAGGCATGGAAAATACCCCAAACTGTACCGAATAAACCTACAAACGGTGCAAGTGAAGCAATGGTACCTAGAACCGCAACACCTTTTTCCGCACTGGCTTTTTCAGCAGAAATTTGACGCAATAAAGCTTGTTCTGCCACTGCTTTACGTTGTTCAAAATTCAAAGGTGCAAATTTTGCCTTTAACTTGCTTAACGCTTGAGAAAGTTGAGCATAAGCTTGTTGCTTCAGTTGGCGAGTCCCCATTAAACGTAAAACGAAGATTGTCCATGTCGTAATCGACATTGCCAATAACACGAAATACAGTGTCTTACTCACTGCATCGGCGTGTTGCCAATAAACTGAAAAGTTCATACTCGAACTCCTAAAAAATGTTAGCCGTGTGGATTCAATGTCAATTCAAATGGTTGGTCAGCACTAATTGGATAAGCCACGCCATTTTCTTTGTACGGTTTGAATTTGGAACTACGCACTGAGCGTAAAATCTTGTTATCTAAAGCAGGCACACCACTCGAACGTGCAATACGCGCTGAGGTAATCACCCCTTTTTCATTCGCTTCAATATGTATCACCACAATACGCGTTTGGCCTTCTAAATCGCTATTGTTATATGAAGGTTTTGGCGAACGACTCCATTGCACGCCCGAGCCACCAATCGATACACTTTTTGGAGATGGCGGAGTAGCAGGTGCCGGTGGAGTAATAGGTGCAGGCGGCGCAATTGGCGCAGGTTTAGCGACCGGTACAGGTTTAACCACTTTAGTTTCAGAAATCGTTGTAGTGACAGTTGGTTTAGGCGGTGCTTCAACCGGCTTCACCACTGGTTTTGGTGTTTCTGCTTTTTTAACTTGTTGAACCTTTTCTACCTTTTTCGGAGGTGGTGGAAGTTGTTTTTCTACAATTTTAACTTCTTTCACTTCCTTAGGCTTGGGCTTTTCTTTTTTCGGTTCAGCTTTCGGCTTCGGTGGTAAAGGTTTAGGTGGTTCTTGAATTTTAACAAAACGAACTTTTAACGGCTCTTTTTCAACGGGTTTGAGTTCTGGGGTCTTCATTTGCCCCACCGCCCACAACACGCCCATGTGACCGACCACAACGGTTATAAGCGCTGTGATAATTTTCTTTTTCATCGGATTGGGAGTTTGCATATTTAGAGCGGGAGATTGACTCATTAAAATCAGTTACCTAATTAAAGCGATTGTAGATCCATACAGATTTAAGCAATCAAGCTCATCGGTTAGTACAATTAAAGCACCGCAATAATAAATGAGAAGTGTTTTCATTTGCAACTATTAAATCGTAAGTTTTGATTAGTTTTTTTAATCAATAAAACAAGAAAGGCACACTTTAAGTATGCCTTTCTTTAAAAATCAGTCAATGCTTTTTTATTGGAAGACTACAGTTTTATTGCCATCCACAATAATACGATCTTCAAGATGCCATTTTACCGCACGAGCCAAAACATTTCGTTCAACGTCTTGTCCAAGTTCACGCAGTTGATCGACAGTAAAATCGTGATTTACCCGTTCTACATCTTGTTCAATAATTGGTCCCTGATCGAGATCAGCAGTCACATAATGTGCTGTTGCACCAATCAGTTTCACACCTTTTTCATACGCTTGCTTATAAGGGTTTGCACCGACAAAGGCAGGCAAGAATGAATGGTGAATGTTGATGATTTTCATTTCCCATTTTTTGACAAATTCTTCATCCAGAATTTGCATATAACGTGCAAGAACTAACAAATCGTTGCCTTGCATGATTTCATCAATTTTGGCATAGGCTTCACGTTTGTTTTCTTTATTGACTGGAACCACAACAAAAGGAATACCGAAGTTTTCAACTGACTCGCGTAAATTTTCATGGTTGGACACCACAGTCGTGATTTCACAAGGTAAACCACCACGTGCATGACGCCATAACAACTCAAGCAAGGCATGATCGACTTTAGAGACTAAAATGCCGACTTTCTTGACATCGCTGACCAAAGCCAAACGCCAATTCATGTTATAGCGCTCTGCAACATTGGTCGCAAAAGTTTGGGTCAAATTTTCTTTACGGCTTTGCAAGTTATCCAGTTCAAACTCAACACGCATGAAGTAACGCCCGCCCTGAGCTTCAGTCGCGTATTGATCAAGTGCGGTAATATTTGCTCCTTGATGATACAAAAAGCTCGATACAGCTTGCACGATTCCTGGTTTATCCTCGCAAGTAATCAGTAAACGTGCTGTGTTAGCAGTGGTCATATTCATGTTGGTTTATATCACTAATCAGTTAAATTGAAAAACAAGCCGAGCATTCTAACGCTTTTTTAAGGCTTTCTAAATAGGCTATGTCGCATCGGGATTTTTACTTGAAGATAGGCTCTCAAAAAGCTCTGAAGGACCCAGCGTTTCAAGCAGATGTTCATAGATTTGACGACTTTCACCACGCAAATACGCCCCTTCCAGGAACACCATTTGACGTAATGCCTGCCAGACCCATTTTTCTTCTAAAGTATTTGAGTCGGTAATATGACCCGACATATATAAGAAGTTGGTCCAGTTGGTCAAAACAATCCACAAGTTAATAATCAGGGCCTCAATTTCTGAGTCCGTCATTTGCATCAGGCCTGCATTCACAAAAGCTTTATAAATTTTCTGCCCCTGTTGCATCACCTGACCGGCAAAACGTGGATACATTTTGCGAAAATCATCATTATTTTCAACCAAATGATAAACATCACGATGCAAGAAGCGATAAGCCCAGAGCTGGCTGCTCAGTACTTGGAAATAACGAATTTTATCATTGGCATCGAGCAAGCGATCATCTGGTAATGCAAGCATTTCCAAAGTTTCTTTCTGATACTGCTCCATCAACTCTTTGATAATTTCGTTTTTATTACGAAAATGGTAATACAAATTACCCGGGCTCATACTCAGTTCAGCTGCAATATGATTTGTTGTAACTGAACGCTCACCGCGCTCATTAAATAACTGTAAGCTGAGCTGTAAAATACGTTCTTTGGTTTTCACCGTTTTGGAGTGAGACATCCTAAAGTGACCATTCATTCAATAGGTTAGCTAGCTAACACATAAAGTAACTTGACTATTTAGAGCTTTTACTCTAAAAATTAAATTAATCGCTTTTATTTAATGGTAGCAGGTCATGAATAGTCATACAAAAACAACTTCAATGACACCACATTCTTTCGATATTCCGCACTTGCATGATGTGCTGGAACAGCAAAAACATGCCTATCAACGCCATCCTTTACCAAGTGCAAGGGAACGTATTGATCGTTTAGCACGTTTAAAGCGTATCTTAGTTAAATATCAAGATCAATTTGCCGAAGCAATTAACCAGGACTATGGTAACCGTTCTATTGGCGAAACCAAAATCGGTGAACTGCTCACCTGTCTTGAACAGATTAAATATTATAGCAAGCATTTGACCAATTGGATGAAACCTTCGAAACGCCATGTCGGAATTATTCATCAACCGGCAAAAGCCTGGGTTCAATATCAACCTCTCGGTGTGATCGGAATTATTGCCCCTTGGAACTATCCTTTATTATTGTCGATTGGTCCACTGATTTGTGCAATTGCTGCCGGCAACAATGCCATGATCAAAATTTCCAGCGCATCGAGCAATTTTGGTCGTGCGCTTGAAAAAGCCTTGAGTGAAGCCTTTCCGATCGAATTAGTTGCAGTCATTAATGGTGGCGGTCCTATTTCTGATGCGTTTAGCCATTTAGCCTTTGATAAAATCATTTTCACCGGTTCCACCGAAATTGGTAAAACTGTGATGGCAGCTGCCTCAGAAAACTTGGTGCCGGTAATTTTAGAATTGGGCGGAAAGTCCCCGGTTCTGGTTCACCCATCGATTGATTTACAAGATGTGGCACAACGTCTGGCTGCCGGTAAACTGTGGAATGCAGGTCAGACCTGCGTGGCACCGGACTATATGTTCCTGCCTAAAGGAAAAACGGCCGAATTCATCGAGCAGTTCAGGGCCTGTGTTGAAGAGATGTATCCAAATATTGCATACAATCAGGATTACACCTCGATTATTAATGACAAACAGTACAATCGCCTGCAAGGTTATTTGGAAGATGCCCTTAATCAGGGTGCCAAAATTATCGAAATCAATCCTGAACATGAAGATTTAACTGCAGTTCGAAAAATTGCACCGACTTTATTGACCGGTGTAACCCCTGAAATGCGGATTATGAAAGAAGAAATCTTCGGCCCGATCCTGCCAATCATGGAATATGATCAAATTGACGATGTTATTGACTTTATTAATAGCCGTCCGCGTCCACTTGCTTTATACTATTTCGACTTTGATCAGGCGCGTGCCGACTATGTCGCACAGCATACTCATTCAGGGCATTTCGGGCAAAACACGGTATTGACCCATGTTGCACAAGACGATTTACCATTTGGTGGCGTCGGTGCTTCAGGCATGGGCAAGTATCATGGTCCAGAAGGTTTCTTCAGTTTGTCTCATGAACGGTCGGTGATGTCGAATCCTAAGCTCTATAGCTTAAAATTCATTCTCCCACCATTTAACAAGCCGATTCATAAATTGATTTCGAAGACCCTTCTTCGCTAACTGATCAAGGCATGAGCTATTGCACGTGTTCATGCCGGGTTTTTATTAAATTCGCTTGTCTTTTAAGCGTATTTTTGATATAAAACGCCCCTTGAATGATTTCATCCGTTTACTTTTAATGACTAGCCGCACAATTGGTGCTGTCTAGCAATGGAGTTCACCATGTCTAAGGTTTGCCAAGTTACCGGCAAGCGTCCAGTCGTTGGCAACAACGTCTCGCACGCCAATAACAAAACCAAACGCCGGTTCGAGCCGAACCTGCATCACCACCGTTTCTGGTTAGAAAGCGAAAAACGTTTTGTACGTCTTCGTTTAACCACTAAAGGTATGCGTATTATCGACAAATTGGGTATCGAAAAGGTTGTTACTGACCTACGTGCTCAAGGTCAAAAGATCTAAGGAGTTCGAACCATGCGTGATAAAATTCGTCTAGTTTCTTCAGCTGGTACTGGTTATTTCTATACCACAACTAAGAACAAACGTACTATGCCGGAAAAAATGGAAATCAAAAAATTTGATCCAAAAATCCGTCAACACGTAATCTTCAAAGAAGCTAAAATTAAATAATTTTGCCTTCTTTAAAAAAGCGACCTTCTGGGTCGTTTTTTTTTGCATTTTTTTTATCCGAGTTGATACACTTTAGCTACTTTTTTGGCACCGTTTGTGCTTTTGTATTTTTACCCTTAACTAGGCTTAAGGAGTTTTTAGTGCCTCATGACGTAGATCTCATCATATTATTAGCAGTTGGCTTTGGACTGGCGCTTATTTTTGGCTATATTGCGGCTCGCATACGCCTTCCCCCTCTGATCGGCTATCTCGTTGCCGGTATCATCATTAGTCCGAACACCCCCGGTGTGGTCGGAGATATTCATCTTGCCAACCAACTGGCTGAACTTGGGGTTATGTTCCTCATGTTTGGTGTCGGGATGCACTTTTCCTTAAATGATTTGATGCAGGTACGTCGAATCGCTTTACCAGGTGCTGTTTTACAAATTGCTGTCGCGACCTTACTGGGAATAGGCGTTTCCATGATCTGGGGCTGGAGTTTTGGTTCTGCACTGGTTTTTGGCTTAAGCCTGTCCTGTGCCAGCACTGTAGTATTACTCAAAGCCTTGGGTGACCGCGGTCTACTCAACTCGGTCAACGGTAAAATTGCCGTGGGCTGGTTATTGGTTGAAGACTTGGTCATGGTCTTGGTCCTTGTTCTACTCCCTGCCACCGCAGTCTTACTTGGCGGCACACCAGTTGCTGGTTCCAATGCCGATGCAAATATCTGGATGACCTTAGCGGTTACTTTACTTAAAGTGGCTGGTTTTATTGCCTTTATGCTGATCATTGGTAAACGTCTCGTACCCTGGATTATGCAGGTTGTGGCACGCCTGGGATCTCGCGAACTGTTTACCTTGACCGTTGTTGCCGCTGCGATATCGATTGCTTTTGGTGCTTATAAAGTCTTTGGCGTATCAATGGCGCTGGGTGCATTCTTCGCAGGGATGGTGGTTAAAGAATCTGATTTCAGTCACCGTGCAGAAGAAGAAACCTTACCGCTGCGTGAAATTTTCTCGATCTTATTCTTTGTTTCCGTTGGCATGCTGTTCGACCCACGCATTTTGATTGAGCAACCCTTCCATGTGCTTGCTGTGGTTGGCATCATCATGATTGGCAAGACCATTGCCGCAATGGCTTTGGTTTTATTCTTCCGATATCCAATTAATACTGCGTTAACCGTTGGTGCAAGCCTTGCGCAAATTGGCGAGTTTTCTTTTATTCTGGCGACTTTGGGCCTCTCACTCAATTTACTTTCCATAGAAGGGCAAAACCTGATTTTAGCGGGTGCATTGATTTCCATCACCCTGAATTCATTTGTGTTCTCTGCAATTGAACCTGTACAAAACTGGATTCGTGAACGTTCGCATTTGGCGCGTTTATTGGAACGTAGTGGTGACCCGCTTTCTATGCTGCCTGATGAAGTATCTCAAGAATATCTTCGTGATCAGGTGGTGATTGTCGGTCATGGTGAAGTCGGTCGTCGCATTGCTAAAACATTAATGGCACAGGACATTAAAGTGGTGATTGCGGAAGAAAACCGCGAAATTGTAGAAAGTTTACGTGGAAAAGGCATTGCTGCAGTTTCTGGTCATGCCACTGAACCGAGCGTGTTAATTCAAGCACATATTCAACATGCACGACTTTTGGTTCTATCCCCGATGGATATTTTGGATATTCACAAAATTGTGGATATTGCCAAAACACTGAATCCACAAATTCAGGTTTTAGTCTGTGCAGAAAGTAAAGAAGAAGCTGAAGTGATTCGTCGTGATGGTATTGGTGAAGTCTATTTTGCCAAAGAGGAAATGGCGAAAAATATGACCAATCATATTCTCAATCAAATCCAGATTGCACATCAGCAAGACCCCACACATTAATCTTGTATCGTAAAAAAACGCACTCATGAGTGCGTTTTTTTATTTGGGAGAGATCAGCTCAAATACTTAGGTTGATCATCCACAATCTCTGCCTGCCATTCATTGACCTGCTTTTCCATCATGGCAAACAAAGCAGCTTGCACCATATGTTGTGCAATCTCAGGCATTTGATCACCCAGTAATGACTTCACTTCATCATTAAACTGAATTTTAACCAAGGGTTCTTTTTGAGAGCCTGCATTTCGCAATGCCAACTCACCACCTTCAAGTTGAACCAATTCTAAAATAGCTTCTTGATTACCAAATAATTCTTTCAATTGTTCTATAGACATAGTTCCTCCATGTTCAACATGGTGGCAAAGGCAGTTGCACTTTGCATTACGTAGACTACTTATATAAGGCCGATAGCAAAAACTTCAAGAGCAGAAAAAAAGATTAAAACTCAACCATCTCGTTACGAAAGCCATCAATCAGCTGGGTTAAATCACGATGCCATTCACGTAAAATTTTTGTATCCGGCAACCATGCTTGAGGCGTTTGCGTCACTTTAATAATCAGGTTAGATGATGTTTCATGTTCTGGTTCTGGTGCACTTGGCTCAGGTGCATACTGGCACATGCGATACGCACGCTTTAATTCAGCAATAAAACCTTGTTTTGATAATTGCTGCATCACGGTGACTTCAGGAGATACTTGTCCCTTTTCCGCCATGTTGTGTTCAATTGACTTGAGTGTCGGCATAAAGTCATTTAAACGATAGTAACGAACCAGTTCCTGTAGAAATGCCAAGACTGCACCATGTAAATGGAATACGGCAGCTTCACGATGTGCCTGTGCCTGTTGAATATTGTCAGTTTGCTCAGCTAGTTGGCATGAAAGACGTGCAAAGTACAGTTTTTGATTGGTACGGTCAGCATGGAAGCGAGCAACACGGGACATAGCGATATTCCTAAATTTTGGCGTTTGTTACAGACTTAAGATTAAACTTTATTTTGATCAATTCACAATAAAAATTATGCATGATCCATTTCAATTCAATAGATTTTACGTTTTGCAGCAACTTCAATCTTGTTCTCGATCAGATTTCTCAAATCTTGATTCCCTGAGAAATATACATTCTATTGGGGCCAATCATAGATAGGGCCTGAAAATTCCGTTTCATTTTTATTTATAAAAAAAGGAGCTTTCGCTCCTTTAATTATTTGTTTTCAGTTTTACTTTCAGCTTCAGGCTTATCTTCAGCCTGTTTTACACGAATACCATGTCCGTGCAAACGAAGGGTATTTAAGCCTTTAATTGCTTTGATCGCCTCACGCGCATGCGGCATTTCAACAAAAGCAAAACCTTTCGATTTACCTGTAGTCGTATCAAGTACCAACTTGCATGATTCAACTGTGCCAAAGTCTTGAAATAGCTTCAATAATTCAGCTTCTGTAACTGTACGTTCTAAACTACGAACTAAAATTTTCATCTTACAACCTTAAAATAGGCAAAATCATCAAAAAGCACTCGCCTACTCGACTTTTTGAACTTCGCAATAAAAAACAAAATAACGCAATTGTTATAGTTTAATCGAGATCAATGCCAAAATCTAAATTAATCGACTGTCGTTCAATTAAAGCGCTTTTCACGGTTTGCTGGCGTTGTTTGTAATGGGTTTCGCTAATACACAAATTACGGGTTAATTCATTTAGAAAATAACTTTCAATCTTGCGACCCTGATCATCGACCTGATCACGCGCCCATAAATTCAGATTCTGCTTGGTTAAAATCAATTCATTTTTGGCACGGGTTAAGGCCACATAGAGCACACGGCGTTCTTCCTCGACTTCATCGAAATTACCCTGCGCACGTGCATGTGGATATTGTCCTGCCGAGACATTCGCCACATAACAGACTTTCTGTTCCGTGCCTTTAGCAGAATGGATAGTGATCAGAGTGACCACATCATCCTGCGACTGACGTTCAATTTCACTGATCGACACTGGATCGAGCACGTATTCTTCCAAAAACTCACTCAGTTGATCATGCTTGGCAGCCAATTGTTTGACCAGATCAAAATCACCTAAGCGTTTCGACCAGTCCTTTTTGGCATAGTTTTCTTCCAGCTGCTCTTTTAATGCTTCAATGCCCAGTGATACACAAGCCTGCACTTGATCTTTCAACACCAGCATTTGCTTCATGATCAGCAAAGTATTGTCGGGAATACGACCAAATTTTTCTAATTTTTCAAAAATGCGATCCGTCTCGGGCTCAAGTAATAATTGTTGAGCCAGTTTACTTGCTCCGACATCACCCACGCCATTCCACAGCGTCAGGAAACGCATCCAGGCAATATCATCCAATGGATTAGCAATCACACGCAGCAGACTAAGCAAGTCTTTTACGTGCGCAGTTTCGAGCAACTTCATACCACCAATAAAACGGTAAGGCACATTGGCCTGAATAAATGCCGCTTCAATATGACGTGCAGCAAAACTGGAACGCACCAGCACCATATGTTCATGCCATGCTGCACCTTCCAGTAAATGCCGTTCTTTAATGTCGATGGCAATCCATTTCGCTTCATCAAATTCATTCGGGAAAATATGCATGCGTGGTTTAACCCCATCACCACGATAAGCCTCTAAATGTTTGTCATATTTAATCGGACTTTGATCGAGTAACCAGTTGGATAAATCCAGAATTTCTTGTGTAGAACGATAGTTTTTTTCCAGTTTAAAAATCTGTGCATTGGGTACACGCTCTTTAAAATGGTGAATATTTTCAAAGTCTGCACCACGAAAACCGTAAATAGATTGCGCATCATCACCGACACAGAACAGACTGGTTTTATCTTTCAGCGGTTCAAGCAATGCCCATTGCAGAGGATTGGTATCCTGCATTTCATCCACCAGCATGTGCTGACAGATAGAGGAAACGTAATCCACCAAGCCTTCCGATTGTGCGAGTGCTGAAGCAACGACGGCCAATATATCGTCATAATCTAGAAAACTACGTGCCTGTTTTCGGGCTTCGTACTCTTTCATGATTTCAGCGATCTGATCTTTATATTCCAGAAATTCCGGCATTTGCTTTTCTAGAGCCAGACTTAATTTTTGCCGCGTATTTCGGGCAAAAGAATAGAGATCACATAACTCTTTCGGCTTGGGCAGTGCATTGGGATTTTTCTTATCATCTTTGCCACGAATCAGGCGGAACATCATCAACTGATCATCACGATCAATAATCGAGAATTGTTCCAAGCCAAAAGCTTTAGGAATACGGCGCAGTAAATACATACAAAAGGTATGAAAAGTCGATGCTCGAAGCCCTTTGGCTTGTTCACCTAAAGCGAGTTCTACACGAGAGACAATTTCACTGGCGGAACGACGGGTAAAGGTCAGAATCTGGATTTGATTGGCTGGCACACCTTGATCAATCAGATAAGCTGCACGCGCCACGATAGTTTTGGTTTTGCCACAGCCTGCGCCTGCAAGTACCAAACTGTGTTTAGATTCGGTGGTTGCGGCTTGCTTTTGTTGAGGGTTTAATTCATCAATGAGGGTGGCTAAACTCATAATCTCTAATCTACTTGGGGATAGAGATAGTTTAGCAGATAGCCCTTTATAATTATGATTTTTCAGTTTGTGGCAAACGAATCCTATTTTTCATTAATGCCAAACAATAATCCTAGTTTATTAATTTTCATTTCTCTAACTTCAATTTGAAAATCCATCAAAATTTGTTCACTTAAAATATTTTCTTTCGTATTTCCGCTTATATTAGCAACTAATTTTCCATAGTGATTTCGGGTGAGCAAACCTGCTGCTCTTTGCCCCATAGTTAAAAATTCAGATGATGCTAACCAAATTCGATTTAACTGATCTTCTTCATGTCCTTGAATATATTTACCATCGTCATAATGGATGCTTCTCAATACTTTAAGAATCTCTCTTCGGCTCTCTTCAAAAGCTGAGTACTTCGCAGATACAACTCCCGTATATAATCCAGAAATAACTCCGCCAATTACGCCTGTAACCAAACTTAAAATAATATTTATTAAGATGCTATCCACTTAATTCCCTTTTGTTATTTTAGATAGAAATAATACACGACAAATATTCTCACACGTCCTTTCTAAATTCTTCTCCCCATTTTCTAATGCCGTTGGCAAATCACAAATGCCATCAACAATTCCAAAAATTGCCGTAAACCCTTCATCATAAAGTTCTTCTATATCTTCCCCAATATAGCCTGCACAGGCAATCACAGGTTTATTCAATCGCTTTGCTACTTGCGCCACACCAAACGGGGTTTTACCAAATTTGGTTTGAAAATCGATGCCGCCTTCGCCAGTAAATACATAGTCGGCTTGGGTAATTTTCTCTGCCAATTGGGTCTGTTCAATGACAAGCTCTACACCTGAACGAATGCTTGCACCGGCAAATGCCATCAAGCCAAAACCCAAGCCACCAGCCGCGCCTGCACCCGCGATATCTTTTGCATCTATATTTAATTGTTGAGCAACCAGTTCTGCAAATTGCGCAAGGTTCTGATCAAGCTGTTGCACCATTTCAGGCGTTGCACCTTTTTGTGGACCAAACACATGCGAAGCCCCATTGATTCCAGTCAAAGGATTATTCACGTCACTGGCAATCATGATTTCAACTTGCTTTAAACGTGGATCCAAACCTGAAATATCAATCGTTCGAATTTGATCGAGTTGCCCACCCCCTACTGCAACTTCAGTGCGGTGTGCATCTAAAAATTTTGCTCCCAATGCCTGAGCCATACCTGCACCGGCATCATTGTTAATACTTCCACCCAAGCCTATAATGATTTTAGACACCCCTAAATTCAGTGCAGCTTTAATCATCTCACCTGTACCGAAAGTCGTAGTCAGTAAGGGATTTCGCTGGGAAGGTTCGAGCAAATGAATACCATTGGCTTTTGCCATTTCAATCACAGCGGTTTGACCGTCGTCAATTAAGCCAAAATAGGTTTTTACTTTTTGAGTGGATAAAGGTCCTGTGACTTCACAATCAACCCTCTGTCCATTTAAGCAAGAAACCAAAGCATCGACCGTTCCCTCACCACCATCGGCCATGGGCACATGAATAAACTGTGCCTCTGCAAAGACTTTCTGGATGCCACGTTGCATCGCCTGACAAGCCTGTTCAGCAGTCATGCTTTCTTTGAAAGAATCTGGAGCGAGGACAAAAGTTTTAGGCATGATGTTCAAAAGTGAAATAAATAGATCTTTTATACAATAAAAAAAGAGCGCATATAGCGCTCTTTGGTCGAATTGGGTTTAAACATCGGCAGAGCTTTTTGGCACTTCATGTTTGATATAAGAAGCTAAAGTGAGATAGTTAATGCCCTGAAATAAAATATCTACTGCAAGGAATAGACCCAGCACCCAGAACGGTGCATCGGGTGACATCAAAATAACAATCCCTGTCACCAAGGTAAGAATGCCAGAAAATAATACCCATCCCCAACCTTGATAGGCTTTAAAAACAAAGGCGCTCAAGATACGAATGATACCAGCAACGATCAATACAATCGCCAACAGATTGGTCAATACAATTGCAGTTTTTACCGGGGTAGTAAAAGCATAATATCCAGCTACAAGATACAGCACACCGAACAATGCCCACAACCAACGATAGCCCCCCTCAAAGATTTTAAATGCTGCAATGAAGTGTAGAACGCCACCGATCATCATCAGCACACCAAACAGAAAAACGACTGAAAGCGTGGCAAAAGGTAGAGCCGCCAGTAACACAACTCCGAATAGGATAAGCAGAATGCCTAGACCTAAGTACCACTTTCGATTTTCATGCAGCTGATGTCTAACTAAATCATTTCCTACTGTTTTCATGTTTCTTCTCAAGTCTTTTGTTTAGGAACAGGTTTATTTTTCAATATTTTAAAACAGATGTCTGTTATGAATATGCGACATTTTTATCCACATCAGTAAGTTGAGCTGTGGATAAATTAAGCGTTATCCACAAGATTATTTTTTCCAGCCCAATTCAATCGCGGTAATTTCATTAATTAATGTCTGTTGCAAAGTATCAGGCATCTTACTTTTATCGAGTGATACAGGAATATGTCCCGCCATCAACTCACATTTGGCTTGAGGAAATAAAGGCTTTTGATTGGGGTACGCATAACCTATTGGATACAGGGGTTGCCCGGTCGCCAAGTCGTATTTATCCGTCGCACCAAAAGCATGAAGTAATTCATGTACCAGCACAATTTTGTTTTGTTCAGACTGTTTTTTAGAGGCAAATAAATTGACCGAACCAATCCGCCCTTTTTGCAAGGCGGTTGAATGCTTTAATTCTTTAGTTTGTGCAGGATCATAATAATTTAAAAACAAAGTCACACTGGGTGAGCCATCTTTGCTTTCATGCTGTTTCCATGCATAAAAACGGAACTTTAAACTCCATAAAATGGTATACAGCATGCTTGCATGCTCAGGTACTTTAGGTGGAAGTTGTTTGAGTTCTCGCCCCATTTGGAAATATATAGAAATTGGTTGTCCACGATATTCAGACGACATCTGTTTCAGGTAGTCTTGTGCAGCAGTTAATTCAGATAAGTTAAGGGTCTGAATATAGTTTTGGGTAGCAACCTGCCCATCTGCATTGATGGGATGCAGCATGACAATAATAGGTTTGGACCAGTCTTGGTTCTGGTCACGATAAGCATTGACTGCCACGATGAATAAAATAATGAGTAAACACAGTACCCGAATTTTTTTCCACATAGATTTTTTGCTACCTTATGCCAAAGTTTTACCTAATTTAATCTTATTTCCACTAAATTCGACCCATCCACCATTAATTGAAAAAATAGCTTTTTCTATAGATTCAAAACCATAAGGTTCAATATTCAACTCTGGTTCTAAATTTTTAATATTCTCCACAACGGTATTTATGTTGACCCAGTTATTTTCATTAGAGGCTACTTTTAATGCTTCCTGAGCTAGTTTAATAATTACTTTAAATGTTCTTTTTCTTACTAATAACTGACTTTTAACTTCCTTAATTTCAAATAATTCTAAAGAGCGAATTAAACCTGAAAACTTTGCGCGACCATAAGCTCTTGAATCAAAATCTGGTTTAACAACACTAATATATTGGTTAACTGTTAATAAATTTGCCCACCCGTGTTCATCTGCTTTGTCTCGAATCGTTTTCAAAATCAGTGTTAGGACATCTTTATCAATACTTATTTGTCCTTGAGTAACTTTTTCATTAGTACTTTCTTTTAAATCTATAGTCTCACCCACAACCAAATTCTTAACATCAATAAATTTATCGCATGCACTTACAAATGAAATTGGTGTCGTACTTTTGCCAAAGCCATGTACAAATAAACCCTTCTCGCGAATTTTCAATGCCAAAGGTGTAAAATCACTATCACTTGAAATAATACAGAAACCTTGAAATGTTCCCGTATAAAGAAGCTCCATAGCATCAATCACCATTGCAATATCAGTAGCATTTTTTGAAACTGTATATGCATATTGTTGAACTGGTGTCATACCGTATTTTAAAGCAATGTCGTACCAACCTTTTAAAGCTGGATTACTCCAATCACCATAAATTCTTTTAACACTAGCAATTCCATATTTAGCCACTTCTTCTAAAATTGAAGACACACTAGAAATGGATGCGTTATCAGCATCTATTAACACTGCTAATTTTTTTGATTGAATTTCCACTATCACCCCAAATCAATATTTTTAAGTTCTTATATAAATCATTCTGACATAAAAAATGCCGACTTTCGTCAGCATTTTTTCACTTCTTAAAAATTACGCTTCAACCCATTTCCCATCTTGGAAAACAAGGCTCCACTTGGTTTGCTTGCCTTCAGCATTTTCAGAACCAATATACTGCGCTTGGTTCTTACGGCTGAATTTCACCAATGCTGGATTACCTTCAGGATCTGCATCTGGAGCTTGCAAAATAAACTGATATTTCGGATCAAGCTGTTCAGCTACCGAACGGAGTTCGGCGACTTTCGGTGCACGTGTTTCACGAACTTTCGGGAATTTACTTGCTGCCAAGAATAAGCCGGCTGCACCATCACGAAGGACAAAGAAGTCATCGTGTTTGGTTGAACGTAAATGTTCCATTTTAATTGGATCGACACGTGGAGGCGCAGGTTGACCGCTCTTCAATACTTTACGGGTATTGTCACAGCTGGTGCAGGCAAAGTACGGTCCAAAACGACCCGTCTTGAGCTGCATTTCACCATCACATTTGTCACATGGAATGGTTGGACCATCGTAACCTTTAATTTTGAACTCGCCTTCTTCAAGTTCAAAACCGGCACAGTCCGGATTATTACCACAGACATGCAATTTACGACCACCATCAATCACATAACTGTCCATTGCCGTTTCACAAATCGGGCAACGTTTTTTCGACATTAAGTCGGCAGTTTCTGCTGCATCATCATCAGACAAGGCTGCAAGTGACTCAACCGGAGTCAGGTTCAAGGTACCTTTACAACGCTCTTTTGGCGGCAAGTTGTAGCCTGAACATCCTAAGAATACACCCGTTGTACCGGTACGAATCTGCATTGGACGTGAGCATTCAGGACAATGGACCGCTTCAACTTCAATAGGTTGATTACGACGCATGCCGTTTTCGCCCTGTGCTGTGGTTAAACGTTTTTTAAAGTCACCGTAGAAATTATTCAGTAACTCTTTCCAGTTGCGCTCGCCCATGGCTACTTTATCGAGCTGACCTTCAAGATCAGCGGTAAAAGCGTAATTCATCAAGTTATTGAAGTTTTCATCGAGACGATCGGTCACGATTTCACCCATCTTCTCGGCAAAGAGACGACGGTTATCCAACTTCACATAACCACGATCCTGAATGGTTGAAATAATTGCCGCATAGGTTGATGGACGACCAATGCCTTTTTTCTCTAATTCTTTAACCAGTGACGCTTCGGTAAAACGTGCAGGTGGTTTAGTGAAGTGTTGAGATGGATCAAGCTTCTCAAGTTTAAGCACTTCGCCCACTTTAACTGCAGGCAGCAAAATATCGTCATCTGCCTTGTTTGCAGCGCGCACTTTGGTGAAACCATCAAATACCAAGGTACGACCTTTAGCTTTCAGCTCAACACCATTAGCATCAACCAGAATCGTTGAAGATAGGTATTCTGCCGGTGTCATTTGACACGCGACAAACTGACGCCAAATCAAGTCATATAAACGTTGTGCATCACGATCGACACCGACCAGCTGATCACCTTTTAAAGCCACATTGGATGGACGAATCGCTTCATGGGCTTCTTGCGCACCGGCTTTGTTGCCATAACGATTTGGCTTGGCAGGAAGATATTTCTCGCCAAATTCCAATTCGATATGATTACGTACCATATTGACCGCATCATCACTTAAGAAAGTTGAGTCAGTACGCATATAGGTAATAAAACCTGCTTCATACAGACGCTGCGCCATCGTCATGGTTTTCTTTACAGAGAAACCTAAACGTGTGCTTGCTGCCTGTTGCAGGGTCGAGGTGATATAAGGTGCGCTTGGATTAACCTTGGTCGGTTTATCTTCACGCGTGGTAACTTTATATTCAGCATTGTTCAGAATTTTTAATAAAGCATCCGTTTGGGCTTTATTTTGCAGTTTTAAGGTTTTACCACCTTGTTTGACTGCTTCTAACCGAATGTCATCGCTTGATGATTTGGTATCTGCAAACACTTGCCAGTATTCTTCAGGAATAAAAGCGCGAATCTCACGTTCACGTTCTACCACCAATTTTACTGCAACCGATTGCACACGACCTGCCGATAAACCGCGGGCAATTTTTTCCCACAATAATGGCGAAATCATAAAGCCTACCACGCGGTCTAAGAAACGGCGTGCTTGCTGGGCATTTACTTTGTCGATATCTAAACGTGAGGGATGCTTAAAGGCTTCCTGAATCGCATTTTTGGTAATTTCGTTAAAGACCACACGTTGATAACGTGAATCATCTCCACCGATCACTTCTTTTAAATGCCAGGCAATCGCTTCCCCTTCACGGTCCATATCCGTTGCGAGGTAGATTTCATCGACTTGTGATGCCAGTTTTTTCAGTTCAGCAACGACATGCTCTTTACCCGGAAGCACTTCATAGTGAGCCTTCCAATCGTGTTCAGGGTCGACGCCCATCCGATTAACCAAAGCCGTTTGTGCTTTTTCAGTTTTTTGCTCATCGGTGAGTTTGGCACGTGATACAGGTTTTTTTTCTGTACTTTTAGAACCACCGGTCGGTAAGTCACGGACATGACCAACGGATGATTTCACAATGTAATCCGAGCCGAGGTATTTATTGATTGTTTTCGCTTTTGCAGGCGACTCCACAATCACTAAGGCACGCTTTTTCGCAGCACTCGGTGATTTTGCTGTGGTGCTTTTGGATGTAGACCGAGGAGCGTTCGCCATAGTTAACCGTTAATCCTGTGTGTTTCGTTTATAAATTAAAGTTCAGCCAAAGACTGTAAATAGGTTTTGATGTCATCTAACTGTGTTGCTCGAAGGTCAGATTCTTCATCCCAATAGAGTCCTACACAGTTTGCCTGCATATCAATAGCATAAATGCCCTTTAATGCAATGGGCAAATCGTTAAACTTATCATCACCCTGCACAAGTTTTAGCTTTTGATCTTCAACACGCGCACGCATTAAAGGCAGACGTGCATCTGGAATAAGTACGCTGTAATAGGCCACCATACTGGCACGCTTTTCAGAAGCCATTGGAATTTTTGTCCAATCGGGAGCTGCGACTAAACGTGGGTGCAGTGCCATCTTGCGTGCTTTCTCACGCATCATGCCTAATGCTTTTTCTCGCGGACTGACGCGAAGACCCAAAATCGAGCCCAAAACAAATAGAATGATGAAGCCAATGACCCAAATACCGGTATTTTCCATAGTACAACCTTGTCTATTCCTTTATTAGAGTTGCATAAGCTGAATATAAAACGCAAGTTACAACGATGAAATTAATTCAAGAACATCTCGTGACTATACAGCACTTCACTGCCATTCCAGTAGATATATCCCTTTTCAATCAACTCCTTAAGTAATAATCTAACATCCGATTTTGGGAACATTTGCTCCAGTAAATCACGCAAGGCATAAATATCTTTCGGCTTGTCCGACTTTAATTCGCGCAATTTACGCGCAACAATGACCTGAACCGGATCAATTTTAGAGAAGTTTTTAAATAAATCTTTTTGCGCATGATGAATGGTATTTGAATGCTCCAGTTCTTCATCTGAGGAAGATTCTGTTTGTAGTTGAGCAAAAATCGGGGAAATATTGTGTGCTGTTTCTGAAGGTGTTGCTTGCTCTAAATCAAGTTCCGTCCATTGTTTTAATAGTTTTTTACGGAAATTAATTTGCTCATCATAACATTTCACAATTTTTAGATTAATCAGTAAAGCAATCAGCTGCTGCGCCTGGTCACTTTCAACTTGCAAAATATTACTGATCGAGTTTTTGAGCTTCTCAATCGAGTTCGGTTTGCCCTTCATTTTAGCCAAGGCATCACAATATTTTTTGATTAATAGTAAATCTGGTTTTTGCTTAATCGTTTTGACACTTGGGATTTTATATTTTGAATTTAAACAAGATTTTTCAGCCTGAATTTGAATCAAGTGACAGTTCATGTCTGAGGATTGCATCATCTCAAGCAGGATTTCACTGCTTGGCATGGCAGAAATGACTTCAATCGTCGTGTCAGGTTCTAACAATGCAATCAGTTGCCCGACTACAACCGCATATTCAAATTCTTTATGATCGACCTCAGCAGTTTCTAAGATGACCACTTGTCCACTACTCACCCAACCTGAAAATTCGGTTAAATCTTCAAGTGAGTATTCAAACTTTCCTTGGCAGTTAAATAGGTAAATTACAGCGTAGTGTTGAATGATGTCACGCAACAATTGTGCGTTAGGCATATTCTTTTCAAGATCAAGAAGAACGACTTTGTTGGACATAATCTCAATAGACAAGTAAGCAAACTTTGAGCCCGCATTAGAGCGAGCCTGAATGAAAAGGTCAAATCAATTCAGCAAAAAGACCCGTGAACATTGAATCAATAATGCGGTGGGCGATTGGTCATTGGATCAAAAGCGGCAATTCCATCGGATAAATCGGAAGACTCAATGCGTTGATACAAAAACTGCATTTGTTTTTTCAAATCAGCTATTTCGGCATGTTGCAGAGACACCTGTTCATTTAATTGTTCAACTAAATCATCTAAAAATGTAATTCGCACTTGCAAATCTTCTATGGGTGCGGAAAATGACGCCTGATCATTAAGATTTTTTTGTTTAGTCATTTTAAGTCCTCATTTTGGATTTCAGGAAACAGTATGGCCTATATTACGTTAAGGGATGTCCAACTCGCGTTTGGCGGACCTTCCCTGCTCGACGGCGCGAACTTCAATTTGGAACGCGGTGAACGAGTTTGTTTGATTGGCCGTAACGGTGAAGGTAAGTCTACTTTACTTAAACTCATTGAGGGAAGTTTACTACCGGATCGCGGTGAAGTTTCTATACAAAATGGCATCACCATTTCCATGCTTGCTCAAGATGTACCCATGGATTCTGGTAAAGTCGCTGACATCGTTGCCGACGGTGCAGGTGAAGCGGCTACTGTACTCAGAGCCTATCACGAAGCCAGTGATGCTTGTGTACTCGGCGATATGGAAGCATGCGACCGCATGGGTAACCTGCAGCACAAACTCGATCAGGTCGATGGTTGGGCTTTGGAAACCAAAGTAAATTCTATTTTAAGCAAAATGGGTTTAGACCCTGATGCCGATTTAGCCGATTTATCCGGTGGTCGTAAACGTCGTGTCCTATTAGCACGTGCGCTACTCACCCAACCCGATGTACTTTTACTCGACGAACCAACCAACCACTTGGACGTTGAAAGTATTGAATGGTTAGAAAAATTCTTGCTTGATCAAAATAATTTAACCTTATTATTTATTTCGCATGACCGTTCATTTGTTGACAGCATTGCAACGCGTATTGTCGAACTCGATCGTGGTACTTTGCGCAGCTATGAAGGTAACTACACACGTTACCTTGATCTTAAAGCACAACAAATGGAAGCTGAAGAAAAGCAAAATGCTTTATTCGATAAACGTTTGGCTGAAGAAGAAGTCTGGATTCGCCAGGGCATTAAAGCCCGCCGTACCCGTAACGAAGGTCGTGTACGTGCGCTGAAAGATTTACGTGAAGAATCTAAAGCACGTCGCTCGCAACAAGGCAAAGTGAGCATGGCAACGCAAGACACCAACCGCTCGGGTAAATTGGTGTTCGATATCGAACATTTAAGTGTTGCTTTTGGCGATCAAGAACCAATCATCAAAGATTTCTCTGCATTGGTACTTCGTGGCGACCGTATTGGCTTGGTCGGTGACAATGGTGTTGGTAAAACAACACTGATCAAAGCCATTTTAGGTGAGCTTGAGCATGGCGGCACAGTAAAAACCGGTACCCAGCTGGAAGTGGCCTATTTCGACCAACTGCGTAATGCACTGGATCTGGAAAAATCGGTTAAAGACAACATTTCTGAAGGTTCGGACTTTGTCGATGTCAATGGTGGTCGTCGTCATATCTACAGTTATCTTCAAGATTTCCTGTTCTCGCCTGAACGTGCGCGTACTCCGGTAAAAGCCTTGTCTGGTGGTGAACGTAACCGTATTCTATTGGCGAAACTACTCCTTAAACCATCGAATTTAATTGTGATGGATGAGCCAACCAATGACTTGGATATGGTGACGCTTGAGCTATTAGAAGAAATGCTCGGTGGCTATACCGGTACATTGCTTTTGATCTCGCATGACCGTGCATTCATGGATAATGTCGTAACATCGACTTGGGTGTTTGATGGTAAAGGTCATATTGATGAATACATCGGTGGTTATCAGGACTATCTAGAACAACGCCCTGATCAAACTGCTGTAGGTCTGAAAAGCGATGCCAAGAAAGCCGTCGCTAAAGCGGAAGCAGCTGCGCCGAAAAAAGTAAAGTTGAGCTATAAAGATCAGCGTGCTTTAGAGCAATTGCCGGTTGAAATTGAAGCGTTAGAGAAAGAACAAGCAGAGCTAAATGAGCAGCTTGCAGATGGCTCTTTATTTGTTAAAGATGCCGATGCAGCCGCTCAAGCATCACAACGTTTAGCTGAAATTGACGAGCTATTGCTTGAAAAATTAGAACGTTGGGATGAATTAGAAAACCTGACCCAAGGCAACTAATTTAGCCGCATCATCGAAGCACCTGTAAAGTATTTTGCAGGTGCTTTTTTATTTAGAAAATAACTTCATGTTAAACTGCAGATAACTTTTGGTATAAACGGTCATTATGAGTAAAAAGCCAGACTACAAACCGGGTGAGTTTCAATGGTCTTTCCTTCTTCCTAAATATTGGGGCATTTGGATTGGAATCATATTTTTAATGATTCTGGCAATTTTACCGTGGGCCATTCAGTATCGTTTAGCCACTTTTTTAGGCAATATTGCATTCAATCAGCTCAAATCGCGTCGTGAAACAGCAATTCGGAATTTAGAGCTCTGTTTTCCAGAATGGACAACCGAACAAGTTCAGGAAAATACCCGACAAGTTTTTGTCGATCAAATGATTGGGATTTTTGAAACTTTAAATGCGTGGTATTGCCCGCAGTGGTTTAAAGGTCGTGTCAGTATTGAAGGTCTGGAACATCTCCAAAAAGCACAAGCTGAGGGCAAAGGCGTTTTACTGTTAGGCACGCATTCAACATTATTGGATGCCGGCGGTTATTTATGTGCTCAATATTTTGAGCCTGATGTGGTCTATCGTCCGCAGAATAATCCACTTCTGGATATGCTGATCTACCGCTGCCGGGCCACCATTTACGCCAATCAAATTGACCATGATGATATGCGTGGTCTAATTCGTCATTTAAAAAATGGGCGTGCGATTTGGTACAGTCCCGACCAAGACTATGGCCTAAAACAAGGCGTGATGGCGCCCTTTTTTGGTGTGCCTGCTGCAACAGTCACTGCACATCGTCGGTTAATAAAGATGACCAAAGCCGCCGCGATTCCGCTATATTTCTATCGTGATGGCGATATTGCCAATCCTCAATACAAAGTCTTAATTGAAGCACCGGTAGAAAATCTACCGAGCGAAGATGAAGTCGATGATGCCACTCGCGTCAACAAGATCATTGAAAATCAGCTGCGTATTGCACCGACTCAATATATGTGGTTTCACCGTCGCTTTAAAACTCGCCCTGAAGGCTATGACAAGATTTATTAATCAATCCCACCCTTTAAAATAATGAAGATAACACCTATGAAAATTATGCAGCTTCTTCCTGAATTAAACAGTGGTGGTGTTGAACGTGGCACACTGGAAATTGCACGTGCGCTTGTTGCAGACGGTCACGAATCTTTGGTGGTTTCAAATGGTGGACGTCTGGTTGCCCAACTTGAAGCGGAAGGTTCACAACATCTCACTTTAGCGATTCATAAAAAATCTTTATCCAGTCTTTGGCAAATACGACCTTTGCGCAAGCTAATTGAGCAACATCAACCCGATATCGTGCATGTTCGTTCGCGTGTGCCTGCATGGCTGACTCATTTTGCATTAAAAGGCATTCCGGCACATAAACGCCCACATCTCATTTCAACGGTGCACGGCTTTTATTCTACTAATCGTTATAGTGCCATCATGACGCAAGCGGAAACAGTGATTGCCGTTTCTGACAGTGTGGTGAAATACATTACCGAGCATTATAAAAACTGTCCGCCTGAAAATATTGTGCGCATTTATCGCGGGATTTCACCGCAAGAGTTTCCTCACGGCTATCAACCTTCTGCACAATGGGTCAATCAAACTTTTAAAGATTTCCCTCAACTGGAAAATAAGTTTTTAGTCTGCCTTCCCGGGCGTATTACCCGTTTAAAAGGACATGAAACTTTAATTGAATTAATGGAGCAACTGCAAAACCAGTATCCAAACCTACATGCTGTGGTGGTGGGTGGAGCGGATCCCAAAAAAGCAGCTTACTTAAAAGAAATGCAGGACAATATTCAAAGCAAAGGTTTAAGCGACAAAATCACCTTTGTTGGTCATCGTTCCGATATTCGTGAGTGGCTGGCTTTTAGTGATGTGGTGCTTTCTCTTTCAAATCAGGCGGAAACTTTTGGTCGTACGGCATTAGAAGCATTATCGGTGGGAACACCCGTGATTGGCTGGAATCGTGGCGGTGTGGCAGAGATTTTATCCAATGTTTATCCGCAAGGTTTAATTGAGGTAAATGATCAATCTGCACTATTAAATGCCGTAAAGCATCATATTGATCAGCCCCAAGCAGTTGAGCCAGTCACGATGTTTAGCTTAAAAGAGATGTGTGATCAGACCATTCATTTATATAAACAGGTTTTAAGCTTAGATTAAATTTGTTTAGCCCAGTCTGTGGATGATGTCTTCGTGACATACAAAAATAGGTTGGGCATAAAAAGATAGACTTAAATGAATCATCTAAAAATGATCAATGTTCTGTTCCTGTATAGATTCACATAGACTCAGTCTGTCCTACTGGAACAAAACCTATTGATTCGTAAATTTCTATGGCTTGATGTTCAGCAACTAAATTTTTTTGATGAAAATCATTATATTTTAATAACATTGCTTCCATCATTAATCGACCAACACCTATTTTAAGTTATTGAAACTTTGATAAATACATAGCTGAATTTTATTTTTAGGATCTTCTATAAAAGCATAACCCGAGTTCTGCATCCTGCAAAACTCGGGTATATAAGGTTGTGCTTTTCAGATCATATTTTTATTATATTCGTGCTATCCATTGCTGCATCATATCCATGATGACTCACCATCAGCCCAACATCGTCTTCCATAATGGGATTTTCCGTTCCCAACTCCTTGGCTGATGAGTCTAGATTAAACAGAAATGAAAAAAAGAACTATTCGCAATTAACCTAAATCAATGTAAGCCATTTCGTACACTTTTCCTTTAATTGCTTTGAGCTACTTTCGGGCCATTTTTATAGTCCTGTGCAATTTCATCAGTCACTAATTTTTCTTCTTTTTCTGCTTTTTCAATGCCTTCCTGAATAGCTTCTTGTGCTTCCTGTTCATCTGCATCAGTTTGTTCTAACTCGTCTTGGACTCGCTCAAAAACACGACCGGTTTGTAGCACGACATACACAGGAAAATGATCTGAGCCAATATGAGGTAAACGTTTCATATGCACCAAGGCAAAATCGGTACTATGAAATATATGATCTAGTGACCAGCGTAACAATGGATAATCTGCATGAAAAGTATTGATATAATGCCGTCCTACACGCGGATCAAGCAGCCCACTAATCCGCTGAAATAATCGTGTGGTTCTTGACCATGCCACGTCATTCAAATCCCCCATCACAATACAGCTTTCATCCAAACCTTTAATTTGATCTCCGACAATTAAAAGTTCTGCATCACGGAGTGTCGAGTCTTTGGCTTCGGTTGGGCTGGGCGGTTTAGGGTGCAAGCAATAGAGTTGTACAGGTTGGCCTGAAGGTAAAATCACCGTGGTATGAATGGAAGGAATTTCATCACTTAAAATGAATTTGACTTCGGTATCTTTCAACTCAAGACGGCTATACAGATGCATGCCATACAAATTATCCAACGGTACCGGCACACGATATGGATAATCTTTTTCAATCACTGAAAGTGCATTTTGCCAAGTTTGATCTGATTCTAATGTGAGGATCAAATCAGGTTGATGTTTTTGAATCTGTTCAATCAACAAGTGGTATTTATCATTTGTAGTCAATACATTGCAAACAATCAAAGAGATTTGCTTATCTGGATTGAGCTGATTCTTGCGAACTTTTTTGACCTGCTTTTTCCAGATAAAAGTATAAGGCAGCACCATTTTAAGTTGATAAGCCAGTGCAGCAATCAAAGCAATAAAGATAATTTGACGCCATAGATCCCACGGCTGATCCCAGACCAATAACAGCACAAAAGCAATCAGTCCCAAAACTAAAATTTGCAACCGTGGAAAATCAGCACCTCGAATCCACCATTCATCTCGTGGAATCAATGACCAAAATGTCAGCCATATGACAAAAACTGAAATTAACTCCACCCAAATCATAAGCATCTACTCTTTTGTAGCTTTTAGTTTTTCTTTGATGAAATAACTTTATCAATTTTGTATGTAACATAAACAAGATATTCCCCTCAATAATATTGATGTTTTCATTGTGTAGTACTTGCAGTTGTGGTCGCTTTTGATACACTCAAGCCCCCTTTTATTTTTTTACGCACCGAGGCAAAGTGACATGAAAGTAGGTCTGGTCGGTTGGCGCGGGATGGTTGGTTCTGTCCTCATGCAACGTATGGTTGAAGAGAATGATTTCGCTCATTTTGAGCCATTCTATTTTTCTACCAGTAATGCCGGTGGTGAAGCCCCTGCGTTTGGTGGTAAGACTGCCCCAGCACTTATGGATGCATCAGACATTAGCAGTCTGAAGCAAATGGATGTCATTATTACCTGCCAAGGTGGTGATTACACCTCTGAAGTTTTCCCTAAATTAAAAGCGGAAAACTGGAACGGTTACTGGATTGATGCTGCATCTACCCTACGTATGGATGATGAAGCCATCATCGTACTTGATCCAGTCAACATGAACGTGATTAAAGATGGTTTAGTCAATGGCACTAAAACATTTGTGGGCGGTAACTGTACCGTTTCATTGATGTTGATGAGCATGGGCGCGCTTTACCAAAACAATTTGGTCGAGTGGATGACTGCAATGACTTATCAGGCAGCATCAGGTGCAGGCGCACAAAACATGCGTGAACTGATCACAGGTATGGGTTATTTATATAATAATACCAAAGACTTGCTCGATGACCCACGTTCACCAATTCTAGACATTGATTCTAAAATTGCATCTTTGCAACGTGGTGAAGGCTTCCCTGCTGCCAACTTCGGTGTGCCTTTAGCTGGTTCTTTGATTCCATATATCGACAAACAGCTCGACAATGGTCAGTCAAAAGAAGAGTGGAAAGCGCAAGTTGAAACCAACAAGATTTTAGGCAACCAACAAATTGTTCCGATTGATGGTCACTGCGTGCGTATTGGTGCAATGCGTTGTCACTCTCAAGCTTTAACTTTAAAGCTTAAGAAAGACGTTCCTTTGGATGAAATTGAAGACATGATTCGTCAATCCAACCCATGGGCAAAAGTCGTTCCAAATACCCGTGAAGCATCGATGACTGACCTGACTCCTGTAGCCGTTACCGGTACATTATCTGTTCCTGTCGGTCGTTTACGTAAACTGAATATGGGTAAAGAATATCTAGGCGCATTCACTGTAGGTGACCAATTACTTTGGGGTGCTGCGGAACCTTTACGCCGTATGCTTCGCATCTTAATTGAATATAAAAATGCTTAATTTTTAAAATTAAGAAAACGAAAAGTCGGTCACAATTGATCGGCTTTTTTTATGTATCCTTTATGTTAATATCTTACAATTGTTCAACATCTCGTTAATCTACAACTTTCGCAATGCGATACAAAATTGAGCTAAAAATTAAGATGACCGCATATAACAAATTAAAGATTGCCATTTTAGCCATTATTACTTCACAGAATATTCATGCGATTACTATTGATCCTATTCAAATTCAATCTGCACCGGGTGAATTACTCTATGCTGAAATGAATTTCCGCCAAGCTGATCCTAATTCACAAATACAAGCCAGCTTGGCAAGTGCAGAAGACATCACTACTTTAGGCGTTGCCCATCAGCCACCTGGACATCTTAATTTTTTTACCCGTCGTGATGGCTCTGGTAATGGCGTGATTACCATTACCTCTTCACGTCCACTGACTGAAGCTGAACTGAATATTATTATTAAAATTCAGGAAGGCAATGCAACACGCTTACAGCATATTAAAACACCGCTACAACGTGGCAGCACCAATACTCAGGCAAGTATTGCAAACAATGAAAAACATTTAGCTCCCATTACCATTGTCAGTGAAAAAGATATTGCCTTGCACTTGCCTGAAAGCACTCAATATCAGCTTGCAAAAACACAACCAGCGGCTTATAAATCATTTGAAGCCCCATTAATGGTACAAAAAGCAGCGCCCCCGAGTTTAAATGCCATGACTCCCGCGCCTGTGGTCATCTCATCAATGAGTATGCCGTCAGCACAAACGAATGAAACTGGTGCTGAAATAAAAACATCAGCACCAGAAAAAATCACGACAAAAGATCAGATCAACGACAATCCTCTTGCGTCGAACAAAATAACGTCCAATACAAGTTTTTCTGCAGACCCATTAGTGAAAAAATATGCAGAATCACCGACTCAAAAAGTAGCAGAAAATAAAATAGCCGAAAAACCAGCTGAACAAGCTGCTGCAAAAACCAAGCCAGAGACGCCTACGCCTACTCATAAGCAACCAAAACAACAAACTGAGCGTGTGGTGGCTACAGCACAGACCACAAAGCATGTGGTGCAATCCAATGAGTCTCTTTGGGCGATCGCTTCACGTGTGGCAACTGAGCAAAATCGACCGATCGGTGAGGTCATGAAACAGATCAAGGCGAATAATGAACATGCCTTTATTCAGGGTGATGTGAATCGCTTACGTCGTGGTGCGGCATTGAATTTAAACACCAGCAATAGCCAAAAAGAAGACAAAAAAGTAAGTGTTTCGAATGTAGCAAAAACACCGTCTAACCAATCAGGTAAAGCCAAATACCGTCTAAATCAAGCGGAGATGAGCCTGGTTGCAGAGAAAGAACAAGATTCAGCCAGCGGTTCTGCTAAAAAGAACACAGAAAAAAATCAAACATCGAACGAGTTATCATTAAAAGTTATGACATCGCGTAAAAAAACCGTTAAATTACAGAGAAACGTAACACAGTTAGAATTGGCATTGCGTCACAAGGATCACAGAATTCAATTATTAAATACTCGTCTTGCTCAATTGCAACAACAATTGAAAGCACAACAAGTAGAGAAAAAGCCAACACACTAAGGTGTTATACAATTTGATTTTTTGGGATGAGTTTTATTGCTAACAACTCAATCCTGTAAGGGGTAACAACATGCTGCTTTATGTGATTCCGTTTATATTATTATTAGTGATCGCAATTGTATTAAAAAAGCGTGACACAAATAAACAAGCAGAGCAAACGTCCACATCCAAGACGAAAGCTAAAAAAGCAAGCTCAACAAAAAAGACCCCGCAAAAAACTCAAATTGCGGAAAATCCTGCTGTTGAGAAGAAAAAAACCACCCCTTTATCTGCTGATATTCGCAATAAAATTGAAGCGCTCATCCGTGAGCGTAACTTTTTCTCTGCTGAAGCACAGATTAATCAGGCATTAAATAAAGACAATTCTCAGCATGAACTGTATTTACTGTTGCTCGAAATTCATATCTTGCAAAAAGATGAATTCGCAACAAAGCAGCTGATTAACCATCTTCGTTCATTAGAGCTTGATGATATTTTAGAACAAGCGCTTGCTAAAAAAGCAGCATATCAACAAGAAGACAGCAAAGTTGAAAGCCCCAAAGATACTAATACTGTAAATTTCCAACCTGAATCTTCAGTTACCCCCCCGACTAAACAAAAAAACATCGCTGATTTTGATGCATTAATGAATACTGCTGCACCCTCTGCGACAGTACCTCATCAATCTTTCGATCAATTACAGCAAGAATCGCTTTCAACCAAAACCGATGCGGTTGAAGAAATTAAACCCTTAGACTTCAATACCATTTCTTTTGATCAATCTCCAGTTGAAACACCTAAAGTAAAAGTAGAAGTACCCACCTCTACTGTTGAAGAAATCAAACCTTTAGACTTCAGCACATTCTCTTTAGAGTCGAGTCCTGTAGCAGTCGCTCCTAAGCAAGAAGTGACTCCAGTAACAGAAGAAATCAAACCTTTAGATTTCTCTTTTAGTTTAGATATTCCTGCAGCAGAGCAAACAACGACGATAGCTGATGCAGCTATAACTGCTGAACCTGTTCTTGATGAGAAACCTGAATTTAATTTTGATTTTTCAGCTACAGAAACTGTTGCACCGACTGAAGCAAAAATTGCAGTTGAAGAAACTAAGCCAAGTTTAGATTTAGACTTTAATTTAGAGCCTGTAACGACAACTGAGCAACAGCCTGTAGAACCCGCTCCAGCGAAAGCTGCAGGTGTGAGTTTTGATATTAGCAATATCAGCTCATCTGCATCTAAAGCAGATCAAAATGATCCGTTAGTTCAATCTTTCCCTGAACTGATTGAAGTCAATGAAATCAGCCTGAATTTAGATCTTGCACAGCAATATATTCAACTCGGTGCTTTTGAATCGGCACTTGAATTATTGGCAGAGCAAGAAACTGAATATACTGCTGAACAACGCCAACAAGCCGATCAGTTACGCAATCAGATAGCTTCTTAAGTTATTTCGCTCTACTATGAAGCAGTCATCATTGACTGCTTTTTTATTATGAAAAAAATAGCTTTAATTTATATGGGTGGAACGTTTGGTTGCATTGGCGAGCCACTGAGTCCCATGCCTGCTGAAAATTTTATCCCCCAGTTACAACGCGTTCTTCCTTTGCATCTTAATATCGAATGTTTTGTTGCACCCAGTATAAAAGACAGCAGTGCCAGTACTGCAACTGACTGGCTTCAACTCATTCAGTTGATTCAGAATTTACAACTAAAAAATTATCAACATTTTGTCGTGATTCACGGCACTGATACTCTCAGCTATGCCAGTGCAACACTTGCACGGTTTCTGGGACAATCCGCACATGTGGTACTGACCGGTAGCCAATATCCACTACTAAATATAAGCGGGACCAATACCCGTGAATTTACCGATGCTATCGATAATCTTAATTTTGCCCTCGATGCAGTAGCAACAAGCGCTGTCGGTGTATATTTAGCTTTTCATCATCAGCTTATTCACGCCCAAACAGCATTGAAACGACATACGACTGAATTAGATGCATTCGCTGGATTAAATGCTAAAGAGAACCTCATCACACATCAGCAAAGCTATCTAGTCCATGAATATGATATTGAGAAGGCACAATCATTTAACTGCCTAAGTTTAATGGCACAGCCCATAGCCATAGAACAACAGATTAAAAACTTAAAAAATTTACAACAGCATCCACCTCACGTTCTGATTTTACAGGGCTTTGGCACAGGTAATTTGGTGGTCAATGAGGAATTGATTGCTACGCTTCATGATATACAAGCTCAAGGCTGTGCCATTATTCTCACCACCCAAGTACCTTTTGGCACGATTGATCAACGCTATGCAGTAAGCGAATGGACTCAGCATGCCAATATCATCATCAGTGATTGCTTGGGACATGCAGATCTTTATGCAAAAGCACTGAAAATGTATTTACAATACGATAGCGTAGACCAGTGGCATGCTCACTGGCATGATTCAGTGTAAATAGAGGTAAATATGCAACGTTTTGCGGTCGGTATTGAGTTTTCTGGGGTTGAGTATCGAGGATGGCAAACTCAGCAAACTGGCGTGCGTAGCGTACAGGAAACCATTGAAAAAGTACTGTCCAAAGTCGCAAATGAACCGATCATGTTACATGGCGCAGGTCGTACCGATGCTGGCGTGCATGCCACCAATATGGTGGCGCATTTTGATACTCATGCCATCCGCAGTATTGATGGCTGGCTGATGGGCTCAAACAGCCAACTCCCTAAAGACATTTCAATACAATGGATTAAAGAAATGGATATGGCATTCCATGCCCGTTTCAAAGCACAAGCACGACGTTATCGTTACGTAGTGTATAACAATCCGGTGCGTCCCGCGTTACTCTATAAACAAGTCACCCACGTATATTATCCGCTTGATGCAGACAAGATGATTGAGGCTGCGAAAAAATTTGAAGGCACACATAACTTCGAAAGTTTTCGTGCATCCTCTTGTCAATCGAATCAACCGGTCCGTCATGTCAGCCATTGCCGTTTAATTCGTCACGGTTGTTATTTGGTTCTCGATATTCAGGCAGATGGTTTTTTACATCATATGGTGCGCAACATCATGGGCTGCTTACTTGAAATCGGTCAGAGTATGTATGAAATTGACCATATTGACAAAATTTTTGCTGCGGAAGACCGTAAAGCAGCGGGGATCACAGCCCCACCTGATGGTTTATATTTCATTCAAGCACATTATCCAGAACAGTTTGATTTACCCAAAACACCTTTAGGTCCACATTGGTTAAATATGCCGGAATAATTTACTTTTATAATCCTCCCCTCTTGCGAAGCTGTGCTTCTCACCTTTTTCAAAGGAGGGGGATTTTACTATCACGTAAAATGGATGAGAAAAAACCCCTCCTTTCAGGAGGGATTTAGGGAGGTGCTTTTATAAAACTTAACGCTGCTTACGCTTTCTATATTCCACAGGTGTTTCATTGGTCCAGCGTTTAAAAGCACGATAGAAAGTACTTGGCTCGGAAAATCCGGTTAAATACACAATTCGTTCCACACTTTCAGCAGTATTGGCCAACAATTTTTTTGCCAAACGACAGCGATAATCGGAAAGAATTTGCTGAAAACTGGTATTGGCTTCACTCAGCTGTGTACGTAAACGGCGCGGTGTAATATTTAAATGCGTCGCAACTGTTTCTAAAGTCGTTTCACCACTTTCTAAAGTTGAACCGATCGCACGGCGAACCTCTCCCACCAAATCATAGCGTGCAAGTTCTTGCAGCTTTTCAAGCGCCAGTTGCTCATGTAACTGCAATAACTCGGGTTCTGCTTGCCATAATTGATAATCCAGAATGGCAGGATCAAAATACAAACGTGTTTCCTTTTGACCTAAACTGACCGGACATTCGTAAACCCGAAAATATTCCTCGTCAAAAGCGCCCTGGCTAAAATTAAAGTCGATATAAATGGGCTGAAAACGACCTTCGGTAATAAATTTAAAGAAGCGTAATACCCCTGACATCGCACATTCAGAAAAATGACGATTGACCAAATTGTCCGACCAAGCACCCTGCTCACCATTGGTGAGATAGCAACGATCATCTTCAATAATAAGTTTTGCATGAAATGCATCACTGATGAGACGTTGATAGGCCAAGGCCCGTTTTAGTCCTTCACCAAAATTTTCACTAGAAATAAACAGATGCTCAATCACCTGTCCGCGATATAAAGGCAGGTGTTCACCTAAATGCAAACCAATGTCAGGATCTTTACTCACCTCCTCTGCAGCCACCCAAAAAGCATATTGAGCACTGAGCGGAGTACGATCATTTGTTTCGACCTGATTTAAGGCCACACCGGCTTTCGTTAAAATTTCTTCAGTTGGCAAACCTGCACGACGAATGGCTTGGTAACCCAATCGCAAAACAACCGATGCATCAGTTAGCTGACCCACGCAATGACCTTCCTTATATGTTATTCATTTATACTTAAAAAGATTAATTTTAGATTAACTGTGATTGACCAAACTGACAACAGAACAATGCGCTTTTTTGTAGAAAAAATTTAAACTGATGGTTCGCTTATTTAACTGACAGATGAGCGGGCAAAGCCGCATTGCGCCTTGTTTTATGCAAAAAAATTGACTATAATTTGCGCCTTTCCAATTTATTCATTCAGGTAGGCTATGGCCAATAAAGAGGAACTCATCGAGTTCGAAGGCGTTGTCACCGAGACGCTTCCTAATACTATGTTCCGTGTACGTTTAGAAAACGGTCATGAAGTGATTGCTCACATCTCTGGTAAAATGCGTAAACACTATATTCGTATTTTAACTGGCGACAGTGTTAAAGTAGAAATGACTCCTTATGATTTGACCAAGGGTCGTATTACTTATCGTGCACGCTAAGTTTTAGCGAAAGCAAAAGCCACTTTACAGTGGCTTTTTTATTATCTGTATAACCACATATTGACCGTGTATCGAACAACAACGTTCATTGCCAGTTTATCCATTTAAAATAAAGTTTTATTCAATGGAGAAAGCAATGTCATTTCTTCACTCCGTTGGTCTGTTTACCACGGTTTGCGTATTGTATGGCTGTGCCACTTCCCCAACGACCACCGCACAACAACGTGATGCCTATTTACAGCAATTCATTGGGCAGACCAGCCAAAGTATTCAAGCCAAGCTGGATTTGAGCAGTATCGGTTATCAGCAAGTCTTATCGCCTGCGGTAGATGCCCACACGCTCACTTATACAGTGATTCGTCCCATTACCATTCCGATGCCCATGACACAAAATCCTGCTGACATCGATTCTGGTGCAATCCCCATACAAATCACGCCTAGAGCGCAAAGCTATGACGTGAACTTGCAATGTAAAATTGTCTACCGTTTAGAAAATAACATTGCCAAGTCTGTTTATTACACTGGCCGAACTTGCTAAATCAGGTCTAAATATCCATAAAAAAACGCAGCACTTTGGCTGCGTTTTTTAAACCGGATGACTTAGTTCAAGGCTGTCACTACAGCTTGACCCATTTCAACAGTACCGACTTTGTTCATGCCTTCAGACATAATGTCTGCTGTACGCAAACCTTGGTCAAGAACGTTCCCTACTGCAGCTTCAATGGCTTGTGCTGCAGTTTCTTCACGGAAAGTGTAACGAAGCATCATCGCAACCGAAAGAATCGTTGCAAGTGGATTTGCCAAGTTTTGACCTGCGATATCTGGTGCTGAACCATGACAAGGTTCATACATGCCTTTACCATTTTCATCTAAAGATGCAGATGGCAACATACCGATTGAACCAGTCAACATTGCCGCTTCATCAGACAAGATATCACCGAACAAGTTAGAGGTTACAATCACATCAAACTGTTTAGGTGCACGTACCAACTGCATTGCTGCGTTATCAACATACATGTGTGACAAGTTGATATTTGGGTATTCTGCTTCTTTCATTGCAGTCACTGTTTGTTTCCACAGCTCGGTTACTTCAAGTACATTGGCTTTATCGACAGAACATACTTTGCCGCCACGAAGACCTGCAAGTTCAAACGCCACTTTCGCAATACGCTTGATTTCAGACTCTGAATAAACGTCAGTGTTAAAGCCTTGTTTCTCACCATTCTCTAACTCACGAATACCACGGGGTTGGCCGAAGTAGATACCGCCAGTCAATTCGCGCACGATCAGAATATCCAAACCAGATACGATTTCCGGTTTTAAGCTCGAAGCATCTGCCAATTGCGGATATAGAATCGCAGGACGCAAGTTAGCAAAAAGATTGAGTTCACTACGTAATTTTAATAGACCACGTTCCGGGCGAATTGAGCGCTCAATCGTGTCCCATTTAGGACCACCGACCGCACCGAGTAAAATCGCGTCTGCTTTTTTTGCCTGTTCAGATGTTTGTTCAGGATATGGTGCACCATGCGCATCAATCGCGGCACCACCCAATAAACCTTGTTCCCAAGTCAAACCTAAATTGAATTTTTTATTTACTCGTGTGAGTACTTGCTCTGCGGCTTTCACAATTTCAGGACCGATGCCGTCACCAGCTAAAATCAAAATATGTTTAGACATGAGGTTTTCCATTTTTCAATTCAGTCATTTGACTGATGGGGATATTAAATTTTTTTGTTCTACAAACTCACCTAAGCCATTCAGGACATTATATGGTTTGCAGAAACGCCGAATGGTTTTTTGTTCTTGTTGAAGCTCAACACAGAGTGGATCAGGTGCAGATGCATTCAACAAATTACCTTTATGATGGGTTCGGTCACGATACATCTTAAAGGTATAGTTTTTTTGCGAATTAAAATTGTGAAATACATGCAAAGTTTCAGCGCGATCTTTCGATATTGGATAGAAACGGATGACCAATTCATGCTGCCCTGTCGGTACAGACAAAAACAAAGGATTAGCGTCATTTAACGACTTGGCTTTTAAACGCACAATCCCTTGTTGAATGGCTTCACGACTTAAGCGATGACTTTGAGCATCGACAATGTTAATTTGATCCAAACGCTCAAATTCACATTGTTCTGTCCCCGCACAGAAAATCAACGCATTTGATTCTGTCGATTGTGTTTCCTTCACATGTTTAACACGTACTGTATCAATGCTTTGGCATGCACTTAAGGATGCGACCATAAGACCAAGTACAGCAAGCTGACCATAAACTTTTGCCACTGTTCGAGCCCCCCTCTCACCAATTAAAACCAACGAGATATTTTTATGGACTCGATATTAGCAAGAGTTAGCCGCCGATACTACTAGCGCTGAAAATTCAAATAATTAACCGCGAATTTCCTGAAATACCCAAGGGCGAGATTGCTTGGTTTTTTCTTCATAGGCACGAATATCATCTGCTGCTTGAAGGGTTAAACCAATATCATCCAAACCATTTAACAAGCAGTGCTTACGGAATGGATCGACCTCAAATTTAAATGCTTCACCACTTGGGGTACGTACTTCTTGAGCTTCCAAGTCGATAGTAAGTTGATAACCTTCAGTTGCAGCACATTCTTTGAAAAGCTGGTCAACGATTTCTTCAGGCAAAATCACTGGCAACATGCCGTTTTTAAAACTGTTATTAAAGAAGATGTCTGCGTAGCTTGGGGCTATCACGGTACGGAAGCCATACTCTTCCAATGCCCATGGCGCATGCTCACGGCTTGAACCACAACCAAAGTTGGCACGTGAAATCAACACAGTCGCACCTTGATAACGCGGTTGATTTAAGGCGAAATCAGGATTCTTTGGACGTTTAGAATTATCTAAACCTAAATAGCCTTCATCCAAATAACGCAATTCATCAAATAAGTTTTCACCAAAACCGGTACGTTTGATCGATTTTAAAAACTGTTTTGGAATAATTAAATCTGTATCGACATTGGCACGGTCTAATGGTGCAACGATACCTTGTTCAACGGTATAAGCTTTCATGTCTTTGCTCCTATTAGCCGAAATTAGAATGAACGTACATCAACAAAGTGACCGGCAATGGCTGCTGCGGCTGCCATGGCTGGACTCACCAAATGCGTACGACCGCCATTACCCTGACGACCTTCGAAGTTACGGTTAGAGGTTGATGCACAATGCTCACCCGGTTGTAATTTGTCAGCATTCATGGCCAAACACATTGAGCAACCTGGTTCACGCCATTCAAAGCCGGCTTCCAAAAAGACTTGATCCAAGCCTTCAGCTTCAGCCTGCTGTTTCACCAAACCGGAACCTGGAACCACCATCGCCTGTTTAATTGAAGCAGCCACTTTACGGCCTTTAATTACTTCAGCAGCAGCGCGAATATCTTCAATACGAGAGTTAGTGCATGAACCAATAAATACGCGGTCTAACTGAATATCTGCCAATGCCTGACCGGCATTTAAACCCATATATTGATAAGCACGTGTCCAGTCGTTGCGTTGCACGTCGTCTTTGGCTTGTTCCAAAGTCGGAACCGATTCAGAAACAGGAATCACCATTTCAGGAGATGTGCCCCAAGATACTTGCGGTTCGATCTCTTCACCTTGCAACACCACTACAGTGTCAAAGTGTGCGCCTTCATCAGAATGCAAGGTATTCCAGTACTCAACTGCTTTATCCCAGTCTTGCCCTTTTGGTGCGTAGTTACGACCTTTTACATATTCAATCGTTTTGTCATCGACCGCCACCATACCCACGCGCGCGCCGGCTTCAATCGCCATGTTGCACACGGTCATACGACCTTCAATCGACATATCACGGAACACTTGACCACCGAATTCAATCGCGTGACCTGTACCGCCAGCAGTACCAATTTTACCAATGATCGCTAATACGACATCTTTTGAAGTCACGCCTTGACCTAATTTCCCGTCGACACGCACCAACATGTTCTTCATTTTCTTTTGAACCAAGCATTGGGTTGCCAATACATGTTCAACTTCTGAAGTGCCAATTCCGTGTGCCAAGCAACCAAAGGCACCATGCGTCGCCGTATGTGAGTCACCACACACCACGGTCATACCCGGCAAAGTCAAACCTTGCTCAGGCCCCACCACGTGCGCAATACCTTGGCGAATATCATTGATTTTAAATTCAACGATATTGAAAGCTTCACAGTTGTCATCCAAAGTTTGTACCTGAATACGTGAAGTTTCATCTTCAATACCCGCAATACCTTGATCACGTTCAGCTTTTGATGTCGGCACGTTATGGTCTGGCGTTGCAACATTGGCACTTAAACGCCAAGGTTTACGACCTGCAAGCTGTAAACCCTCAAAAGCTTGTGGCGACGTTACTTCATGTAATAAATGACGATCGATATAAAGTAAGGCTGAACCATCATCTCGTTGTTTTACTAAATGGTCATCCCACAATTTGTCATACAAAGTCTTTGCTTTTTTGGTATTGCCTGCCATGTCGACGCGCTCCATAGAACTGGGTAATGCTTTCATTAACTTCGATTATAACCACGTATTCGCATAAATCTAATTTATCATTTTTATTAGTTTGAAAACTTTTTGGAATTAGTTTTTAGAATCTAAAACCCTTGATTGTTCCAAAATTTCATATCCAATTTTTCAAACCAACAGCCTATTTCCGCACAATTTTATTGAATAACTCAAGATCAATCATTGCGGTATGGGAAACTCAGCTTTCTATAAAACGAGTGAATCTATACCGCATACCCAACTTTAATTTAGATACACATTGAGTGATTTGCAAAGTTGTAGAGGTCTAATAAGCTTCTATTTAGAGGAATGCTCTTTAGTATCTACCAGTTGCTCAATAGCCTTAATTAATTCAGCCTTGGCCTGGCTACACTCAGCAGCAGCTCTGTTTTCATCGCCTTCATCATCTGCAACCTCGTAGACACCCATCCGTTTTTCGACCGCTTCCTCGAAAATATCAAGCAGATATTTAATATGTTTAATGTCCATTATTTACATCCTTTTAGTCAGGTATCAGTAGCTGATACTATTTGTTTTCTCTTGAAATTGATTAGTCATTAAATTCGAAAAACCGATTAAAAATAACCAAATATTCGTTTTTACAGATTGAATAAGATTAATTATCATTTAGCCATACTCCGCGAGAAAGATTGAGGAATACCCCATGGCTCATATTCAAAAGTTTGTTGATTACAACCAGAAAACCTTAAAAAAGACCTTCAGCTATTACATCATGCACATCACCATTGCCATGTTGGTGGGCTATTTCGTAACAGGAAATATCTGGATGGCATTAACCCTCAGCTTGCTTGAACCGACGATTCAAGCCATCGCCTTCTTCTTTCACGAAAAAATTTGGGAAAGAAAATCATCAACGGTACAAAATAGAAAGAACATTGCTACCTAAGATACTTAAGAGATCACGGGTTCCGGCTTTCCCCTTTTTCAACAGATCACTCTACTTATATAGGGTGATTTTTTATTTATACGACTCAAATTCACATCTTTATACATTTTTATGTATAGATTTTTATAATTAGATTCACTTTTAATATAAAAATATTTTATAATTACCTCAATATTGTATAACCAGACTATCACTATGAATCTTGCTGCCTTTGAAGCGTTTGTTAAAGTCATGGAAACCGGTTCTATTTCTATGGCTGCCGATCTGTTGTTTATTACCCAGCCGGCTGTTACCAAACGCATTCATAGTTTAGAAGAATATTTTGGTGTGAAACTTTTTGAATCTGCCGGTCGTGGCGTTCAAGCGACCCATGCCGCGCATTCCTTACTTCCCAAAGTTAAAAACTGGTTGAATGAACTGGGTGATATTCACCACACCCTCAGTCATGAACAAGGGCAAGTTCAGGGCAAACTCAAAATTGGCACCAGTCATCATATTGGTTTGCATCATTTACCCAGTCACCTGCGTCATTACGTGCAAGAATTTCCAAATGTAACCTTGGATGTGCATTTTGTCGATTCTGAACAGGCGCATGAAAAAGTGCTTGCCGGTGACTTGGAACTGGCATTTTTGACGCTTCCTCCTCAGGGCGATGCTCGTCTCAGTTATGTCACCATCTGGAATGATCCTCTGGTTTTTGTGGCAGCACCTTTTCACCCCTTAGCCAATGAAAAAGATTTGCAACTGCAAGATCTGATTCAATATCCGAGCCTGTTGCCGGCGGCACAAACCTATACCACGCAAATCACCCTGGCAGAGTTTGAAAAGCAAGGCGTTAAACCGAAAATCACCATGAGCAACAATCCGCTTGAATCGATTCGGATGCTGGTTTCAATTGGTCTGGGCTGGTCGGTATTACCTAAAACTTTGGTCAATCATGATTTAAAGCAACTGGATATTAACCTGCAGATGAACCGTCAATTGGGCATGGTCTGGCATCCTGGACGCACCCAGTCACGTGCAGTACAGGAACTGGTTACCATGATGCAAAACCCTCAGCTCAGCTAAAATTTGCTTTAGGGCTGCATCTGCCTGGATGCAGCATCTTGTTACCTAAATCCTCAGCACAATGACACAGCTTTCGAGTACTTTTAAATAAAACACATAAAACCTGATGTTTTAAATGTGAAAAGAATTCGACGGAGTATGAACACATGCTGAGGGATTCATCATCGTTAATATCTAAAAAAAATCCATCTACATCCCATTCTGATGCTCCCCATTTGTGGCAAGACGCTAAAATTTCTTTACTGCCCACCCCCAATCTAAACTTTGCTGATGAATCCACTGCACGGCATAGCTTGCGTGATTATTTTCTGAATACTTTTGACAGCTATGAACTGCTGTTTGACTGTCTAAAAAATCCGGAAGGCTATTACCTCAAACCCATCTCCTTACGTCATCCACTGATTTTTTATTTGGGTCATACTGCCACTTTTTTTATTAATAAATTGCTTCTGAGCAAACTGATTAGTGCACGTTTGAACCCGCAGCTTGAAAGTATTTTTGCTGTGGGAGTCGATGAAATGAGCTGGGATGACTTGAATGACCAGCATTATGAATGGCCGAGCGTCGCGGAAGTACGGGCTTATCGTCATCAGGTACGGGCACTGATCCTCAATCTGATTGAGCATGCACCACTCACTTTACCATTGAACTGGCACAATCCGTGGTGGTCCATCCTCATGGGGATTGAACATGAACGGATTCATCTTGAAACCTCATCGGTACTGATTCGCCAGCAGCAGCTGAGCTATGTACAAAATCATCCGCAGTGGCGTGCCCGGATCATGACCGGGATAGCACCTGAAAATAAGCTGATTGCTGTTCCTCAAGGCAAAGTCATACTGCATAAAACCTTCAATGCCGTTTTTTATGGCTGGGACAATGAGTTTGGTCAGCATCATGCTGATGTTCCCGCTTTTGAAGCGTCGCAATATTTAGTCTCCAATCAGGAGTTCTTAAATTTTGTTGAAGATAACGGTTATTCAACTGATTGTTATTGGACAGCAGAAGGACTGGACTGGCTGAAATTTTCTCAAGCAGCGCATCCCTGCTTTTGGCGAAAAACACATTCAGGCTGGTCACTGCGTCTAATGCTGGAAGAAATCCCCATGCCTTGGGACTGGCCGGTAGAAGTAAATTACCTTGAAGCCAAAGCTTTTTGTAACTGGAAAGCCCAGAAAACCGGTCAAAGTATTCGCTTGCCCACAGAAGACGAGTGGTATCGGCTCTATGATGTGGCAGGTTTAGATCCGGATCTGCCCAGTCCTGAACATGCTACCATCGAACTGAAATATGCAACAAGTCCCTGCCCGGTCAATCATTTTCAGCAAGGTGATTTTTTTGATATTCAGGGCAATGTCTGGCAATGGACTGAAACATCGATTTACCCTTTTGACGACTTTCAGGTGCATCCGATCTATGATGATTTCAGCACGCCCACTTTTGACGGCCAACATAATTTAATCAAAGGTGGTTCCTGGATTTCTTCCGGCAATGAGGCCTTGCATAGCTCACGTTATGCCTTCCGCCGGCATTTCTTCCAGCATGCCGGATTCCGCTATGTTGCGGCCTCACAAGCGCTGAAGCAGTTTCAATCCCAGTACGAAACTGACCAGATGATCTCTCAATATTTAGAATTTCAGTACGGCGCGGAATATTTTAATGTACCCAATTTTGCCCAAAGCCTGATTAACATTGCACAACCCTATTTTCAGGAGCTTGCTGCAGATAAGGCACTGGATCTCGGTTGTGCCACAGGTCGGGTCAGCTTTGAACTGGCGGCTTATTTTGATCAGGTCACGGGACTGGACTTTTCCGCGCGGTTTATTCAGCAAGCAGTACAATTAGCACAAGGCAAAACGCTACGTTATACCCTGCCCATCGAAGGTGAACTGGTCGAATATAAAGCCTGTAACTTAAAAGAACTGGGGTTGGATGCCCATACAGACCGAGTCGATTTTCTTCAGGCTGATGCCTGCAATTTAAAGCCTCATTTTACCGATTACAATTTTATTCTGGCGGCGAATTTAATTGACCGCCTGCATCATCCAAAAGATTTTTTAGCCGAAATTCACCGGCGATTAACCCTGGGTGGAATTTTAATGCTGGCCTCACCCTATACCTGGCTGGAGCAACATACTGCACGTACTGAATGGGTCGGTGGTTTTAAACAATCAGGGGAAAACTTTAGCACGCTAGATGGTATGACTGAACTGTTACAAGGGCATTTTGAAATGCTTGCAGAGCCGCAGGATGTGAGATTTGTCATTCGTGAAACAGCACGTAAATATCAGCATACGCTGTCGCAAGTCACGCTGTGGAAACGGATCAAATAAACCATTTGCCAAAAAAAGCCAATCTGTGGATTGGCTTTTTGACTTTGACCTTTATTGAATCAATGAATCTTCATGCAAGGATTCATTCAACTGATCGACAATAATGGCCCATGAGCCGTCGGACTTAATCTTTTCTGCTAAAAACTGACGTTGCGCTTCAGTCCAATAACTCGCTTCGGTAATTTTGGTATGGGCACTGAGTTGATGGGTGGCAATGAACTGTGCAATGGCCTCATCACTTGAGTCTAATCCGAGTTGCTCAAAAAGGTTGGTCATTCGTGGTCTTACGTTACTCATTATCGCCCCTCTACTGATCATTAATTATCTACATCAGCATAGCATCATTAAAAAACTTTGAAAGTATCCTGGACGATTTAAAAATGCATAACAGAGCAGTAGGTATCATAAAAAAAGCCTGACTTATCATTTAATCAGTCAGGCTATAAGTAATTATTTTAAAAAGATTTAAAGTCCTGTTAAATCGACCAATCCTGAATTTCCCAATCTTGTTCTTTGGCAAGTGCAGCTAAACGCTCATCAGGATTGACCGCAATCGCATGATCAGCATGTTCCAGCAAGAAACGGTCATTGATTGAATCCGAATACGCCCATGATTCTTCGACATTTCGTCCTGAAAGCCACTGTTCCAAACGAATCAATTTACCTTTTTGGTAACATGCGGTATTGATGACTTTACCGGTATATTTACCATCGATGACTTCTGCATTGGTGGCAATAATTTCGGTAATGCCAAACTCATGAAAAATCGGTGCAGTAATAAAATCAGAAGTTGCAGTAATGCCGACCAATTCATGTCCTGCATCGCGATGTTTTTGAATCGCGGCAAAACCTTCGGGACGCATTTGTGGACGAATCACTTTTTTCATGAATAATTCATGTAATTCAGCCAAATAATCATTGTCGTGCTGGGTTAAAAATTCAAATACAAATTCGTTATAAGCAATCGGGTCAAGTTGCCCTGCTTTATAGTCTTCATAAAACTTGTCATTCATTTGGCGATGTCGGATTGGATCGACTAAACCTTCGTTTACTAAAAACTCACCCCATGAATAATCCGAATCGGTATTTAATAAGGTATGGTCGAGGTCAAATAAAGCCAATTTCATGAAAATACTCGTAAAAACTGAAATTTAAGAAAAAAAATGTAAATCTATCTCCGCTAGTCGATAGAAATTCGTTAAGATCATAGCAATTTTTAACATTTAAGCTGTGCTTTTTTTCGAGATGGATATAGAAATAACAATCCCCGAATGAAAAGCCACACATTACACATGATTTAGGTAGCCAAATGATCGACTCAGAAGGTTTCCGACCGAATGTCGGGATCATTTTGGCAAACGACGTTGGACAAGTTTTATGGGCAAAACGCATTGGACACAATGCTTGGCAATTTCCACAAGGAGGTATCCAGTATGGAGAAACCCCTGAACAGGCACTTTATCGTGAGCTGAGAGAAGAAATTGGCTTATTGCCCGAACATGTTCAAATGGTAGCGCAAACAAAAGGTTGGCTACGTTATCGTTTGCCGCAAAGGTATATACGCTCGGATTCAGACCCGGTGTGTATTGGTCAAAAACAAAAGTGGTTTTTACTCAAACTGACAGCGCCAGTCAAAAATATTCAGCTGGATTTGTCGGACCCACCCGAGTTTGACCAGTGGCAATGGGTAAGTTACTGGTATCCATTAGGACAGGTCGTGAATTTTAAACGCGATGTATACCGAAAAGCGATGGTGGAACTGTGTAGTCAGTTACCGTCTATATAAGCATAAAAAAATCGTATGAAAATGCAGATTTTTTAGTAGCATATTGTTATAAATAAAAACGGATTTAAACTTTTTTTGGAGCAGATTTTATGTCGAATATGCAACTGGACACCTTAAGACGCATTGTACAAGAAATCAATGCGTCCACCAGTTTGCATGAATCACTCGACATTATGGTCAATCAGGTGGCAAATGCCATGCAGGTTGATGTCTGCTCCATTTACTTGCTTGACGAACGCAACCAGCGTTACTTGCTGATGGCCTCTAAAGGTTTAAAAGCAGAAGCTGTAGGGCACGTTTCACTGCATACAGGTGAAGGTCTGGTGGGTCTGGTTGGGCAACGTGAAGAAATCGTCAATTTAGACAATGCACCCAAGCACGAACGCTTCATGTATTTACCCGAAACAGGTGAAGAGATTTACAACTCTTTTCTAGGCGTTCCGGTGATGTACCGCCGTAAGGTGATGGGTGTACTGGTCGTTCAAAATAAAGAATCCCAAGACTTTAGTGAAGCAGCAGAATCTTTTCTGGTCACCTTATGTGCACAGCTTTCCGGGGTGATTGCCCACGCACATGCGGTCGGAAATATTGATGTTTTCCGTAAACCGAACAACCTGCCAGCGTATAAAACCTTCCAAGGCGTGTCTGGTTCTGGGGGGATTGCCTTAGGTCGTGCTGTCATTCTGTATCCACCTGCCGATTTGGCTTCTGTACCAGACCGTGAAGCAGATGACATCAGTGAAGAACTGGAACTGCTCGATCATGCCATCGATTCTGTTCGTGAAGAAATTAAATCTCTTGATGACAAAATGCAAGATGCTTTAATGGCTGATGAACGTGCTTTATTTAGTGTGTTCTTACGCATGCTGGATGAAAATGCTCTTCCTGCTGAAATTAAAGCTGAAATTCGCGATGGCAACTGGGCACAAGGTGCGGTTCGTATTGTGATCGACAAGCATATTGCCCTGTTTGCACAAATGGAAGATGGCTATTTACGCGAACGTGTTTCGGACCTGAAAGATCTCGGGCGCCGTATTTTAGCCTTCTTGCAAGAAGCTGATGCCAGTCATCGGGAACTGACTGATGAAAGCATTCTGATTGGTGAAGAAATTTCCACGGCGGCATTAGTGGAATTACCAGTGGATAAAATTGCTGCCATTGTCACCACTGAAGGTGCGATGAACTCGCATATGGTAATTGTGGCACGCGCACTCGGCATTCCAACCGTGGTCGGTGTCACTGAACTGCCCATCAATACCCTGGATGATGTCGAGATGATTGTCGATGCGCATCAGGGTCGGATTTTTATTAATCCACCGCGTCGCTTACGTAGCCGCTATAAAGAAATTCAAAAAGAAGAAGAACAACTGGCCAAAGATTTAAAACAGTATGAAACCAAAGATGCGATTACCCCGGATGGGGTTGCGGTTAAACTATTCGTTAATACCGGTTTAATGATTGATGTGGTTCGTGGCGTACAACGGGGTGCCAAAGGTGTCGGGCTGTACCGCTCTGAAATTCCATTTATGCTGCGTGACCGTTTCCCCGGCGAAGAAGAACAACGCGCCATTTACCGTCAGCAGCTGAGTCACTTTGCCAATAAACCGGTGGTGATGCGAACTTTAGATATTGGCGCAGATAAGGATCTGCCTTATTTCTCTATTGAAGAGGAAAACTCGGCACTCGGCTGGCGCGGTATCCGATTTACACTGGATCATCCTGAAATTTTCTCATCGCAAATTCGTGCCATGTTAAAAGCCAGTATCGGCTTAAATAACCTGCACATTTTGTTGCCAATGGTGACCAGTGTCAGCGAAGTTGAAGAAGCTTTGTACTTGCTGGAGCGCGATTGGACAGCAGTTCAGGAAGAAGAACAGGTTAAAATCACCAAACCGAAAATTGGTATTATGGTCGAAGTACCGAGTGTACTTTTACAAATTGAAGAGTTTTCCGAGTTAGTCGATTTCTTCTCGGTCGGCTCCAACGACTTGACCCAATATTTACTGGCGGTTGACCGTAACAATCCACGTGTTGCCAACGTCTATTCACACTTCCATCCGGCGGTATTACGTGCTTTAACACGCTTGGTTAAAGAATGTCATAAGTACGATAAACCAGTCAGCATTTGTGGTGAGATGGCCGGTGATCCATTAGCTGCAGTGTTATTGATGGCGATGGGCTTTAATACCCTGTCGATGAGTTCGAGTAATATTTTGCGGGTACGTAAAGCGATTTGTCATGTCCCGATGACCGAGGCACAGCAACAACTGGAACATGTCTTGAAAATGGATAACCCATTGATCGTGAAAAGCTGGATGGAGTATTACTTTAAGACCCATGGTCTGGCGGATATGGTGAAATCTGCAACACGCATTGTCGGTACTTAAATTCACATTCAAATAAAATTTAAGACATAGAAACTAAAAGGGCGATAATCATCAGAATATCGCCCTTGCTTATGCTTCGTATAACCACGTTTTACATTTTTCTTTCGATCTACAAACACCTGGCTTTTGTTGACCTCATGCATGTATTTTGCCACAAAGTTATTGATCACAACCTCTGGCTGCTTCTTTTGTTTCGCCATCTCATTTCACCTGTTTTTACATTTTCACATCGAGTCGATGTGAAGCATATATTGCGCTAATTTGTACAAATTTCAAGTCGTTTTAAGCGTGCAAAAAATTTAAACATCAAACCCAAATTTATAATTTTTAAACCCTCCCTCTTTTGCAGAATATATTTCTCATCCCCCAAGGGAGGGAGAGCTTTCATGGCCTAATTAATATTCTTTAGCCAATGCCCTCTCCAACAACCGCTCCACATCTACATCTTTAGGGTTCAGCATCCCCACCACTTGTCCGTGAAAATCACGATAACGAGATTGGATAAATCCATTTGCGACAAAATCAGGTGCATGGCGTTTCAATAAAACTGCTTGTGCCAAAATCACCAGACGGCTGACCAGGCTACGTCCCATAAATTGCAAGTCATCAGGTGATTGATGGAATAACTTAAACAGGCTTTGCAATTCATTTTGCAAGGTTACATCTTGCATGGTGGTAGGGGCCAAATCTTGAAACAACACTTCAATGGATTCAGGTTCGCGCTGAATGGCACGTAATACATCCAGGCACATCACATTGCCTGAACCTTCCCAAATGGTATTGACCGGTGCTTCTTTAAAAATACGTCCCATGATGCCGTTATCGACATAGCCATTGCCCCCGAAGATTTCCATCATCTCACCACTTAGTTCAACAGCTCGTTTGCAAATCCAGAACTTGGAGGCCGGTGTCATGATCCGTTTCCATGCTTGCGACAATGCATCATCAGATTCATAACAATTCGCCAGATGAAAACTTAAGTGCATTGCTGCTTCGGTTTCCAAAGCTAAATCTGCCAACACAGCACGCATCAAAGGCTGTTCGGCCAAGCGTTTGCCAAAAGCCTTACGCTGACGGGTATAAGCAATGCACTGTACCAATGCCTGACGTAACATGGCGGTACTACCAACGGAACAGGTCAGGCGGGTGTAATTTGCCATTTCAATAATGGTCGGAATGCCGCGCCCTGCTTCACCCATCATCATGCCCCACGCTTCCTGAAATTCCACTTCAGAACTGGAGTTGCTGCGGTTACCGACTTTTTCCTTCAGTCGCTGAATGTAAATCTTATTTTTGCTGCCATCATCTAACCAGCGCGGTACAAAGAAACAGGCCAAGCCATCCTGCTCGGTTTTGGCAACGACCAAATGTGCATCGCACATCGGAGCCGAAAAAAACCATTTATGTCCTGTCAGCAAATAGGCCTTGCCACGACCTGACTCGGCGACAGGGACGGCAATGGTTTCATTGGCACGTACGTCTGAGCCGCCCTGCTTTTCCGTCATACCCATACCCAGCCAGATCGATTTCTTCTGACTAATCGGCAGGTCACGTTCATCGTATTCGGTAGACAGAAGTTTTGCGCCAATTTTTGCCCACAATTCAGGTTCACGCTGAATTAGGGGAATACTGCCCAACGTCATCGACGTTGGACATAAACTGCCACATTCAACCTGTCCGCTTAAGTAAAAACGCGCTGCCCATTCCACCCATTTTGAAGATGATTCTGCATGATTAAATGGATGGGCATGACTGTCAAATTGGCGGTTTAATGCCATCCACTTGTGCCAGGCCGGATGAAATTCCACAACGTCTTTACGGCGACCTCTAGCATCAAAGGCATGCAAAATGGGCGTGTGTTTATTGGCTAAATCTGCATATTCATAGTATTCAGATGATCCCACGACTTTGCCCATCTGTGACAAGATTGCCTGATCCTGACTGCCATAATGAGTCAAGATTTCCTGCAAGACCTGATCGGTTTCAAATAGATTGTAATCTTGCAGTTCGTCAAACTGGTTGCTGATCTGATGGGTCATCCATGAATTCATCGTTTATCTTTCCTGCTTGTTGTTCTGGGCTTTTCACTCCAGTATAGAGAAAAAATAGCCGCAGGATGTTCGGCTTTCTTTGATAAAGAGTTTTATGAAAAATCCAGAGATTCAAGTACGGCGCAAGCCGCGTCAATCACGTGCCAAGCTGACTCAGGAAGCCTTGCAGGAAAGTTTTGTTCGGCTTTTGCATGAGCGTGCTGCACATGACCTTACCATTCGGGAAATCACCGAGTTGGCCGGTGTAGGCTTGGGCACGTTTTATGAATATTTTTCCAAAAAGGAAGATTTGATCGCGCTAACCATTCATAGACACGTAAAAAACAATGCCGAGGACTTAAAAACTTATGCACACAGTCTGATCAAGTTATCCCCCAATTTGGCTCTGGATGATTACTTACAGCAGGTGATTCACTTTCAGCTTGAGCAGATTCAGGCACATCAGTTTTTATGGGCGCAGACTTTTTTACTGGAACGGCAGATTTCAAATATTGAGAGCTATCGTAAAAGTTATAAAATGATGGTGCAGATGTGGCAAAGCATTCTTGCACCTTTTGTTCAGGATGCTGAACAGCTCAAACGGATGGGTCTAAATGTGCAACGGGTCTGCTATGGCTTTGTGTCACAAACTCTGTTGGTGGAACCAGAGTTTGGGGAATGGGATGAGTTCGAGAGGGATATTATTCAGACTTTGGTCAACTTAATTTTTAATAAAAATGTTCTTTTTTGAAGTTAAAAATCCATTTTTAATTGGCAAAACACATCAAAATCGCTCACAAAAAAAACCGACTTGTTTCCAAGCCGGGATTCTGCTGATCTTTCAACGTTTTTTTTATATTAAATTATTGATATTACAATATTATTTCAATTACATTTCGTATAAGCACCATTAGGTTAAATAGAAATTAAATTGAGCTAAGATTGTTTTTTTAAAACGTAGAAAAAATAATGTCTCAAATAAAAATTTACGCTTTAAAGGCTTTGTTGCGCAAAGCTTTTCCTATGAATCAGTCTCAGGAATAAATTTTGATAGGCATGAATTGCAAACTGAAAGAATTTTAAATAATGTAGCTACGTTCGGTTCTAGACCTCTTTTGAACAAAAATAATTACTAGGATATATTTATGAAAATATGGTTGGGCTGTGAGTTAAGTAAAGAGGTTATAACTGAAGAGCAACTTAACTTGGTATTTACAGCACGCAATTACATTGAGGATACCTTAAATCTGAGACTAAATGATAAATCCTATAATATTCCGTTAAATAGTTGGGATTGTATAATCATTATAATGGGTGAAGATAGTTTTGAAGAACGTATCTATTATTCTATTAAACGCCAAAATATGGATTTTCGATTAAGAGTTGATCCAACAAGTTTTAAGACAACAGATGACTTGGGCCGAAAAAAACTTATTTTTTCTATGCTTTTAAGGAGTTTAGATTTATTAAAAATTAAGTTTGAAAAAGTTCGTCCAAAACTTGATTCAAAAGTTTTTGAAGAGCTAAAAAAGCTCAAAGATGATGTATTAAATATTGGAAAAGAGGAAAACTGGATTTAGACAGTTAATCTGAATAAAAATATAATTTTTAATATTTAAAACCTTCCTGTTTGTATGTTTTTTTAAAATTAACATAATACACGTTATACGAAATATAATGAATAAGTTAAATAATTTCAATATTTTATAATCTATAAAAAAGCTAAGTGTGTAAGATTTAGCTTTTATATGAGATATCCTTGTTTCACATAAAAACCGCCTCTAAAGGCGGTTTTTTACATGTCAGTGAAATTATTTCTTCACATCAAAACGGTCTGCATTCATCACTTTTGTCCAAGCGGCAACAAAGTCTTTGACGAATTTTTCTTTGTTGTCATCTTGTGCATACACTTCTGCATATGAACGAAGCACTGAGTTTGAGCCGAAAACCAGGTCCGCACGTGTGGCAGTCCACTTCGGTGCACCCGTCGCACGGTCTACAATTTGATAACGGTTCTTGCCCACTGGCTTCCAGTTGTATTTCATGTCAGTCAGGTTCACGAAGAAGTCGTTAGTTAATACGCCTTCTCGGTCTGTGAATACGCCTTCTTTCGCACCCGCGTAGTTGGTACCAAGTACACGCATACCACCGATCAATACAGTCATTTCAGGTGCAGTTAAACCCAGTAACTGAGCACGGTCTAACAACATTTCTTCAGGCTGTACCACATAGTCGTCTTTCAACCAGTTACGGAAACCATCTGCTTTAGGTTCGAAATCTTCAAATGAATAGGCATCAGTTTGCTCTTGAGTTGCGTCGCCTCGTCCTGGAAGGAATGGAACTTTAATGTCTACACCCGCAGCTTGAGCCGCTTTTTCCACCGCAGCCGTACCACCGAGTACGATCAAGTCTGCAATGCTGACTTTCTTCTCAAGACCTGCCTGAATTTCTTCAAGTTTTGCCAATACTTTTGCCAGACGTTCAGGTTCGTTACCAACCCAGTCTTTTTGCGGCGCCAAGCGGATACGTGCACCGTTTGCACCACCGCGATAGTCTGAACCACGGAAAGTACGCGCACTGTCCCAAGCGATATTAATGAGCTCAGCAGACGTTAAACCGCTGTTTAATAACTTGGCTTTGAGTTCATCAATTTCAGCTTCAGACAGAACGTAGTTCACCGATGGAATCGGATCCTGCCAGATTAAATCTTCGTTCGGCACATCAGCACCCAAGTAACGGGATTTTGGCCCCATATCACGGTGAGTCAGCTTGTACCATGCACGCGCAAACACTTCCGCGAAGTAAGCAGGATCATTATAGAAACGCTCAGAAATTTTACGGTACTCAGGATCCACTTTCAGTGCCATATCGGCATCTGTCATCATCGGGTTGCGTCGTACATTCGGGTTGTGCGCATCAACCGGTTTGTCTTCCTCTTTGATGTTGGTCGGTTCCCACTGGTTCGCGCCGGCAGGACTCTTGGTCAATGCCCAGTCGTAAGTGAACAAGAGATAGAAGTATTCGTTGTCCCATTTGGTTGGATGTGTGGTCCAGGCACCTTCCAGACCACTGACCATGGTATTTCCGGCATTGCCTGTACCTTCAGGGTTGTGCCAACCCAGACCTTGGAATTCTACATCTGCACTTTCAACATCAGCACCTAAAAGTTCTGCTTTACCGTTACCATGTGCTTTACCTATGGTATGACCACCAGCGGTTAATGCCACAGTTTCTTCGTCATTCATCCCCATACGGTCAAAAGTGACACGCATGTCTTGGGCGGTACGTAATGGATCAGGCTTGCCGTCTACACCTTCAGGGTTCACATAGATCAAGCCCATTTGCACTGCAGCAAGCGGATTTTCCAGCGATTTACGGTCTTGGTCATTTTCGTAACGGTTTTCAGTCGGTGCGAGCCATTCACGCTCTTCACCCCAGTAAATGTCTTTTTCAGGGTGCCAGATGTCTTGACGACCACCACCGAAACCGAAGGTTTTCAGACCCGCTTCTTCATAGGCCACTGTACCTGCGAGGATGATCAAATCGCCCCATGAAATTTTGTTGCCGTATTTTCTCTTCACTGGCCAAAGCAGGCGACGGCCTTTATCGGTGTTAACGTTATCTGGCCAGCTGTTCAATGGCGCAAAACGCTGGTTGCCGGTGTTCGCACCACCACGGCCATCTTGCTTGCGGTAAGAACCCGCCAAGTGCCATGCGGTACGTACGAACATGCCAATATAGCTGCCCCAGTCTGAAGGCCACCAGTCTTGGCTGCTGTTAATCAATTCACGGAGGTCTTGTTTTACTGCTTCTAAATCCAGTGAGTTGAATGCCTTGGCATAATCAAAGTCCGGATCCATCGGATTGGTTTTTTTGTCGTGTTGGGAAAGAATGTCGAGATTTAGAGCATTGGGCCACCAATTGGTATTTGAATCAGTCGCACTGCTATGTCCGCCCTGTTGATGGAATGGGCATTTCCCTGTAGCTTCTGTCATGTCTAAGCTCCAAATTTAATCATTAAGTGATTATTGTCATGAACCGTTAAATAAAAATTTACCTTTTCAACATAGTCTTTTTTTATGTCTAGCTAAAGCTGATTTTACAAATAGAAACCATCGTTTTTCTCTATCTAAGATACTAGGAAAAAAAGACTTTTTAAATTTAAAAAGTTACAATCGAATCTCTCAAGCTATATTTAAAGCCCATATAAAAAAAGAATTTTTTCATCGTTTGATAATAATTTTGATCAACCACAATACTGATCATTTCCCCAAAAATGACTTTAAATTTTGGATTTACAACCTGATGATCAAAGCATTAAGCTGTATACAATGTAGACCCATCCTAGTAATTTATAACTCAATAAAATAGGGCTTAAACCTATGCAAAATAAGATTGAGCACATCATCCAACAACATGACATTATTTTATTTGATGCAATTTGTGTCATATGCAATGGCTGGGCAAATTTTTTAATCAAGCATGATCGAAAATCTAAATTTAAATTAGTGTCTGCCCAATCCCCTTTAGGTGAAGAAATTCTCCAGCATTACGGCATGTCAACCACTCACTACACTACGATGGTGGTCATTCTTAATGCTCAGCTGTATACAGAATCAACTGCTCTGCTTAAAGTCATGCAGCATCTCGGCCTGCCATTTTCCCTGATGAATTTAGGGTATCTTGTTCCAAGTTTTATCCGGGATTTTCTCTACAGACGTGTAGCCTTAAATCGCTATCAGCTTTTTGGAACAACCGACAACTGCTTGCTTCCATCCGCTGAAAATAAAAGTCATTTTTTGGAGCACGCTATTCGTGACTCATAAGCTTCAATTAGAAAGACCACTTCAACTCATTCAAATCACGCTTGCTGTTCTTTGGATTTATCAGGGACTGGTACCTAAAATCCTATTTCAGTCCAGTGCTGAAATAGCTATTTGGCAAGCTATCGGGTTAGAACTGCATTTAGCGAAAATAGCTGTTGCCCTATCCGGCCTCATTGAAATAGGGTTTGGCTGTACTTTTCTTATTTGGCAAAAAGCAGTCTTTATCCATCAACTTAATATTTTGGGCCTGAGTGGATTATTACTGCTGATTACGTTTACAGATCCCTTACAGCTTACCGCTGCATTTAATCCGGTCATCATGAATATTGCCATGATCGTTATTTCAATGATTGCCATTCAACTTTTAAAGCTTCGCACGCAGCAAGCTTAGAAAAAATCAAACCACCAAACGTCGCCCTTCCCGCACACAGATAAATGGCGTCATCAATTTAGAAGTGTTTTTCATTGCAACTTTTAAATCCAGCTCAGGTTGTTCCCGACTTTCATCGGTCAGTTGAAAGGTTCGATAATGAATGGCTAGAGAACATTTGGAACGTAAATCCTGATGCGCCTGAAAAGCATCCTGCGGATTCATATGCATATAGCGCATCAGCTCACGCGGTTCATAAGCACCAATCGGTAACAATGAAATACGCGGTGCACCCAAACGACTCTGGATCTCTTTAAAATGCGGTGAATAACCGGTATCCCCGGCAAAGAAACAGTGATCTTTTCCAGCAAGCACTGAAAAACCACCCCAGAGTGCCCGATTCTGATCACGCAAGCCGCGACCCGAGAAATGCTGTGCCGGGGTATAAATAATTTTTAAGTCATGCAATAAGGACGATTGCCACCAGTCCATTTCCAGTACATTGTAACTTTTTGGCAAATACCATGAATTACCAAGTCCGGTATAAATCGGCATGGCAAATTTGTCATGCAACCACTGTAAAGTGGCCAAGTCCATATGGTCATAATGATTATGACTGAGCAACACCGCATGAATGGTCGGCAATTCTTCTAAAGCAATTCCTGCAGGAATAACCCGTTTTGGACCTTTGCCCTGTTTAGGACTGGCATGTTCACCCCACACCGGATCGGTGAGCAGGTTATATGGCCCGATCTGCAACAGTACGGTGGCATGCCCCACAAACCACACTTGCCAGTCGTCGATGCTGGCCTCTGGACGATCTTGCGGAATCGCCCGTTTCGCCGTAGCAGATTCAGCATGCTCATTATGATTTACATCCATCTTCCAGGTGGATGACTTACGGGTAAGCAGCCACTTGAAGAGTTCGGCACGTCTACGCCCTTCAGGACGCGGCACGGTATTTAAGAATCGTTCACCATTGTGGTGATTCGAATACATAAATTTGAATGAGGGTTGACGCCAGATATGTGACCAGCAGTCTTGGGTGGGGAGTTGAAAGTGTAATTGCTCAGTCTTTTGCTTCATGTACATTCAATTTCTTAGTGTGACCTAAATATTCAAAATCCGATATTTTGAATATTGCGCCATATATATCACGTTTTTATTCCAAACGTCCTTTCATACGTTCCAACCACACTTTTTTAGTTTGCGGTTTAATAAACAATGCCACAATTTCAGGATGAATCTGTTTAATTTTCGCTTCAATTCTGTTGACGCAGGCTTCAATGTCATCGGAACTTAAATTGTCTTCAAATTCCAGGCTTAAAGATGCCAGTACCTGATGTGCGCCCATCTGTTCAGTCAATACACCATTGGCAGAAAGTACAGCCACATCTTCCTGAGCAATCAGCAAGATATTATTACGTAACTCAGGAGCCGCCGACTCACCCAGTAATAAGCCCTTGGTTTCCCGTCCCAGTAAAATGGCCGAGACTGCCAAGACAATCCCAATCAGGATTGAAGCAACACCGTCTAATTCTGGAATATTTAAAGTGTGTGCCAAATAAATCCCGATCAAGGCAATAAACAGACCACATAAAGCTGCGGTATCTTCAAACAAAACCGTGAATGTCGTCGGATCTTTACTACGACGAAAAGCCTCGAAGTAACCTAGCTCACCTTTGGTCTTACGAAAAGCTTTTAAAGCCACAAACCAGGATACCCCTTCACATAAAATTGCGATGCCTAAAACAATGTAATTTAGGGTCGGATTAAGCATTTCTTCAGGATGACGTACATGCTGTATACCCTGATAAATAGACACCACTGCACCTAATGCAAAAACCATCAGTGCAACAATAAACGCCCAAAAATACAGTTCACGGCCATAACCAAAGGGATGTTTTACATCTCCCGGGCGTTGCGATTTTTTCATGCCGTACAGCAGTAAAATTTCATTCAGCGTATCGACAACCGAGTGAACAGCTTCACTCAGCATGGCGGAACTATTGGTGATATATGCGGCAATAAACTTCACCAAAGCTATGGCCAGATTACCAAGCAAAGCTGCGTAGACCACCACTTTATTCGAGTCAGACATTCAGGTTTGTCCTAAGCGTTATTGTTATCAAACAGATCTATTTGATTTTTCTCTATATCCAATTTTATATTAACCAAATTGCAGCAATAAATTCTTTACGTTTTGTTGTTGTATTCTTTAGAAGACCAAACCGATTTTAGAAATTTGCCAATGGCTTTGAAGTACATAGCTGCCCCCAAACTAATACTGAAGGCAAGTAAAGACCGAAAAAAGGAAGCTTAAGCTTCCTTTTATAATTCCTGAAATGAATTTAAAGCTTGGAAAAATACTGTTCGCGCCATTCTTTCCAGAAATACATCACGATCCCAAACATCACCACAGCAATGCCGATAAAAGCATTCGAACTGATATGCTCATGATTTAAAGTTGCACCCAGTACCAGAGCAATGATGGGCGTCATCACGTTACTCAGCGACACAGTCGATGCAGCTAAACGGCGAATCAGCCAGAAGTAACACAGCATCGCCACAATTGAAGACATGATCATGGTAAAGACAAAACCAATCATGGTTTGCATGCCTGGCATTTGAGTCGGCATGTGCTGCCAGATAAACGGCAATAAACACAACGAACCTAAGGCTGAAATAATCAAAGAACCCGTGGCTTGTGACATCGGACTAAGCGGTGCATTAATCTGTTTCACCCAAAAAATTGAGCTGATATAGGACACCATACTGATCAGCATCAGTACCACACCAATCGGATTGATCTTGCTGTCTGCTGAATCGGCAAAAACAAAGCTTAAACCTGAAACCGCAATCGCCATACCCAGCCATTGTAACCAGATCAGCTTTTGGGTTTTTAAAATGACGTGCCCAATCAAGCCTGCAATTAAAGGGGAAAAACCGAAGATCAGCGCCATCAAACCCGAGGTCAGATAATTGGCAGCAATATAGATAAACAGCTGTGCACCAATTAAATTTAAGCTCCCCGCCAGGTAACTTTTCATTGAAGTCTGATCAAATGGCAAGGGATCACGCATCAGTTTCAATAAAAACAGCGCAATGATGGATGCCCCGAAGTAACGGATAATCAGCACCCACATCGGATGGACTTCCTGTACGCTCCAGACAATCGCCAGTGGTGTGGTGGCCCAGATCAGAACCAGTAAGGCGTAGATACTTGCCGTGACCACCATAGGAGATGAGTTTGAATTCATAAATTGCTCAATTAAATTTTATTAGAAAGAATTGAACTAAATTCTTGTTCAAATCCACTATCAACAATACTAATGGTGGCAGGGATGCCGCCCGCTGATCTGGGGTATATGGACATCTCGCGAAGTACACTTCTCAAGATCAGCAAAAGATTTTTGTCACCTTGCGCCATGTATGGTTCATTTCTCAAAAGTAAGGCAGCACCGACGCAAAGCCTTTTAAAACCACAATATGATGTGTGGTGATGAAAAAGCCATCTAGCAAACATAAAAAAAACAGACCTGAGCAAAGCAGAGGTCTGTTCCTGATTGGGCGAACTAAAACTTAAGCAATTTTGCGTAAATCTTGTGCCAAATCTAGATGTTTTTCAGCTTCGAAAGCAGTATTTTTGCTGATCATTTTTTTCAAATGACGCATTTCTTTTGCAGCATTGACGGTAATGCCGGCAACGATTTGACCATCCGTCACACCGTACATCACGAATGAATTGTCTGCACCTTTGGCTGCATCCATTTCACCGCGAACCAGCCATTGAGCCGCTGCCATATCGCCGACAAACTGGAAATTGATATCCAGTTGATCCGTCCAGAACCAGGCTGGATTGGCTTTCGGATGCTCTACGCCCATTACATGACGCGCGAAAATACCGGCTTGAAGATTGGCATTTTCCCAAGTTTCCACACGACGGAATTCACCATCTGCGCGAAGTTGGGTTGCCACATCGCCTGCGGCATAAATATCAGCATTTGAAGTTTGACAGTTCTCATTGACTTTAATCGCCACGTCAACATCAAGACTGGCAGTCACTGCAAGCTGAGCATTTGGCACAATCCCAATACCGTAAACCACAGCATCAGCGCGAAGTTCTTCGCCACCTTCCAGAGTGACAACCACTTCTTCGCCATCCAGTCGGCAATCCGCAATCTGAGTTGAAAGACGAACATCCACACCTTTGGCACGGTGTTGTTCAAGCAAAAATTCGCTCAGAATTCGTGGTGAACAACGACCCATCACCATTGGACCCATTTCAATCACAGTCACTTGGCAATCTTTAAAACGCGCAGATGATGCAAGTTCAAGACCAATCACACCGCCACCAATCAGGATGAGACGACGACCGGCTTGAAGCACAGGAACAAGCGCTTGAGAGTCTTCAAGGTTACGCAAGGTATAAACATGTTTACCCAAAGCATCGAAGTTCGGTAAACGACGCGCTGCACCACCAGTGGCAAGAAGCAACTTGTCGTATGCAACTACATCGCCATTTTTCAGAACCACATTGTGATCTTCAGCATTGATTTTCACCACGCCATTGCCACGAATCACTTCAACATTCAAATCAGCCAGTTTTTGTTCTGACAGAATTTCGATCTTAGTGTCTTCAGGTTTTAAGATCACATCTTTAGATAAAGGCGGACGCTCATAAGGAAGATGCGTTTCATCACCCACCAAAATGATTTTGCCTTCATACTTGTTGGCACGAAGTTCTAAAATGGCGCTGGCACCGGCTTGACCTGCACCTACAATAACGATGGTTTCGATGTTACTCATGTGCTTTACCCTTTTAATTCTGCAGATACAATGCCGAAGCCTGCAATCCATTCACTGATTGCTTCATAGACTTGAGTGGTCATTTCGTATTCGCCCAATTCAGAGAGTGCTGCAAAAGCTGCAATCCATGAACGAACTTCCTGACCACCACGGCCACCTTCACGGCGAATTTCTGCTTCAGTCATCGCTTCAATCGCTGCGAAATCAGCATTCTTGAAGGTTTCAAGCAATGCGATATCCCATTCAGCATTTAAAGGCACGGCAACAGAGGTATCCCCTGCTGCCAGTTTTTGACCGACTGCAATCACTTTTGCTTGACGCGCTGTACGTGCTTCAGGACTAGGATTACGACCACAAATCAGGAATTCTTCCACTTCAGGCGGAACAGAACCCATTTGCGGTGTCGGTGGATCATGCGAAAGACCACCTGTTCCTAAAATAAGAACACGTTCATTTTCAAGATTTAACGATTTGATGAACTGACCAATCGCGCGACCTAAAGCCACAGTACGTTTCGTCGTTGGCATAGGTGCTGCGGCACCATTAATAAATACCGGAATCGTTGGATAACGATCGAGTTGACCATCGCATAGGAAATGCAAAGGTTGAGTCACACCATGGTCGGCCTGCATGCGGTAAGAATAGGCAACATCTACACCTTCATCCAATACGCGGCGCACCAGGGCAAGCGCAGTATCTTCAGGCACATTAATCTTGTTGTTCTCTGCACCATAATTCCAGTCCCCTGCGGCTGTGGCACGAATACCCACGCAGAAACTTGGCATTAAGTCATAAAAGAAACCGTTAAAATGGTCGGGTCCAAAAGTAATAATTAAAGTTGGATCAAAGGCTTTGACTTCAGCTGCCATTTTTTCAAACGCGGCACGAACATTGGTTTCCTGTTCTGCACGTTGTGGCGAAGCAAATTCCATTAATGGGCTGTGTGAGGCACAAATAAGTTTAACGGCCATGTTTGACTCCTAAACGGAAGGCAGCCAAAAGGCTGCCGAGTATAGTTCTTTGTATTTAAACGTTTTAACTCTTTAAAGATTTAGTCTTCAAAGAAGCCTGCACGCGGCTGACGTAAACCACGAATACCCAAACCACATTCAGCGTTAATTAAAACACCCGTCAGCGGACGGTTATTGGCACGAGACGCCAGCAATACATAAGAACCAGTCATATCTTCAGGTTCTGGTAAGAAATTCAACGGCATGCCACGGGCAATTTTCTCGGGATCACGTGCATCGAGCAGACCAAGATTTTCCTGACCTAGTGATGCCGCACCTTTGATATTCACGTTCATGCCTGATGGGGCAACTGCATTGACGCGCACTTTCGGTGCAAGTTCATAAGCAAGTTCTTTCATGATGCCTACGCCCGCATGTTTAGATGCAGTGTAGACTGGACCACCACCTGCTGAATACAATGCAGAATTAGACAATGTGAAGATGATTGAACCTTCAGATTTCACTAACTCATCTAGCGCAGCTTTGGCACCCAGAATTAACGATTTGGTGTTAATGCCCATGATTTCATCAAAGGCTTTTTCCAGCTGCTCGCCAGAGGTATTGACGATATCAGCGTAGTGATCCCAGATGCCGGCATTACCCACGAAACAGTCAAGCTTACCAAAACGCTCAACGGTTGCTTGAACAGCACGGACATTGTCTGCATAGCTGGCTACATCACCTTCAATCGCAAGAACTTTACCACCGAAGTGTTCGTTCAAGGCATCCACTTTTGCTTTTGAACGTTGAAGAACCGCAACTTGTGCGCCCTCTTCCAAGAAACGCTCAACCAAAGCCCAACCCAGACCTGAACCACCACCAGTAATCAGTGCAACTTCGCCTTGTAGCCAACCCATGATTACTCTCCTGCCATCTCTACGAACAATTGACCATCTTCAACAATCACCGGGAAAGTTTTGATTGGATCAGTTGCAGGTAGACATAAAGCTTCACCTGTTTTCAAGCAGAAACGTGCTGAATGCAGTGGGCATTCAACCGTACCATCATCTTCAAGATAACCTTCAGACATAGAAGCATTACCATGTGAACAACGGTCATTCATGGCGAAGAATTCTCCGCCATTGTTGAACACTGCAAGCGCTTCAATACCGTTCACGCCGCAATCTACTTTTAGCGCTTCGCCTTCGTCTAATTCGTCAACTTGGCAAACAAAAATCTTATTCATTAGAAGAATACACTCAGGTTATGTGAGTTATAGGTCACTTGATCTAACGTAATTTTACGGTTGAAAATCTGGAAGCCCAAATCACTTTCAACTTTACGGATCTTGTCGTGACGCTTACCACAGTAAATCGTTACGTCTTTCTCTTTTTGCGTACGGTATAACAAATAAGTTACGTACACGTCGTATTCGCCTTCAACTTCAGTCGGCTCTACAATCACGTTGCTCACCATGTGAGTCGTACGTGATGGAGGCTCTTCAGCCCAAGCCATACCGGTTTCAAGACGCGCAACACGACGTTCGAGCAAGTCTTTGGTATCGTTAAACACCCAAGTCGTCGGTGGTTCAACTGAACGGCGACGGTCACGGGTTTGTGCATTTGGCGTGGTACGTAGCGTATAAGAAATGTCTTCCGCCAACATATCCAGCCAATCGCGGAATTTCCAGTCGTCTAGCGCTTTGCCTTCACGATATAGAAACTGACTAATTTGATGATGAAGTTCTAAACTGATCTGACTCATTTCATTAGCTCCTTCTCGTATTCGTCAGCTGCTTTCTCTACGTCTTCCCATTTTTCATGGATCAACAGGTCTGCCCAACGGCGGTATAAGCCACGTGCTGCAGTTTCAGAGAAAATGTAGTTGGTAATCCCTGGAATACCATCTTCACGTTTCTTCTCGTGACCCAAGCCCATTTCCATAATGAGTGGGTTATTACGTGCTTTATAACCACGTAAAACTTTTTGAATCTCAATCCAGTTCTCAGAGTCATCTTGCTCAAGGAAACCGGCAGGACCGAAGGCACGCGTCGCAGAACGTTCGAATGCTTCTTTCACTTCTTGCGAAGCTTCAGCATCGGCAATACAGAATGCCCACACTTCAGTTTTGTTGGGACCACGTGGGTGCCATACGCGAAGTGTTGCAGTACCGTTCAACCAAGACATGGTTGGGAACATGTTGTTGTGACCCGCAAGACGCAATGCGCGCGTTTCACCCAAACGTTCTTTCACTTCTTCATACGTTTCACGGAAGTAGTTGGCAACTTCACCGTCTACCCACACGTTAGCGTCTGGTTTTTCAGTAAAGAAGAAACCTGAACCATGACCACGTGAACCGTACTGGATCGCGTCTTTAGCGGTTTCCCAAACTGGACGAGCGGTTTGAGCAGCACCTAATTTCTTAGAGGATTCGTCATCAGGTTTTGCACCCAACACCTGAATGGCAGATGCGTGAGAGAACAATGCGTGGTATTGGTCAGATGCAAACTGTTCAGCTGCAAATTTCCAGTTGCATTCGATTTCCCACTTATGCACACCACCGATGATTTCAGTACCACCTGGACGACGGTCTAATACGCCATCAAGATACCAAGCGATATCACCCATATATTCGATTAAATCTGGTGTGGTTTCATCCCAACAAGCAAAGATTAAGCCTTTGTAAGATTCAACACGGTTAACTTCAACCAGACCCCATTTTTCTTTGCATGCGCCTTGCGGGAATGCACGATCTTCTAACGGGATATCTTTAAGTGAACCATCAATACCGTAAGACCAGCCGTGGTATGGGCAAGTGAATGCACGCGTATTACCACAGTCTGCGAAGCTCACACGCATAGAGCGGTGACGGCACTGGTTTAAAAATGCTTTGATTGAGCCATCTTTTTGACGAGCTACAATAATCGGGTCTTCACCCATATAGGTATTGAAGAAATCGCCCGCTTTAGGAATTTGGCTTTCATGACACAGGAATAACCAAGTACGACCAAAAACGCGTTCAAGCTCTAATTCATATAAATCTGGATCTGTGTAGATATATGGCGAGATACGACCATTTTGTGCATCGACCAAAGCGTCGATTTCGCGCACATCAATTTTTCCACTCATGAGAAGCTCTCCTGTGACGTACTCTGTCACAAAGTAAATAGACTCAACTTTTAGTGGATAATGGTTTTATAGCGGCTTTTAGTGAAATATTTTTTTTGTTTCAATTAAGATATTTTAGAGATTATTAGCAGACATTTTTCTTATATTAAAACAGTCATGAAAAATGCAAGACCATTTATTTTCTAAATGGCAGAATCATCTTCACGTAATAGTTGTTTATAGATTATACTCTCCTCAAATTATAGTAAGACATTTTTTGGATTACTCATTGGATTGGTTATATGGAATTACGACATCTTCGATATTTTATCACCGTTGCAGAAGAACTAAACTTTAGTAAAGCGGCGTTAAAGCTCTATACCGCCCAACCCTCTTTAAGTCAGCAAATTAAAGACCTTGAAGAAGATGTAGGCGTACAACTGCTCTATCGTACCAAACGAAAAGTTGAACTCACGGAAGAAGGTGCAGTATTTCTAGAACAAGCCCGTTTGACGCTGGCACAGGCCGACAAAGCCATTGCCATGGCACGTCAAGTCTCGCAAGCTAAACAGCAAATGCTGCGTATTGGCTTCGTTCCAGTCGCGGAAATGAAAATTTTCCCTTATGTACTACCGAATTTACGTGTACAAAATCCGGATTTAAAAATTGATTTGCTCAGTTTAAATAACAGTGAGCAAATTAAACTATTGAAGAAAGGTGAACTGGATGTGACCTTTACACGCCAGAACCTCAATAGTGATGAAATTGAAAGTTTATTTGTTTTACGCGAACCGCTAATCTTTATTTTGCCAGAGAATCATCCCTTGGCCAAATATGAGCGCATCCCAGTTAAAGCATTGAATGGTATAGATTTTATTATTCCAGCAGCAGAACAGTCTTTAACGCTACACAATGCGATTCTGGATTTTGCCAAAGCCAATGGGATTGAATTCAACATTGTGCAAAAAGCAGACAACATCTTGTTTAACATCAACTCTGTAGGTATGGGACTGGGTTGTACCATTCTGCCGGGCTATGTTGCCCCATTAACCACAAGTAATTCTGTCATTCGCACGCTAGATGTTGAGCTTCCTTACCTCGACCTCTATGTGAGTTACCACAAAAACAGTAGTTCTGTCGCTGTACAGAAATTTATTGAATTACTGACCCGCGTGTTTTATCTGAATATCAATCGCGATTGATCAATTTTTTACACATTCACTTTTTTCAATTGAGCACACCATTATTTTTCTGATAAATAATGGTGTCTTTTTTTGCACCATTTTGATTATTTTTCTACCACATTAGACTGAAGTCTTATAAAAATTCACCACTTCAAAGCCCATCTTTATGGGAAATAACGTATAACTTTTCTTTCACTCATTTATAAAAATATCTCATAATCAGAAAATTACAACTTAAGTCTAATAAGCCCAGCACAACCTTTTTAAAATATTTGTAAAAAATAAAGACCAATATAGGGAAGATTATGCAAATAGACCCGCTGCATCGTATAAAAGTAGGTGTTCGATACCACCCTTATTTCTTTTTTACTTTTCCTGCAATCGCTGTTTTCTATTATTTTTTGCACTGGCTGACCCAATGGGGCTGGTCTACCTGTCTTTTAATCAGCTGGAATATAGCAATCTATGGCTATTTATTCTTAACTCTAAAGACATTATGGCGTACAGAACATGCCCATATTTTGCAGCCTGCACAACAACAAGATGCCAGCAAATGGCTGATTTTACTGCTGGTAATTCTGACTTTAATCATGTGTTTCATTGCCATCGTTATTGAAATTAATCATTTACCCCCAGATTCCGCCATTCGAACAGGTCACTTAATCTTATCCATCCTCACCCTTGTTTCTGCCTGGTTTTTTATGCATACCATCTTTGCCATTCATTATGCTCATGACTTTTATCTGGCATTAGAAAAACATAAAGATGGCGGACTGGATTTTCCAAAAACTCCTGAACCGACTTATCCTGACTTTTTGTATTTCAGTTATGTCGTAGGAACTTCAGCTCAAACGGCGGATGTTTCGATTACCACCCGATCGATGCGTGTATTAAATACTTTGCACTTGCTGTTGGCCTATGGATTTAATACCACCATTTTGGCCATTAGCATCAATGTGACGGCTAACCTTATTAGCACTTAATTGTGAGTAGTTAATTAAAGGCATAAAAAAAGGATGACTACTGTCATCCTTTTTCATTTTATTCATACAGCGTGATTAAACACCACGAGCTGTTAAATAATTTTTAATTACAGTATTAAATTCTTCAGATTTTTCAACTTGAGACCAGTGACCACATTGGCTGAAGATGTGTGCATCAGCATGTGGAACAATGTTCAAGATATCCCATGAACGAGACACAGGAATGACCACGTCTTGTACGCCATGAATCAAAAGTACAGGAACTTTGATTTCTTTCATTTTTTCGAAATCAAGCGGGAATTCGAAACGGTCACGGTCACGTGCGCCAACAACGTCCATCAGACGGTCAGACGCGTAATCATTTTTCGCAGAATCAAAACGTACTTTAACCAGTTCATCAGTGATCAAGTCTTTGTTCACAACAAACATAGAAAGGGTTTTCTTGATGCCTTCTTCTGTAAGCACTGGATTAGCATGCGCTTTAAGTGCAGCAGTCTGTTTCGCACCGCCAGTACCCATAGACACGATACCCAAAACACGTTCAGGGTAATCAAGCACCATCTGGAATGCTAACCAGCCACCCAAAGAGTTACCCACTACCCAAGTTTTTTCGATACCTAAAGCATCTAAAGTACGGATTGCGTGATCAACCCAAGCACGGATACCGTAAGCAGTGTTTGGCGCAACCACACTTTGACCATAACCAATGGTGTCAATTGCGATACAACGCGCTTGCTCACCAATTTGTGGCAAGTTTAACCACCAGTTTGCAGCAGCAGATACGCCTGTACCTGAACCGTGTAAAAATAGAATAGGTGTACCTTCACCAATTTCGTGGTAATGCGTCAACTCGCCTTCAGCAGTTTCAATCCATTTGTCTTCTAAGCCAAAGAATGGATCTGTTTGATAGTCAGGGATTTGAACAGTGCTCATATTGATTCCTCTTACAGTCTTTAGCTTGCGTGTCCCTCTATTACAAGAATTCGACGTCAAGTTGACTCATTAAAATGACTTTTTACATCTTTATATTAACCGTTCAAGACCTGCAAACTGATACAAATTTACGATCAAACCCTATAAAAAAACGATTATTTATGTCTTTGTTTTTATACAATTAAAATAAAATCATACCCATAATTTGCTTAAGGTATTTCAAGCCAAAATATTGTGAGCTCAAAAAAAAGAGCGACTGATCAACAGTCGCTCTTTTTTGATTCAATGATTTAGAACTTATAGGTATAGGTTGTAGCTACACGATACTCTTTAAGGTCAGATTTATAATCGAAGTCAGCATCGATATACATCGCTTGGAAGCCTAAACCTTTCAACTTACCTTCAGGCACTGTGTAGTTCACGATTAGATTAAGCTCATCCGAATCCTGGTTTTTCTTGCCATTTGCTTCAGCATCAAAGCCCATCATGTATACCGCAGTAGCATTCAAACCTTTTGCACCCAGTTCAGAGAAGTCATAACCATAAGTTAAACCTACTGATTTCTCATCAATAGCAGTGAAAGTCGCAACACCCCAGTTTACAAGGTAAGGCTGTGGCACCCAGCCACCCAACGTTGGGAAAGCACTGTCACCAAACATTTGTTGATAGCCCAAACCTACTGTGTGTGCGCCATAATTAACTTTTGCCCCTGCAGATAATGCCTGGTTATCAATTTTACCGTACAGCTTGTTGCCTGAATCCGAGTTATCGAAATAACGGATATGGCTATCTAATTTTGCCTTTTCACCTAAGGTGGTTTTGTAATTCGCACCGACATAATGCTGCTGGTAGATGTCTTTTACATCTGCATACCAGTAGCTTGCACCAATCTCTTTATTGAATTGATGATCCACACCCGCAATCCACATACCATCAGATTCAGGACCTTGGTCAAAACTTCCTTTTGAAATGCCATCAGGTAAAGTTTTACCTGGAGCAAATAGAGTTAAATCTCGGAACTGGTTGTCATAGCGGTTATTGATCTTATCAATATAAGCCAAAGTCAGTTTGGTATCTTTAATGTCTTTAGATTCTAACCATGCACCGCTATAAGTCGTCAGCAACTGACGCGATGGATCGAATACCAATACTGGAGATACCGGTAATAACTCACCTACTTTCAATTCGGTTTGTGAAACTTTGGCTTTTAAGGTCGCACCCACTTTACCGAAGTTGTCTTTTGACTCTTTACCATCATGCGGCAACACGAAGTCGGCATTTTTATCGCGACCATTCAATTTAAATGCGTGCTGTACCAAAAGGTCTGCACCGACTTGAATGCCAGCACCGATATCCTGATAACCGGATTTTGCATCCAGGGTAATGCCTTGTGACCATGAACCCCAGTTTTTCTCTGGTGTTGCTGCAATCTGACGATCAAGATAGAAATTTTTGAATTTTAATTGGACTTGGCTATCGTCGATAAATTCTGCATTCGTTGCAGTTGTACCTAATGCTAGAGTCGCAGCACAGATGGCTTTCCATAAAGTTTGACGACGCATGGCTTATTCCCAGTGATCAAATTAAGCTATGACGCCATCATGCTAAACAATGCAGTTAAAAAAAATCAGACCAGAGTATTAAGATTAAAGGCATTCATCCGGCTTTTTTATTGTTTAAGATTCACCATCAACTCTTGTTAAGAACTTTAAACAATAAGATATTTTGCCCTAAATTTATTTCATTATTCTTAAAGCCTTGTTGCAGTGCTTATTTTTAAGAAAATTTCACCTTTTTGGATTTAAATTTTTTTTATTAATCGTTTTTAGGTTTAAGCAGCTTTTAAAGCATCTTAAATAATTGATTATTTTAATATATTTTACATATCGCATGATATTTTTTATCTATAAATACAAATGTTTAGCCATAAAAAAAGCACCCTCAATGGGGTGCTTTCTAACACTTACTTTAAAAGAAAATTTTTAAAATTAAGCTTGTAGCTCACGTGCTTTAGACATGGTTAATGCCAAGTCTTCAATCATGTCTTCCTGACCGCCAACCGTACCACGACGACCAAGTTCCATCAGAATTTCACGAGCAGAAACACCATATTTCGCTTCAGCACGTTTAGCAAACAACAGGAATGATGAGTAAACACCTGCATAACCTAAAGTTGCTGCATCACGGTCTGCACGAATTGGTTGTTGCATCATTGGAACAATCAGTTCTTCAGCAATATCCTGAACTTTGAACAAGTCCACACCTGTTTCCATTTGCATACGGTTAGCAACCGCAACAAACAATTCAAGTGGCGTATTACCTGCGCCTGCGCCTAAACCGGCAGAAGCCAAATCGACACGCGTTGCACCCGCTTGAACCGCTGAAACAGAGTTCGCAACGCCCATACCCAAGTTATGGTGACCATGGAAACCGATTTCGATGTCTGAAGCCAAGTTGGCACGCAAAATACCCACGCGGTCAGTTACGTCTTGAGGAAGCATATAACCCGCAGAGTCAGTGACATAGATACAGTTTGCACCGTATGACACCATTTTGTTGGCTTCTTCCAAAAGTTTTTCTGGAGTCGCCATGTGAGCCATCATCAAGAAGCCCACAGTGTCCATGCCAAGTTTGCGCGCAGCAGTAATGTGCTGTTCAGAAACGTCTGCTTCTGTAGAGTGTGTTGCAACACGAATCGTTGCTACACCTACATCGTGCGCCATTTTTAAATGGTCAACCGTACCAATACCCGGAATTAAAAGTGCAGATACTTTGGCTTGTTTAAGCTTTGGAATAACCGCTGTTAAATATTCTTCATCCGTTGCAGCTGCAAAACCGTAGTTCACAGAGTTACCGCCTAAGCCGTCACCATGTGTTACTTCGATTAAAGGTACACCAGCATCATCAAGTGCAGTTGCAATCGCAACCATTTGCTCTGGTGTAGTTTGATGGCGCATTGGGTGCATACCATCACGTAACGTCATATCATTAATAATAATTTTTGACATGGTCTGCTCCTTAAGCTTCTGCTTCAGCTTGCGCTGCTTGGTTAGCAATGAGACGTTCTGCAAACATTTCTGCAGTACGTGCAGCAGCTGCAGTCATGATGTCCAGGTTACCGGCATATTTAGGCAAGTAATCACCCAAACCTTCGACTTCCAAGAACATAGAAACACGGTTGCCATCAAATACTGGACCATTTACAAGTTTGTAACCTGGTACATATTTTTGAACTTCTTTAATCATGGCATGCACAGATTCTGTGATTGCAGCCTGATCCGGTGTACCTTCAACTAAGCAGTGCACAGTGTCACGCATCATCAATGGTGGCTCAGCAGGGTTGATAATGATGATGGCTTTACCTTGTTTCGCGCCACCCACTTGCTCAATTGCACCCGCAGTGGTACGTGTAAATTCATCAATGTTTTTACGTGTACCCGGACCAACCGATTTCGTTGATACCGTTGCGATGATTTCACCGTAGTTTACAGGTTGAACACGTGAAATAGCTGCCACCATAGGAATGGTTGCCTGACCGCCACATGTCACCATGTTTACGTTCGGCAAGTCACCTTGTTCAAGCAAAGCTTCAAGATTTACCGGTGGTACGCAAAATGGACCAATCGCTGCAGGCGTCAAGTCAATCATTTGTACGCCAAGCTCATTCAACTTGCGGCTGTTTTCAGCATGTACATATGCAGAAGTTGCATCGAAAGCAATTTGAATATTGTCTGCTAAAACATGCGGCAATAAACCGTCTACACCGTCAGCAGTGGTTTTGATCCCCATTTTCGCTGCACGCGCCAAACCTTCAGAAGTTGGGTCAATCCCCACCATCCATACAGGTTCCAAAACTTCACTACGTTGAAGTTTGTAAAGCAAATCTGTACCGATATTACCCGGACCGATCAATGCACATTTAATCTTTTTCATTAACGTACTCTCTTAAAATACAGACTTATTCAGCAGCAAATGCAGCAACAACAGAACCAAAGCCTTCAATTTCAACCTTGAATTCATCACCCGGGTGTGCAACAACCATAGGACCCAATGCACCGGTCAATACGATGTCACCCGCCAACAGTGGACGACCACGGCGAACCATTTCATCCGCCAACCAAACAGCAGCGTTGAGTGGATTTGCAAGGCAGGCTTTACCTACACCTTGAGATACCACTTCATCACCACGGGTCATGGTCATTTTGCAGTTCACTAAATCCAGGTTTTCAAGTTTCACAGGACGTGAACCCAAAACAAAAGCCGCTGAAGATGCGTTATCGGCAACAGTATCAATCAGTGAGATTTTCCAGTTTTCGATACGGCTATCCACCACTTCTACCGCTGGCAAGGCATATTCAGTCGCACTGATAATGTCTGCATAGGTATGATGTTCTTTGGTAAGATCTTTATTAATGATTAACGCGATTTCTGCTTCAACTTTAGGCTGAATCAATAAACCTGCCGGGATTGCTTCGCCATCACCATAAGACATGTCTGCAAACAACATACCGAAGTCAGGCTGATCTACACCCAGTTGGGCTTGTACCACTTTTGAAGTCAAACCGATTTTGCGGCCGACTAAACGACGTCCTTCGCTTAGGGCACGTTGGGTATTTAATTCTTGAACTGCGTAGGCAATATCTACATCAGCACTTTCACCACCCAGTTGCGGGCGAATCGGTGCAATCGCAGTTTGTGACAACTCAGCTTCTCTAAGCGCCAAGGCGACTGATTCAACAACAGCAGAATTCGACATCAATGTTTCCTTAAACTGCAAAAAATTGGAGTTATACCGTTATCGATGGAAATGGAATGAACAATGTGAAAATGCTATGCAAATGATCAAACCCATCAGCAAATGGGTGCTGCCCATCTTGGGAAAACGTGTATATGTATAAACTGATTTAGAATCTGAAAAATGCGGTTTTTATGCCAATACTTATTTTATTTTTTACAATAGCTATTACCTATAAATGGCATTCTATTTTTTTCAGTGAAACAAAGCACTTAGCGTAGATAATTCATGATATCCGAGTAAGCAGCTCTGCAATGCAGGTGATTCATTTTAACAATCAATCACCACTACGACTAAAAGATGAGACTATCGCTCTATTTTGAGTAAAAACGACATATTCATTGCTCAATCAACATGATATTTTTAAACAATTAAAAACAATGACTTAGAATATTGGCAATGAAAATCAAAACACTGTTATTAACGGCTTCACTCACCACCTTATGTAGTACAGCCTTTGCACAAAATTATCAAAACCAGCTTAAAAACAAATATTTAATTGTAAGTCGCGCAAGCTGTGCGGGATTAAAATTTAATCCTCAAGCGACCGCTGCTGCATGGCAAAATGAAATGGAATGTAGTCGTGGCTACTCCAATAGCGATGCGTGGCGTATTACCTGGATTACACCGGACATTTTTATGATGACTGAAGTCATTCGCCCTAATGAAATTTCACCGCCGCGTAATGATGTTTATAAAATCATGAGTATTCAAAATAAAACCGTCACTGTCGTTAATTACTGGACCGATTGGGGTAACCACAAACCTGATCTGCAAAAATTTAGAATTCAATAAGTATAAAAAAGGGCGATTTTAAATCACCCTTTTAGCATCCGATATCTCTTAAACCGCTTGTTTTAAATTCACCTGATTCAAGAGGACCTGATGCAGACTTGCCACATCTTCTGCAATAGCAAGCGGATTATATTGTGCCAGCGTCTCAGGTGTATGCACCCCATAACTCACCCCAATACGTGGCATGGCAATATTCTGCGCCATTTCCAAATCATACGATGTATCACCGACCATAATCGCATTTTCAGCATTGACACCGGTAATGTGCAAAATTTCTGCGAGCATCAGTGGGTCAGGTTTAGATTTGGTTTCACTTGCCGCACGGGTCACAATAAAAAGCTCATGACTCTGGGTTTGACTTAACACACGGTCTAACCCTTTACGGCTTTTTCCTGTGGCAACCGCAAGCTTTACACCCTGCTGCGTGAGATCATTCAACAATTCCGCCACACCCTCAAACCATGCATCACCTTTCGAATTTTCGACATAGTGAGTCGCATAACATTGCAAAATATCATGGTGCAATTCAGGCACATCGGGAAATAACACTTGCGCGACTTCCGGCAACCCCAAACCAATAATGCTTTTTGCAGCTTCATGCGTTAAGGGTTGTTCATATTCTTTGGCAGCAAATTTTAAGCTTTCAACAATCTGACCGACTGAATCAAATAAAGTGCCATCCCAATCGAAAATGACAAGTTCTACCGCTTTTTTCATGAATTAATCCAATATTTGATTCAGGGTGAATAACAACTTGAAATTGACCTCTCCCTTGCGAACTCAGAATATATTCTGAGGATTCTCATCTCCTAAGAGGAAAGAATTTCTATTATTTTTCAAGCGCAAGGAACGAACTAAATATCGTGAGATAAGTTTAGCAAAATTTAATTCATTCCTCTTATTCGCTATCGTGACACTCCCTCTCCTTTCAGGAGATGAGCAGTACTACTGCGCAAGAGAGAGGTCAAAGTTATTCATCCACATTCTTGAGTAACGGGACTATTCATCCAATACTCCCGCTGCTTGAGAGCAGAAAATTCAATCTTCTTCATCACGATCAGTTAAAACCGGTTCTTTATCTTTCTTCTGTGCACGTAACTGTGCCACCAGACTCTGCATATCTTCAGGCAATGGCGCTTCAATGGTTTCATAACCCGGAATTTCCAGACGCAGTGCATGCAAACATAAACGACGTGCTTTCGGACCTTTGTATACAGTTTCATGACCATATTTTTCATCGCCAATTAAAGGATGACCAATACTTAAACCATGCACACGAATCTGATGGGTACGACCTGAAAGCGGTGATGCATATACAAGCGTTGCATGCATAAAGCGCTCAGCCACATTCCACTGCGTTTTCGACTCTTTACCTTCTTTAGAGACGCATACACGACGCTCGCCATTGGCAAGCTCATAACGGTGTAAAGGTGCATCAATCAGTTGACGATCGATCACGACGTTGCCTTTCACAATCGCAGCATAGGTTTTTTTGATTTTATGTTCACGCAGTAAATCTTGCAGGGTTTTTAAAGTGCTGCGTTTTTTACTGATCATCACTAGGCCGGAAGTATCACGGTCAATACGATGAATCAGTTCCAGATATTTCTTACCGGTTGCTGCACGCAAGCCTTCAATCAGACCATACGCCACACCACTACCACCGTGCACGGCAATACCTGAAGGTTTATTGACCACCATCAGGCCTTCATCTTCATAAATCACGCGGCTGAGCAGGCTTTGAGCCACTTTGTCCGATACCGGTACTGGCGTTTCATCTTTAGGCTCATAACGAATTGGCGCAACGCGAATTTGGTCACCAATTGCCAGTTTCGTTTCCGCTTTGATACGCTTTTTATTGACCCGAACTTGTCCTTCACGCATCAAACGATAAATACGACTTTTAGGCACACCTTTAAGTCGAGAAAATAAAAAATTATCGATGCGTTGGCCTGATTGATGCTCGTCCACTTCAAACCAAGTGACACTTTGCCATTCTTGCGTAGAATTCATACAGTTACTATGACCCAAAAAAATACTAAAATTGATTAAAAACTGATCACTTAGGCTATGCTTTACACAAGAAACATAAGCTTAACCCATAGGCAGATGATGCAAGGTTTGATATAGTCAGCGCACGGATACCACCGTTAGTGTGAAAAAATTTAATCACTTCAATATTTTTGAAGTTAAATATTAAATTTGACAATTCACATTAAATACGGAAAGGTCCCTAAAGAATATGCCGACGCCGAAGGCTTATTATATCGGCAAAAAAGCAAACTGTTGCGTTTAATTGTACTTATGTACATAAATCAGTCTGCCCTAAAAAATATGTCGCCAACTTAAAGTTGGTTTTTAAACGTAAACTGATACACATCAGATTAGTCGCACCCTGAAGTCGCATTCAGGCTACAACGTTGATGCATTGGATCTGCACATAAAGCAAAGATACGATGATAATTCCGTATCAAGACGCTCTATCTTAATGGAAGGGATGATCTTCAAGCTGCGTGACAGTGAAAGTTACTCACATCTAATGCACCGTTTGTCCGCCAGTGAAGCGTTCAGGTGACTTTAATCGTTTAAAGATTGAAGCCGTATTGCCATCATCAATACGTGAATCAAAAACCGAAGCCCAAAAAAAGGCCGGTAAAAAAGCTCAGACCACAAGAGTTTATTTGAGATCTGGGTATTGATCCGTAATGTATGATGTTCGCTACGTGAATAGCGATGTTTTGTTGTGTATCACTATTAGGTGTTACACCCATGAAACGTATGTTGATTAATGCAACACATGCCGAAGAGATTCGCGTTGCACTTGTCACTGGTCAGCGTCTTTACGATTTTGATTTAGAAAATCGTACCCGTGAACAAAAGAAATCCAATATCTATAAAGGTCACGTGACTCGCGTTGAACCTTCTTTAGAAGCTGTTTTTGTTGAGTATGGTGCAGGTCGTCAAGGCTTCCTGTCTATGCGTGAAATCGCAAATTCATACTACAAGGCAGACCCTCGCCAAACTTCAAATATCCGCGAATTGATCACTGAAGGCACAGAACTTCTTGTTCAAGTGGAAAAAGAAGAACGTGGCAATAAAGGGGCTGCCCTTTCTACCTTTATCTCGCTTGCCGGTCGTTATTTGGTGCTTATGCCAAACAACCCTAAAGGTGGTGGTATCAGTCGTCAAATTTCAGGTTCAGTTCGTGAAGAATTGAAAGAAATGTTGTCGTCACTGAATATTCCTCGTGGCATGAGCGTGATTGTTCGTACTGCGGGTATTGGTCGTTCACAAGAAGAATTGCAACTTGACTTGCAACACCTGATGGACCTTTGGGCACAAATCCAAACCACAGCAAGTTCTGGTCCGTCACCAATGTTGGTACATCAGGAAGCTGGCGTAGTTACTCGTGCGATTCGTGACTATTTACGTGACGATGTTGCAGAAATTTTAATTGACTCTGAACAAGCCTATACCGAAGCCTATAACTTCGTTAAAGCCGTGATGCCGCGCCAGTTAGAAAAACTTAAAACCTATACTTTAAATGAGCCTTTATTTGCTCATTTTGCGATTGAAAGCCAAATTCAAACTGCCTATGAACGTGAAGTAAAACTTCCTTCTGGCGGTTCAATCGTGATCGACCAAACTGAAGCTTTAGTGTCAATTGACATTAACTCGGCGAAATCAACACGTGGTAGCGACGTTGAAGACACCGCTTTAAATACCAACCTGGAAGCGGCTGAAGAAATTGCGCGTCAACTGCGTTTACGTGATATCGGTGGTTTGGTGGTGATCGATTTCATCGACATGACCAAAGACCGCAACCAGCGCATGGTTGAAGCAAAACTTCGTGAAGCAACTCAAAGCGATCGTGCCCGTATCCAGTTCGGTCAATTGTCTCGTTTTGGCTTAATGGAAATGAGCCGTCAACGCTTACGTCCATCGCTTGAAGAAGCGACCGGTTATGTTTGCCCGCGCTGCCATGGTACTGGCATGGTGCGTGACTTACGCTCTCTTTCGCTGTCGATCATGCGTAAAGTGGAAGAAATTGCTCTGCGTGAACGTCATGGTGAAGTTCAGGTTGAAGTTCCAGTTGAAATTGCAGCATTCTTGTTGAATGAAAAGCGTCATACGCTGGTGTATTTAGAACAAACTTCAAATGTACGTGTAACCGTGTTGCCACATCCGCACTTGGAAACACCGCATTACGAAATCACTTATAACGCTGAAGGTTTTGCGCCAACCAGCTATGAACGTACCGAAGCAACACGTTCAAGTGAAAAAGAGTTGGGTTATGAATCTTCTGAATGGCATTTGGAAGGTGAGCAACAAGCTCAAGCTGCTGCACAAGCACCTGCTCAGCAACAAGCTCAAAACCAAAACAACAAGCCACAACGCCGTCCACAACAAGCAGCTCAAGAAGTACAGCAACAACAGCCAGCTCAAGTTGCACCTGCTGCTCAAGCTTCAGCAAGCCCATGTGCATGGTTAGAAAACCTGTTTGTGCAAAAGCAAGCAAAAACAGTTGATCAGGCACGTACTGCAAACAATGCTGCTGCTGCCATTGAACAAATGGTCAATGAGGGTGCTGTGAGCCGTGGCCAATTCGGTCAAGTTGCGACATCTGCTCCTGCTCCAAGCGCACCGGTTGCAACTGCAAACAACAATGTTTACTTAACGCCAAATGCACCTGTAACACCAAAACAGGAACAGCGTGAAGTTGCGGACAAGTATTCTGACAGAGAAGAAAAAGCGCAACGTCACAATAAAAAGCGTAACAAGCCGAAAGAGCAACGCGAACAAGTTCAGCACGACAATCAACAAAATCAAGTGCATGAAGAAATTGTTCAAGTTCCTCGTCATGAGCAGCGCCAAGAAGTACGTCAAGAACAGCGCCCGGAACCACGTCAAGATCAGCGCCATGAACAGCGCCAAGACCAACGTGACAACAAGCGCCCGACTCGACGTCAACACGTTGAACAACAAGCATCTGAAACTCAACCAGAGCAAAATGCTGTTCCACGTCGTGACCGCAATAGCCCGCAACGTCCAAACCGCCCAAATCGTCACCGCGATCAAAGCGTATTGAACGAACAAGCTGCTCCACAGCAAGCCATTGCTGCTCCTGTAGTTAATGAACAACAACCTAAAGTCGAAGTGATTGATACGCCTCGTCAGGATGTTATTCCAACTGCATTGGTGGTGAATGTCGATCAGGCGAAAAGTGAAATTGTCGCGTTAAATGCAACAGCAGCTATTGTTGAAGCACCAATCGCTCAAACTGCACCTGTCGCTGTTGCAGAAATCAAAGCAGCTGTAGTTGAGAAACCGGTAGTCGCGAAGGCAGAAAAACCTGCTGCAACCACTGAAACTCGCGAGCCACAGCAACCGCGTCCTGCTGACAAACGTGCAAGCAACGATCCGCGTATGCATCGTCGTCAAAAACGTGAAGCTTATGCAAAACAGGCTCAAGCTCCAAAATTGAACCCATCTCAGGTTCCAACTTTGGGTCAATATACGGTTGGCAGCTTAATTCGCCATATTTATGGTGAAGATTGTTCAGTGCTGATTGAACAATTTGGTTTAATCCCAACCTTCAACCGTGCCTTGGTGAAATTCACTGAGCAATATGCGGCGACTATGGTGTCTCAGGCAACTGAAGCGGAAGCACCAGCACAGCCGGTTACACGTGATGTTGCTGTAGTAACCAAAGCTGCACCTGAGGCTGAACCGGCGCCTGTGTTGGACTTGACACCACCTCGTGCTGTTTCGGACAACCGTGTTGCCAACGATCCTCGTGAACGTCGTCGTTTGGCAAAACTTGCTGCGGAACAAGCTTTAGAGCAAGCCAAGCAAGCACATAGCGAACCTAAAGCTGCAAAGGAAGTTGCTGAAACAACGACTTCTGAAGTTGCTCCGGTGACAGAACCAGAAGCTGTGATCGAAGAAGCACCGGTGACGAAAACTCCTGAAGTTATAGCCGAAGAAGCACCAGTGACGGAAGCTCCAGAAGTTGTAGTCGCTCCAGAAGTGGTTGCAGAGCCGATCGAGGAAGCTGTTCAAGCAGCCCCTGTTGAAAAGGCAGTAAAGCCAAAACCGGTAAAAGCTGAATTGCCGGCAGAGGTTGCTCAAGACCTACAAGCACTGGCTGAGCCAAAAGCTGATGTAGATAACCCCGATGCTGATGATGACGCTGACAAACCTGTCCGCCCCCGTCGTCCTCGCGGTCGTCCACCGAAGAAAGTAACTCCTGCAAATGAGTCATAATTAGCTCTAATGCAGTGAATAAAAAAAACCTAGTCATTTCGGTGACTAGGTTTTTTTTGATACTTTTGTCAAATTAGGTTGATTGCACTAGGATTAAACGATTAAAAAGACACCTGTACAGATGACCGCAAACAAATAGACATATTGGATTATGAAAAATAAATAGGATTCTTATGAACCACAGCACACAGAGCGATCTTATTGGTATTGCTGATGTCGCAGCAAAATTACCCAAATTTATGAGCAAAGTCCCTCATCTATTGAGTGGTCTGAAGCAAGCCTATTTACGCACACCTAACACCCCTGCAGGATTAGGCATTGCCTTTGAAAAAGCAGTCAAACGCAATCCTCACGGCATCGCGTTATTATTTGAAGATCAAAAATTCAGTTATCAAGAATTGAATGAATGGGCCAACCAAATCGGGCATTTTTATCTGTCCCTTGGCGCCTGTAAAGGCGATGTCATTGCCGTGATGGTGGAAAACCGTCCGGAACTTGTAGCGACAGTCGTTGCTTTAGCGAAAATTGGCGTGACCTCAGCTCTGGTCAATACATCGCAAACCGGTAAGGCACTGACGCATAGCATTAATCTGGTAAAACCCATTGCAGTCATTGTCGGTGAAGAATGCCGTCACGCTGTGGAAGAAGTCCGTCCAGACTTAGCGCTTGCAGCAGACCGTTTTCACTGGTTTGCAGATCAAGCCACTCAAATTGATGCAGGTACAGCACCGAAAAACTGGGTGAATCTCGCGGATAAAATTGATCAATTCCCCAAATTCAACACACCAACCACGCATAGTGTTCAAGGTAAAGACGGCTTATTTTACATCTACACTTCGGGTACGACCGGTTTACCCAAAGCGGTCATTTTCACGCATAGCCGCTGGACTTTGGCCTATGGCACCTATGGGCATATATTAAACCTGAATAAAGACGACGTCATGTACGTGACCTTGCCGCTCTATCATGCGACGGGGATCGTGGTGTGTTGGTGTGGCGTGATTGCTGGCAGTGCCACACTGGCATTACGACGCAAATATTCCACCTCTGCTTTCTGGAAAGATGTACAAAAATTTGATGCCTCTGCGATTGGTTATGTCGGTGAATTGTGCCGTTACCTCATGGATGCGCCTGTATCTGAACTCGAACACTGTCATCGTGTGAAAAAAATGATCGGTAATGGCATGCGCCCAAATATCTGGGACAAATTCAAGCAACGTTTTGGTATTGAAGAAATTCTTGAACTTTATGCTTCAAGCGAAGGTAATGTCGGTTTCAGTAACGTGTTTAACTTTGACAACACGGTAGGCTTCTCCCCTACACCTTATGCGATTGTCGAGTTTGATAAAGAAAGCAATGCGCCGGTGAAAGATGCCAAAGGCTGGTTCAAGAAGGTCAAAAAAGGTGAAGTCGGTTTATTGATTGGTAAAATTACCCGCCGCTCACCCTTTGATGGCTATACCGATCCTGAAAAGAATAAATCCGTCATCATGAAAGATGTATTCAAGCATGGCGATGCATTCTTTAACACAGGCGATCTGGTACGTGATATTGGCTTCCGTCATGCTCAATTTGTGGACCGTTTAGGTGACACTTTCCGCTGGAAAGGTGAAAATGTATCTACCACTGAAGTTGAAAATGTCCTCAGCGAATATGAAAAAATTGCTGAAGCTGTGGTTTATGGCGTAGAAATTCCCAATACCAACGGTCGTGCAGGCATGGCGGCAATTACGCTGAATGATGGTGCAGAATTAACAGCGCAAGATTTAAAGCAAATGGCAACCGAGTTTAAAAAATGCCTGCCTGCTTATGCTGTTCCTGTGTTCTTACGTGTTCAAGTACAGGTGGAAACCACCGGTACTTTTAAATACCAAAAGAACAAGTTAAAAGAACAGGCTTTTGATCCCAATAAAACCGATGAACGCTTGTTGGTTTTATTGCCGAATACCACGGAATATTGTGATTTAACGGCAGAAATATTCCACAATATCCAAGCTTATCAATACCGTTTCTAATTCAAAACGTATGTTTTTTGACTAGATAAAGCAAATTTGTTGCATTTATAATCAAACATCAACAAGTTTGCTAATTTTTACTTGCGCTCGTTTAATAACTTGCTACAATACGCCCATCAAAACGAAGTGGTGTTTAGAAAACCTTATATTTTCTTACACTGTGCATCCAGGCAATGCTTGAATGTTGGTTTCGGGCCGTTAGCTCAGTTGGTAGAGCAGTGGACTTTTAATCCATTGGTCCCGCGTTCGAGTCGCGGACGGCCCACCACTTATTTTGATTATCTTGGGCCGTTAGCTCAGTTGGTAGAGCAGTGGACTTTTAATCCATTGGTCCCGCGTTCGAGTCGCGGACGGCCCACCAAGATTCTAAAGAGCTTCTCTACAGAGAAGCTTTTTTACTTCTCAGATATTTTCTCTGAAAATATGGGCCGTTAGCTCAGTTGGTAGAGCAGTGGACTTTTAATCCATTGGTCCCGCGTTCGAGTCGCGGACGGCCCACCATATCTTTCTTAAGGCTTCTTTCTGTACTAAAATACCCGTACTCAAATAGAAACGAAACCTGCAAATATTCCGACCAAGACAAACCATACCGCTTCGGTAGATTCGCCATTCTCGAAATTTTGCTTCATCTTGCAATTCGTTTAAAATATTGTTTTTAAATGCGTTCAGGGTTGTTAGCTCAGTTGGTAGAGCAGTAGACTCTTAATCTATTGGTCGAGGGTTCGAGCCCCTCACAACCCACCAAATTTAATCCTCATTATTCCAATAAATTTTAATTTTATTCAAAAAAATACTCCATTTTGGGAGTATTTTTTTTGCTTAAATTTTAGGATTCACTGGTTTTCACTTTCGTACTTGCTTTGACTAAACGATATGCTTGTTGGGGAAATGGATGACCTTCAGCAAAATATTGTTTATTTTGTTCTGAAGCAGAGGCAATTTTATCTAAATCCATTTGCAAGCTCTGATCTTGATCGACGTTATAGAAAAACTCTACTCCATTTGATCGATGCAAAATCACTTGATGATGCTCTTCATCATAAGACCAAGAATCTTTATGATAATAAGAGTCCGAATCAAATGTAATTTGGCCTAAATGGATAATGCTGCTGTGTGCGGTACCATCTGCTAATAAATTGAGAATAAAATCTCCAGTCCCCTCTTTGCATTTCATCAAAGGATCAGCACAGCTAATCGCACTCCGATAACGCCCCACATAGGATTCAGCATTTTCTGGAATTTTTTTCTGGGTAACGCTTGTAGTATCCGCGGGCATGGCGGCCTTTCCGGCGACCTCAGTCAGTTTTTTGCCTTGAGTATTAGCAGTAGCGGAATTGGCCAGCTGATTTTCAGATTCCATTTGTTTGGCAACAGAATCTTCTAGTGGCTGATTACAGCCCCCAAGACCCAATAAGACAGTCACAAGGATACATCTACGGTAATCTGCTTTTAGAAACACTGATTTACCCCTCAATTCTAGATTTTCTTCAGCTGCGTATTGGTACATTCAATTATTTATTGGATAAGTTGTCTGGATATTCATGCTATTGAACTATAATACAGTTCACATATTTTTTTGATTTTCATTGATATAAATTAACCTTTTTAAAATAAATATATTTGATGTCGCAGTACAGAGATCAGGCATAGCCAGTTACATAACTTAACTATTTTTTATGCTGCATCACTTTAAAAAGTTTTTTGCATCACCATTTCTAAATTATGAGTGAGTTGTTTTAACTTCATACATTTTCTAATTTTAAGGAGATCTAGATGGCCAATGTTGGTCTATATCGCTCTAACCGACAGAATATGATTGCAGGTGTAATGGGTGGTATTGCTGAACGATTTGGTTGGAATGCAAATTTACTCCGCATTATATTTGTACTTGTTTCTGTTATGAGCGCAGCATTTCCAGGGATTTTAGTCTATTTGGTTTTATGGCTCATTATGCCTAAAAAACAGTTTCAAATAGATTCTGGATCAGGCTATCAGAATCCGGTTCGTACGGTAAATCAGGACTCTAATCCATACCGTTAATATTTTAACTTTTGAGCTTTTACCGTTTTATGCTACGGCTCTTACCCCAATGAGTCGTAGCTTTTTTTTGCCTATTTTTAGATGTTAGCCGCAAGATTCAACTGTTGATTTAATGCTGCAATCATATCGGCACGGCTGATAATCCCGACCATTCTTTGGTTTTCTACTACAGCAATATAATTAAATGAACGTTCCACAAAATACGGCACCAAATCCTGAATCGGTTGCTGGGGTTTCACAGTGACGACTTGACGCACCATAATATCCTTAACCTGACGCTGCCATGTAGTTCTTAAGTCGGTCGCACGCTTAAACCATTCTACTACTTCATATAAAGCCAGTGTTCCCACCAATTGCTGCTGAGCATCTATCACAGGCAAGCTCATTAAATTCATCTGTTTGAATTTATCCAAAGCCGAATGGATATCATCATTTTCATTTAAGCTAATGACATCTTTAGTCATGATGTCCTGACACTTGAACTGGCTCACTCCCCTCGCATTGGCTTTTTCTTGCGCCGCTAAAATAATTTTTTGTAAGTCATATTCACTGATATCTAACAGCTCGGTTTGTTGATCCAAAGTGTCTTGAATATCTTGAGGTTGAATCGTGACTTTTTGAGTGGGTGTTGGGTCTTTAGAACGCTGGTTGATTTGTGCGACTTGCGGATATTGTTTGCCTAGCATGCGATTAAACACAATCGCAATCATCATTAATAAAAGTGAATTCAATAAAACTGGATAAAAGATAAAGTTGTATCCAAGCTGGTGTACCGCTTCCCCACCCAAAACGGCAGTAATGGCCACTGCACCACTGGGTGGATGCAAGGAATCTGTCGTCATCATTAAAACAATCGAGAGGCCCACCGCAACACTAAAGGCTTCTGTCAAGTTAGGAATATACATCGCACAGGTCACACCAATTATGCCTGCAATACTATTTCCGACCACCATATTCCAGGGTTGAGCCAATGGACTGGCAGGTACAGCAAACAATAGTACCGACGAGGCACCCATGGGCGCGATATACCAGGCGTTGATATCGCCCAACACCCACCAGCTGATCAGCGATGAAAGTGCAAGCCCCATTAATGCGCCTATACCACACAGCAGGCGGTCTTTTAGCGGAAGGACTTTAAAATTGGGTTTTAAGATATTGAGCCATTCAAGTTGTGGATGAAACACAGCACGCCTTTTGTGGTTTTTAAGTTGAAGATTTGAATTATAGAATGATGCTGCATAAAGGTGTATTTATTTTATATCTTTCCCTTATCAATTTATTGATAGATTTTTAAAATAAAAAACGTCCATTTTGTTTGTAACGAACCTGAGGGTTTTGCAAAATTTATCATTCATTATTCACGGCGATTTAAACAAGATCACGATATACAGTCAGCATTCTACATTCATTGAAAATCATTGTACTGAGCAGCACTTTTAGTCCATTTAAATGGCGGCTAGTCATCTAACTTCTGCGTAATCATCGGCTCAATTTTTATCAGCTCAATCTCGCCATAGAAGGTCGAAAATGCCACATCTCCGGCATCGATTCCAGTGCCAATTCGAATTAAATTTTCTACAGGTGCCAATCGGGTCGGATCAAACAATACCCAACCGCCATCTAAATACGCTTCAAAAATAGCATGAAAATCCGGTAGAAATTTTTCAATTTCGACATAACCGACTACCATACGTGCCGGAATACCCAAAGCACGACACAGCGCAATGCCTAAATGGGCAAAGTCACGACAGACTCCAGCCCGATGGATGAGTACATCTGTCGCTGTGGTAAATTGATCCGAGCTGCCTGAAACATAAAATATATTGTTGTAAATCCACTGTTCAATGGCTTTAACGCGGCTATAGCCCGGCTCCATCCATCCAAATGACCGGTTTGCCATTTCTACAAATAAGTCAGAATTACAATAACGACTGGCCAGCAAATAAGGCAACACCTCATCGGGTAAATCTGGGATCGCCACTTCATTGAGGTTTTGCTGAAGATCTGCATTCTTTACAGGATGACGTTCAACTGTCGCACTGTAGTTCACTTCAAAACTATCACAAGCTTCAACATGCAACCTGATATAACGGTTTTGCTGGCTCGGATCGTGAAATTCACGCCATGCGACTGGTGGATTAAACGTTAATTGTTCTTCAATAATGGTTTGATCAGGATGATGTGCAGCTTGAATCAGAAAAACGAATTCTGTGGCTTGGACAATCTTGTATTTTAAGTGACACTGAATTTTACAAGTTGTCATGAACTTCCTTATTTTTTAAGCATTATTTTACTGTGTGCAGATTAAACCAATTTCATGCAAATAAGCGGATGAGAGCTGTTTATCTTTATCACAATTTCATTTAAATAATGCTATACATCTGATTTATTCTTGGTTTTTAGCTCAGCGTAAATCGGTCATCAAACATGACATGACAGGATGCAAATAAATAACCGTTATCTTTCAAGGGCATTTTGATTTTTTTCAAAAAAGTGTCGGCGCATTAACCCTTTGCCACTCCTCTGGAAAATCCTTATAATTGAACACAATTTTTCTCTAATTTTAAGTGGATGACCATGAGTCGCGCCATATCGCATATTGATACCTTCCAAGGCTTAATTCTTGCCTTACAAACTTACTGGGCTGAACAAGGTTGTGTCATTTTACAACCTTACGATATGGAAATGGGCGCAGGCACATTCCACACTGCAACCTTCCTTCGTGCTTTAGGGCCTGAAACATGGAACGCTGCATACGTTCAGCCTTCACGCCGTCCGAAAGATGGTCGTTATGGCGAAAACCCGAACCGTTTGCAACATTACTACCAGTTCCAGGTTGTGTTGAAGCCAAACCCGGACAACATCCAGCAGCTCTACCTTGACTCGTTAAAAGCGATCGGGATCGACCCGCTGGTACACGACATTCGTTTCGTGGAAGACAACTGGGAATCTCCAACACTTGGCGCTTGGGGCTTAGGTTGGGAAGTTTGGCTAAACGGTATGGAAGTGACTCAGTTCACTTACTTCCAGCAAGTTGGTGGTGTTGAATGTTACCCGGTGACAGGCGAAATCACTTACGGTCTTGAACGTCTTGCGATGTACTTGCAAGGTGTAGATTCAGTTTACGATTTGGTTTGGACCAAAGGTCAGTTCGGTACGGTGACTTATGGCGATGTATTCCACCAAAATGAAGTGGAACAATCGACTTATAACTTTGAATATGCCAACGTTGAAAAAATGTTTGAACTGTTCGACTTCTACGAAGCTGAAGCAACCCGTTTAATCGAAGCGGAACTTCCACTGCCTGCATACGAACAAGTGATTAAAGCATCGCATAGCTTTAATTTGTTAGACGCTCGTGGCGCGATTTCGGTGACTGAACGTCAACGTTATATTTTACGTGTACGTACTTTGGCACGTTCAATTGCACAAAGTTATGTGGCAGCACGTGCGAAGCTTGGCTTCCCGATGGCTGAACCTGAATTACGTGATGAAGTCCTTGCGCAGTTAAAAGCACAAGTTGAAGCAGAAGCGGCTCAAGCAGAAAAAGCAGCGGAGAAGAAATAATGTCTAAACATACCGTATTGTTCGAATTGGGTTGTGAAGAACTTCCGCCAAAAAGCTTAAAAAAATTACGTGACGCGCTACATGCTGAAACCATTAAAGGCTTAAAAGATGCAGGCTTGGCTTTCGATGCCATCGAAGCTTATGCAGCACCTCGCCGTTTGGCATTGAAAATTGTCAATGTTGAAGGCGCACAAGCAGATACACAAAAACGTTTTGACGGTCCTGCTGTGCAAGCGGCTTATGATGCGGAAGGCAAACCGACACGTGCGCTTGAAGGTTTCATGCGTGGTCAAGGCATCACTGCGGATCAAGTATCGACTTTTAAAGCCGGTAAAGTTGAAAAAGTGTGTTTCTTGAAAGATGTCAAAGGTCAAAGCCTTGATGTCTTATTGCCACAAATTTTACAAGCTGCTTTGGATAACCTTCCAATTGCAAAACGTATGCGTTCAGCGGCAAGCCGTACTGAATTCGTGCGTCCGGTAAAATGGGTTGTATTGCTAAAAGACAACGACGTGATTGATGCAACAATTCAGGATCACAAAGCTGGCAACGTGACGTTTGGTCACCGTTTCCATGCACCTGAAGCGATTACTTTAACTCATGCAGATGAATACTTAGCGAAGTTAAAAGCAGCGCATGTAGTGGCATCTTTTGAAGAACGCCAAGCGATCATCGATCAACAAGTGAAAGTACTTGCTGATGAAGTGAATGCAATTGCCATCGTTCCTGCTGACCTTCGTGATGAAGTGACTGCATTGGTTGAATGGCCTGTTGCGTTACGTGCCAGCTTCGAAGAACGCTTCCTTGCTGTTCCTCAAGAAGCGTTGATTACGACCATGCAGGACAACCAAAAGTACTTCTGCTTAGTCAATGCTGACAACAAATTACAGCCTTACTTCATTACCGTTTCAAATATTGAGTCTAAAGATCCGGCTCAAATTATTGAAGGTAACGAAAAAGTGGTTCGTCCACGTTTGTCGGATGCTGAATTCTTCTTCTTACAAGATCAAAAGCAACCACTGGCATCGCGTAAAGAAAAATTGGCAAATATGGTATTCCAGGCACAATTGGGTACTTTGTGGGACAAATCGACACGTATTGCAAAATTGGCTGTAGCACTTGCTCCGCTTACTGGTGCAAACCCTGCTGATGCTGAAAAAGCAGCGCTTCTTGCAAAATGCGATTTAACATCTGAGCTTGTGGGTGAATTCCCTGAGCTTCAAGGTATTGCGGGTACGTACTACGCACGCATTGAAGGTGAAAATGATGAAGTTGCGGAATCTTTAGGTGAGCAATACTTACCTAAATTCGCTGGTGACGTTTTACCTAAGACTAAAACGGGTACTACGATTGCGCTTGCAGATCGTCTAGATACGCTCACCGGTATTTTCGGTATTGGTCAAGCGCCTACAGGTTCGAAAGACCCGTTTGCGCTACGTCGTTCTGCAATTGGTATTTTGCGTCTTGTGACTGAAAACGAGCTTGATGTTTCGATTGAAGAACTGATCAAGCTTGCATTGAATGCTTATGGCGACGTTATTGCAGATCATGCCAAGACTTTAAACGATGCTGTTGCATTCCTTGAAGGCCGTTACCGTGCGAAATACGAAGACCAAGGCGTTGCAGTTGACGTGATTCAAGCCGTTCAAGCGTTGTCGCCAAAATCTCCGCTTGATTTTGACAAGCGTGTAAACGCCGTAAATCACTTCCGTGACTTACCTGAAGCTGCTGCTCTTGCTGCTGCAAACAAGCGTGTTGCTAACATTCTTGCCAAAGAAGCTGAGCCGACTGGCGCTGTGGTTGAAGCAAACTTGGTTGAAGATGCTGAGAAAGCATTATTCGCTGAACTTGCGAAAATCACACCAGTGGTTGAGCCATTATTTGCTGCCAAAGACTATACTGCTGCATTGTCTGCTTTAGCTGCACTTCGTGCGCCAGTCGATGCATTCTTTGACGGTGTAATGGTCATGGCAGATGATGCTGACTTGAAAGCTAACCGTTTACGTATGCTTGCTCAGCTTCGTGATTTGTTTACGAAAGTAGCTGATATTTCGGTGTTACAACACTAAGCTATAATTGCTTGAAAGTTAAATGAAACCCCGCTATAAATTGGTGGGGTTTTTTAATATTAAAATAGTATGAAAGTATTTCTAAGTTACGCGAAAGAAGATAAAGAATTTATTTTAGAATGTTATGAAGAATTAAAACGTAAAAACCTTAACCCTTGGATGGATGAACATGACCTTCTTCCTGGACAGGCATGGGATGAATGTATCAAAGCAAATATGAGGGATACAGACGTAGTTTTGGTTTTTATGTCTTCTGATAGTGTTTCTAAAGTAGGATATGTTCAACGAGAACTAAAATATTTTGCGGACAAGAGAAAAGATCATCCTGAAGATTCCATTTATTTAATTCCTATCCAACTCGACAAATGTAAAGTGCCAGATACTATTGCTTCTGAAATTCAATTTATAAATATTAATCGAGATTTAAATAGTAAAGAATGGGTTAAAGTTCTTAGATCACTAGATTTAGCAGCTAAGCAAAGGAATATTGAGAAGATAAATGAGGATTCGACAAAACCAAGAATTGAGTTAAAGGAAATATCTGAAAGCGTTAGATCTTTGACCGGGTATGATTTTAATGGTAACTACCCAGTTATTAAGGCAGCACATGATAATTTTAGAGAAATAAATGACCTCACATATTCAATAGTACTTGATCAGCTAATTCATATACGACAAAGACTTTTTGAAAAGCCTTTAGATATCGAAAGAGAAAATAATGAGCCTACATATCAGGATATATATGATATTTCAATAACTACTGATATTGGATATGTCCGTAATAACTTTGTGAGTTTCGTATTCACAAATTATTTTTATACAGGGGGTGCCCATGGTAATCATAATTTTTTCACCAAAAATTTTTATGTGAAAGATGGAAAAGTTATTTTCATCAATTATACGTTGCTTTTTCAACAAGAAAGTATTTTAGATGCTGATGCATTTATTAAATCTTATTGTCACGATGATTTATTAGCTCAAATTGCTTATCGCTCTGAATCAGAGGATTTTGATAAAGAATGGGTTAAGAATGGTATTGAGCAAATTACTGCTGAGGTAATTCTTATTAAAGAACGTAGTTTAGAGATATTCTTTGCACCATATGCTGTTACCGCTTATGCATTTGGAGATTTTAAAGTGGAGATACCTTTTTATAAATTATCAAAGTTTTTAGATAAAACTCATAGCAGCCTCTATTCTCAAATAACCGCATATGAATATGAAGAAACTTAAAACCTTTCCTAACAATTCTAGGCATTTCATGTTCAATTCCCTATACTCAAGCTAACAACACTCAACAAGAAAGAATCATATGAAATTTAAAACACTTATTCTCTCTGGCTTCGCGTGCTTATCTCTTACTGCTTGTACTTCTGCTCCTAAAATCCCACAACTTGAAACCGGCGTATTAGAAGAAGTTCAAAACCTGAAAGTCTATCCAGACACGGTCGATAACAAAGCCAAATTGACTAAATTTATTGATAAATGCGTGATTGAATTTACCGGCAACCTAGAAGCAGGAAAATCAATAGAGCATTGGTCATTTAAGGGCTTAACCCTGATTTCAGCTGGTTCTGCAACCTTTGCTCAAGACGGCTCAAGCACAGCAGCAAACTTTGACCTGCATGCTCCAGACGTACAACACAATTTTCTTGCCTTACGCCACAACTTTCATAAAGACGCTTTAGCTCAATGTAACTAAGTGAGCCAATACATTACCCGATTCATTTAATCACCCCCCATCTTTCACCTGTAAAAGATGGGTGTTTTTTTGTTTTTAATCTCTTTAAAATACACAGCAAATGTATACACATGTTGTAACGCTGTATTAATTTCGCCACATTTCCCCTTACCTTAAAAGTTTACCATTACAATAAAAATAACAATGTAGAACTGAAACTACAGGCAAAAACAGGAATAAAACGCACAATGAAAAAGATGAAAGCTGCATTAATTACGGGCGCAATTTTAGCTTCGACTCCACTTTTTGCTCAAACTACAACAGCAACCGAAACGGTAACTCCAACACAGAGTCAGGCTGTGCCTTATGGAGATAATCCAAATATCTTTAAAGTGATTACACAGAAGGCTCAAGCCACGGTGCAAAACACGGCTGAAAAAGTTGATCATGCAGCGCAAAAAGGGATCGCGAAAGTAAAACCTAAAGTGGAAAATGCCTGGGAAGAAACCAAAGATTTTGCCAGTGAAAAATCAGTGATTGCGATAGAAAAAACTCAAAACGCTGCAGTAAAAGTCAATAAAAAATTGAATGAAACCAAAGATGGCCTTATTGGCAGTCCAAATGACCAACCTGCGCCTATTATTTCGCACCCTTTGAGTCAGTCATCAACAGGGGGCGAGTCTGCACCCGTTCAACAAGTACCATCGACTCAAACACAGCCGGTACAAAATAATAGAACCACAAACTTATAATCAATATGCCCTCTCCCTTTTGGCAGCGGGCTAAATTGGGAGAAAGCTAAAGTGAGAGTTTGTTAATTCACTTGTCGAATTGGCTGTCCGGCTTTAAATGCTGCAACATTGTCTAGCATCTGCTGCACAATACGTTGTCGTGCATCGATACTGCCCCACGCACTATGTGGGGTAATAATTAGGTTTGGAATATCATCCGCCAATAACACATTGCCATTCTTTGGTGGTTCAACCGTAAGAACATCTGTTGCAGCCCCTGCAATTTTGCCTTGGCGCAAAGCATCTGCAAGTGCTTGTTCATTGACAATTCCACCACGGGCACAGTTAATTAAAAATGCACTCGTTTTCATGGCATCGAAGGCTTTGGCATCAATCAAATCACGGGTATCTTCAGTTAAAGGACAATGCAGACTAAGGAAATCAACTTGGGGCAATAAATCCGCAAAAGGAATACGACTGGCATCAGATGGACGATTCGGTAATGATCCGACCAATACTTTCATGCCAAATGCTTCAGCCAGTTTCGCAACAGCCTGCCCCAATTCACCATAACCAAGAATCCCTAAAGTCTTGCCTTCCAGTTCAATAATAGGAAAATCCAGCAGGCAGAATTGTGAAGCTTTATTCCATTCACCCTGTTTCACGGCGCGGTCATATTTGAGCAAAGAAGTGGCCAAAGCCAACATTAAAGCGAGTGTATGTTGAGCTACCGCAGAAGTGCCATAACCCTGACAATTACACACCACAATGCCCTGCGTACGCGCTTGAATCAGGTCAACATTGTTTGTACCTGTTGCAGAAATTAAAATCAGTTTTAAATTCGGACATTGTTGAATCGTTGCTGCATCAATGACCACTTTATTACTGATGATGACATCAACATGCTGCACACGTTCTAAAACCTGTGCTGGGTCAGTACTTGGAAATAAAGTTAACTCATCAAAAGCCGCTTCAAGTGCACTAAAATCCAGATCATTTTTATCCAGTGATTCATAATCTAAAAATACGGCTTTCATCATGCATTCCTTGGCTGGTTTAAATAGGTACTGAAATTACTTCCCCAGATATTAAAAGCCAAATTTGCGTGCTTTTTCAACTAAATTTCGGCATGAGATATAAAAAACCCACTATTTAGTGGGTTTATTGATATGGACTTGAATCGACTTCCGAATTTCACAAAATACATAGATTGCCAGGGCAAAAACCACAAGCAATCCCCCACCCATAATCATATAAGTCGGATCTGTACTCTGGGCAAAAGCATAGGAAGGTATTGATATAGAGATGATGGTTAAAAGCACAGCCGGTATAAAATCACGTTTCATCCTTAAGCACCCTGTATTGTTTATTTGTTTATTCTTCAATATTTAGCAAATTTAACTTGCCTTATATTTTCTATCTTAGACCGATTAAAATATAAAGCAAGTGATCAAAAATTAGACCAAAGTCGAGTTGGTTTTAAACAATAACAGAGTATTCAATAATGCTTAAGGCAGTTCTGGTTGAGTGACGAATTGGGCGGTTTCAGGCGTGTCTTCAATAAAATCATGACTGCCAAATTCATTATTGCTTAAGTTTAATTGCTTATAACTAAGCAAGTAAAAATCGCTATATTTCTTGATCACAATGGGATGCATGCCCGCCGTTAACGGCTCTTGTTCCTTAAACAACTTCATGACCTGTCGATCATTCATTGCCACCAAATAGCGTTCGTCATTTAAATTAATCTGCACCAAACCACTGCCCTTGGCAAAAATCGGGATCAGAAATTTATGATTTAAGGCAATTGCACCGGCGGCATAGCTTTCAATCTTTTGGCTAATGACATTAAACACCAGACCATGACCGAAACAGTCCAATAAATGACTGCGATTTTCCTGTGGCAAATTCACCTGAATACCGAGTTTCAGTAAATCTTGCTGACTGACCTGCTTGTTGCTCAGTAATTCTCGCAGTAAATTCTGTTTCAACTTCGCATCAAAAAACTGGTTATCCAGCTGCAAATCATTGTTAATTAAAATTGAACTCAAGGCATTGCGGTGTCGCGGCAATAAATTTTCAATGACTTTACGATAATAGAACTTACTGTTCTTTTTGACCTGGCGGATTTTTTTATAGAAATAGCTTTCATCAAATTCATGCAATAAAAAGTCATGTAGTAATTCTGAACTGGCCAACACAGCAATCGCATCGTGCCCGGTAAAGGGTAACTTCAAAGTCTGAATTTGAGGCAAAACCTGTTCAAGTTTCAGATAGTGCGCGCGATCTTCCGGACAGTAAGGATCATAAACCACAATGTATTCACGCTCGGCCGAAACATCTTGAGGCCGCACCTGCATATTGGCATTTAGTTCCTCATGGAAAAACATGTTATAGCGCGGATCTTCCACATCTTCAGGATTAATTGAGTACTGCGGTACCAGTGCAACCACACGTTTTAAATCGAGCAAATTGGAATACTTGATTGCGGCATAACCACCCATTGAACCGCCATAGCCAATCCGTGTTTTAAACGGTGCAATCAACTCTTGAATCTCGGCAAACATCTGTTGCATTGAGCTTTCAGGAAACCACGATTTCTGCTTCGGCATAATACCAATCACATTAAAATCATGTTTCTCCAGTGATTTTTCGGCATTAATCGACAATCCCTTGGCACGGGTAATTAAATCACCAAAAGAGAAAATCAGCTCATCCGATGAACCTTTTAAGAATATTGTACGAATTTGTTCGTCTTCAAAAATAATGTGTTTATCCATTTCCACACCGAAGCAAATCGGCCCTTGTTTTTTACGGTCAATAGAACAAATAGACACCTTGCCTATTTACGAAAAGCGACTATGTTATTTTATAGATGCCAAGAATATTAAAAAGCGCAAAATATGACACAATCACTCCATCCAGCCGCTCAAGAAGGCTTTAGTTCTGCTGCAGAACTTTATCAACAGGTTCGTCCCGATTATCCACAAGACATCGTGAACTGGCTGCAAGATCAGCTCAAACTTGGTGAAAAGTCACATGTCATCGATCTGGGTTCTGGCACTGGAAAATTCTTACCCTACTTGCAACAAATTACTTCGCACATTACCGCGATTGAACCGATTCAGGAAATGCTGGCACAGCTGCAACACGCCTATCCAGAGATTCAAACCCGGCAAGCCTCTAGCGAACACTTGCCTGTCACTGCAAATAGCATGGATGCCGTGATCTGCGCGCAATCCTTCCACTGGTTTGCCAATCTTGAGACTTTACAGCAAATCCATCAAGTCTTGAAACCCTCAGGACATTTGGCACTGATCTGGAATCAACGGGATATAAACGTTAACTGGGTCAAAGCACTAGCAGATCTGATTGAACCGTTGGAGGGTAACACACCTCGTTATCATAGTGAAAAGTGGAAAGATGTGTTTAAGCATCAATCGTTATTTCAGTTAGAAAATGTCCAGACTTTTCAGCAGCAGCATGTGGGTACAGTAGAAAATGTGGTGTCTAAACGTCTGCTTTCCACCAGTTTCATTGCCGCCCTACCTGAGCAAGAACAACAACAATTAAAAGTCCTATTTGAACAGATTGTCTTCAGCTACACTGGTAAATATCCACAAGATGAAATCGCCTTCCCTTATATAACCCATGCCTATGATTTTATAAAAATTGATTAGAAATAAGGAATCATCATGAAAAAACTTCAACTGAAACAACTTGGTCTGCCTGTTTTATTATGTTCAAGCGTATTCCTGACTGCCTGTGATAACAGCAAAAATACAGCCACTCAAAATGATAAAATCCAACCTGAAGATAAAGTCATGCAGGAGTTGATTACCGAACCGGTCAAAGCGTTTGAGAAAACGCCAGATGATCAGCATGATATTGCCTTACTCACCGACTTCGACACGCGCTTCACCCAAATGAGTGACGAGATGGAAGATGAGCTGACCAAAATGCACGAGGAAGGTTCCTTAACCGATGAATTTGCGCATAATCGCAAACGTGACAATATTCGGTCGGCACTCAATATGCTGAAAGAACTGGACTTAAAAACCCAGCAAGGACGTTATATTCAAGGCTTAATTGCAGAATACTGGCAAACTCAAGCCAAACTGTATGATGAAAATAAAGATAACAAAACAGAGGAAATGAAAAATTCAGGCGATCGGGTTAAAGGTTTAGCTAATTTTTTACATGCCCAAGACCAGCTTGAACATTGGCAGTCACAATATCCAGAAATGAGCAAAACTGACACATTAAAAACTGAAGCAACTAAATCTGAGCCCTAAAATAAGGGACATAAAAAAGGATCATTTGATCCCTTCATCTTTGTTGTAATGGCTTACGGTCGCTCGTCATATTGTGGCAAGCCATCACAAATGGTCTGCCATTCGGCCTTGGAAGCAATGGGGTCACTCATTTCATCCTGAATTTCTAGCACAAACTGCCACACAAATTACTTCCTGTAGATGGTGTAGCTTCTGATATATCTATGCATTTTTATAATGGTTGAGTATTCACCCTAGCATGCTTCAAATCACAGTCCAAAATCATCCCTGCTGTATGTTTGCAGCAAGATAGTCATGTACACCCTCACCTGCAGCACGACCTGTGGCAAAACATGCAGTTAATAAATAACCGCCTGTAGGCGCATCCCAATCGAGCATTTCCCCACAACAAAATACATGCGGGTTTGACTTTAACTGCAGTTGTTCAGATAAGACGTCTCGTTTGATGCCACCAGCACAGCTAATCGCTTCTTCGATCGGACGGAAGCCCTCTAAGGGAATGAGCAAATGTTTAATCTGATGTGCTAAAGCCAGTGGATCATTCCATAGATTTTTAGCCACCAATTCACGCACCAGATTGGCTTTGGCATTGTCTAAACCTGCTTTACGCCAGACATTACTTAAAGACTGTTTTTTACTGGGTTGTAATTTTTGCACAAGCTGTTCAACAGTTTGATCTGGAATTAAATCCAAATAGAGTTGCATGGTCTGACCATTTTTAATTTGCTGACGCAGCGCGCGACCTTGTTTATAGATTAGACCGCTTTCCAAACCATAATGGCTAATTACAATATCGCCCATAGTTTTGGCTTGATCATCCACCCAAGCTTCTACACGTTTTAAAGGCTGACCAAATACGGGTTGCATAAACTTGGACCAAGCATATTCCACGCCTGCGTTACTGGCTTGAAAGGCTTCAAGTTCATCCTGAGATAACCATTTTTGCCATGCACCATCACTGCCGAGTCGTGACCATGACACTGCACCACAGGCCATCACAATGACATCAAACTGCTGGGTTTCGACCTGTTCTGTTACCAGGTTTTTAAACTGTAATTCGGAACTGTTTAAGTTCAGACATTGATGTCGATAATGAAAAATTACACCATGTTCGACCAAGCCTTTTAACCAGGCACGCAGCAGTGGCGCAGCTTTCATTTCAACCGGAAAGACCCGACCGGATGAACCGATATAGGACTCAATCCCTAAGCCCTTCATCCATTGCTGAATCCAGTTCGCATCCCACTTTTTTACCCAGGGTGCAAGCCATTCAGCTTGATCATAGCGCTCTATAAATTGTGCTACAGGCTCGGCATGGGAAATATTTAAACCTGTTTTTCCCGCCATTAAAAATTTACGTGCGGCCGATGGTTTCTGTTCATAAACATGCACGTCATAATCGTACTGGGTTAAAACTTCCGCAGCCATCAATCCCGCAGGACCTGCTCCAATAATTGCAACACGTTTTTTCATAGCCAACTTATTCAGCATCTTTTGCATCAGTTTCTGATGCAGTTTCGATCACCGCATTTTGACCTTGCAGCGGCATAAAATCATCAAAACGGGTGGTGTAGCCTTCTGGCTTGGTGATGATCAATTGCTGACACAACTCACCACGTTGCAAATATTTAATTTCAAAATGGGTACGTGCTGATGTAGCTGGAATTACTTCTTTAACAAACGGTAATTTCCAGGTCTCAATCAGCTGTTGCTGCGCTTCTTCTATATATTCAGGAATATTACTGGCCAAAGTCACCGTTCCACCGACCTGTAAACGCGACAGTAAAAATTCAAAAAACGGCATATTCAACCAGCGCTGTGCCGGATTATGCGGTTCAGGATTGGGATATAAAATAAAAAATTGCTGCACCTGTGCTGGCAATAAAGCATGCACGATCCATGGCATGGCATCGGCATGAATCGCTTTTAAATTGGTTTGTCCTTCTAAGGCATGCTGTTTTTGCATCGCCACATATTTTTCACGGGTGCGTTCAATTGCAATCAGTTTATTTTCGGGATGCTGACTCGAAAAAAGCAAGGCATGTTTACCTTTACCTGCACCAATTTCCACACAAATTGGCTCTGGGCGAATCATTTGAAAATCACGAGGCGCATGCATACGCTGTGCTTGAAATTGACGAATTGGCATAATCAGATCAAACTAACAAAAATCAGCTCAAGTCTAGCAAGAGCAACTGAATTTGACTAATCGAATCATCATTTTTATCCGGAGTAATAAGATGCCTCGCACTTTTCCTTGCCCGCGTTGTGGCAAACCTTCGACTTGGGAAGGCAACGAGTTCCGTCCTTTTTGTTCAGAACGCTGTAAAATGATTGATCTGGGCGCTTGGGCAAATGATGAATATAAATTGCCTACTCAAGATGCACCGCAAGCGGATGGCAGTCGTGAAGAAGATGAGTTTTAATGATCAATTACGCATAAAAAGTTACTGATTTAATGGATAAATAACTCTAATCTACTTTAATCAAAGTGGATTAGAGCACATCCTTTTATTAAAAAATAATCTAATATTTTATACAGAAGAAATACTCAACTTGCCGACAAAAACAATAACTACTGCTCTTTTCCGCCCTACAATGAAGCTATAAAAATTATCACAACAACTATAAAAAAGAGGAAATAAAAAATGGGAGTAGTGTTTCTAAAGATTCTATTTTTTCTATTTGTCTTACTGAGTATTGTTAGTTTGATTTTTGGAATTTATACCCATGATGTCATTATTATTTGGATTGGCATCTTATTTGTTTTTGCAGCGATTATCATTACCTTGGAATTAAAGCAGCTGCATAGTGGTCCTTTTCGCCGAGATTGATGAAATTCATTCATCAATCTCTGAAAAGCAAGTATTAACCCGCTTTACCTGCAACAAAAGGATTATGCTGTTTTTCAAAACCAATGGTACTGATTGGACCATGACCTGAAATAAATTGAGTTTCATTTGGCAGACTGAAACATTCACGCTGAATCGAATCTAACAGTTGTTGATGATTTCCGCGTGGAAAGTCAGTACGACCGATAGACCCTTTAAACAGCACATCACCTGTCCATAATAGACCATAATTTTTGTTATAGAACATCACGTGACCCGGAGTATGACCAGGTGCGAAACGCACTTCAAATTCTTCATTCCCCAGCTTTAACACTTCTCCGCCTTCAAGCCATTGGGTAACGTCTACTTTTTCTGGAATAGGAAAGCCATAACGTGCTGATACTTCCTGAATCATGTCTAGCCAAAACGCATCTTCTTTATGTGGACCAATGACAGGAACATTCCACACTTTGGTTAATGCTCCCACTGCACCGGCATGATCCAGATGACCATGAGTCAACCATAAAGCTTTCACGGTCAAACCTAGAGCTTCCACTTCAGCTGCTAATTTTTCAGGCTCACCACCTGCATCAATCAAAACTGCTTCTTTACTTTCTGAATCCCAAACAATTGAACAATTTTGCTGAAATGCCGTGACAGGAACAATTTTGACTTGCAACATAATGGCGAAACCTCGGTGAAATTAGTGAGCGAATGTCTGCGTTAATGCATCAAGATTAGCTTGAAGCAAAGTTGTGAGCAATGCGATATGATCTGCACGGGTATTTAATGCAGGAATATAAGAGTATTGTTCACCCCCTGCTGACTTAAAGGTTTCAGCATTTTGCAAAGCCAGTTCCTCTAAAGTCTCGAGACAATCTGCAGAAAAAGCCGGGCTCATAATCTGAACCGATTTTACCCCTTGCTCTGCCCAGTCTTTTAACAGCTGATCGGTATAAGGTTTCACCCATTCCTGTTTGCCAAAACGCGACTGGAAACTGGCTGCCCACTGATCATCCTGTAAACCTAAAGCCTGCGCCACAAGTTGCCCGGTAATACGACAACGATCTGCATACGGATCACCCTTATCGGCATACGGCTGTGGAATACCATGGAATGACATCAATAATTTTTCTGCAATACCATGTTCAGCCTGATAATCCCGCACACTTTGTGCCAAAGCCTGAATATATAAAGGATGCTGATAATAATCACGAATGATCGACAAACCCGGTAAATTGCGCTGGGTGAGTATCCACTTTGCCACTGCGTCATAGAGGGGAGCAGTCGAGGTTGCCGAATATTGAGGAAATAGCGGAAGTAAAATAATGTGATCTTGTGGATTGAGGCTTAATTTTTGCAGCAATTCTTGAATACCCGGATTACCATAACTCATGGCAGGGACAATATTTAATTCAAACTGCGGATAGTGCCCAATTAATTGTTGTTGAACCGCTTTAACCTGTTCAAACACAATTTCACGCATCGGTGAATCTTGCCCCCAGACCATTGCATAAGCATGGGTCACCCGTTTAGGGCGAAACGGTAAAATAAACAGTCTTAAAATGATTTGCCAAACAGGTTTTGGAATTTCAATGACCCGCTGATCAGATAAAAACTGCTTCAGAAAACGACGTACGGCAGGAACAGTGGGTTCGTCTGGCGTACCCAAATTGGCTAAAATAATCGTGACTTTCGCTTTAGGTGCAGAAAACATCAAACCCTTTCCAACATATATGAACTGCTTTACTTTAACAGTTTTCTGCACTTTCTCTATATAGATTAATAGTTAGACTTAAATTGAAAAACACGGTGATTATCCAGCAAATTACTTTCTAAAAGCTTTTGTCCTTTGGAGGTGATTTGCCACAACATCCGCTGACGGTCATCACGTCCAGATTGCACAATCCAGTCATTTTGACGCATTTGCATTTTAATACTGTGCAAAGCACGAATATTAATTTGCGCACGTGCCACTGCATGTGCACGCGGCATTTCCGCACGTGCATCTTCAAGGCCAGTATCATTTAAATAGTCATTTATACATTTAGAAAAATATTCTTCTGGCGTCGGATTGACAAACATACTGCCTAAAATATTCAGTAACTGTGCCCAAGTCAGTTTCTTTTGAATTTTCAGTTCCTTGAAATTACCGTCTTGATATGCATGCATTCGATATTCAAAAGAAAATAATTCATGCATTGAAACTTTGGGTAAAGATAAAAACGGATCGACTTCTCGCTTGCCCACTTCTGTTTCAAGTTGCTCAATTTTAGCTTTGAGTTGATCAATTTCATCATGCAAGGATTGCGTGTTCTGCGGTCGAACCCAACCTGAAACAGGATAGCGTTCTAGCATTTGCGGCATATTAAAGCGCACCGCCATTTCCAAATCACGAATGCTACGGTAAGTAAAAATTTGATCCGCTTCTTGTTGTAATAATTTGCGGAATTCTAGGAATTTTTCACGAAGTTCCGGCTTTTGATCCTGTAAGGCTGGATCCCGGGATGCCGGATCTTCATGCATAAAGACAATAATCGGCTTCTGTTTGGTGACAGCATAAATATATTCGAGGTGCATATACCCGACACCTGACACAGATTGCTCGCCATATTGACTGCCCAAAAGAATCACCACATAGTCGCAGTCATCAATTTGACGACGTGCAAATGCCGTACTCAGCGGTGTTCGTTGTTCTAATCCCCAAGAAAAGAACCCCATTCCCACTAGAGTTTGAGCTAAAACGATACGTTCTGGTTGCATTTCACTGCCAGACGTAGAAATAAAAACCTGATAACGCTTATCGAGCATTGGTTATCCTCTTCCAATTGCATATTACATCCCCAACTGTAGCCATGCTGATCAGTTGTGCTGTAATCGACCACCCCAATCTAAAATTTAATTTTTTTCTATATTTCAAAAGACTAGCTGCGTTTCTTTGCTTATTCAACAATAATGTTGCGAATATCCCAAGTTAAATTCTCTTGAATCAGGTACTGCAACACAGTTTTTAAATTTTCTGCGTTATTGCCACTGACATGACATTCAATTCGTAAGCTGTCTTTTTGATCTTGCTCAAATAATAACTCATTTTTAATCAAAATTCGGGCTGTTTGTCGCGCAACTGGTACACCAGAGTCAATTAATGTCAGTTTCTGACCAAAAATCGATTCAATTGCAGGTTTCAGGAAAGGATAATGGGTACATCCCAAGACCAAATAATCTGCTCCTTGGTCCACCACAGGTTGTAATATTTCTTTTAAAGTCGCTAAACATTCCGCGCTCATTTGTGAACCACTTTCCACAAAAGGCACTAAATCCAGACAGGTCACAGGAATGACATTCACATTGGCAGGCAGGGCAAAACGCTGCATCACATCTTGAATCAGCTTGCCCCGAAAAGTCGCGGGCGTTGCAAGAACCGCGACTGTTTTTGATTTGGTTTGTAATACGGCAGGTTTTAATGCGGGTACTAAACCGATAATCGGAAAGTCTTCGCCATAATAATCACGCAAATAATCCAGGCTAAAAGCAGAAGCAGTATTGCAGGCCACCACTGCCACTTTACAGCCTTGACGATACAACCACTCAATTGCATCAGCGGTTAGCTCACGAATATTTTGATCATCACGCGGTCCATAAGGCACATTTGCAGTATCGGCATAATAAAGGATGCGTTCTTTGGGTAAATAATTCGCAATTTCCTGTGCGATAGACAAACCACCTATTCCAGAGTCAAAAATCCCAATCGGTGCATCAGGTTGCGCCTTAGGCATTGGATTTGTTAAAGGATAAATAGGATGAATGGCTGTCATAGCTTCACTTTCAGCAGTTCAAGAAACGGGGTGAACAAAGCTTAAACCTCAGGTGCCTAATTGCAAGTAAAAATCGCCACTTTGTAAGGTTAAAATGGTTTCATTTTTGTCATTTTCAAGCAGCTGTCCTATTTCAATTAAATGAAAAAAAGCAGAACGTTGAATTAAGGCATTGATGCCAAAACGAACATGCACATAAGGACGTAATTCACCTGAATACTCACGCATAAAAAGTGGATGTTCCTGATCCACAATCACAATATCATGGGTGGTGGTGGTGAGTTGAATATAGGTTTTGCCCTCAATTTCGACCTGATCCACCTGATTGACGAATAAAGGTTCATCTTCAACCTCTATTTCAATTTGTTCTACGGGAGTCTTTAAGTAGAACTTGCCATCTTCTTTCCAGAGTACGGTCGAGAACAACTCAATCAAGGCTTGTCGTTTGATCAATTGACCTTCGTGCCACCATTCTCCATTGGCTTTTACCTTTAAATCCATTGCGCCACAATGCTTTGGGTTAAACTGGTCCAATGGGGGGATTGACCTTTTGTGACCGGTCTGTGCATCTTTTAAGTATTGTGTAATACCCATTAAATTTTTATCATCAGGAATAGCGACATTTTTCGTCTGATTTGGTGAATTATTTTGATTAACCATACGGAATACCCCTGCTGACGGAAAAATAATATGATTCAGCCAATTGGCTAGATCAAGGTTTAAAACTATACTAGCCCACAATATAAAAGACACGATAATAAAATTGTGTCTGGGCATTAAGAACACTCATGGCAGCACCGAGTGAAATCATTACGGTTGCCACCTTCAAATCATATGAGGAGTCCTACATGGAACACATCGAACGTGAATCGATGGAGTTTGACGTCGTTATCGTAGGCGCAGGCCCTGCGGGTCTTTCTGCGGCGATTAAAATTCGTCAACTTGCAATTGAAAACAACCTGAACGATCTGTCCGTTTGTGTGGTGGAAAAGGGCTCCGAAGTTGGTGCGCACATCTTGTCCGGTGCGGTGCTTGAACCGCGTGCCATGAATGAACTGTTCCCGAACTGGAAGGAAGAAGGTGCGCCTTTAAATGTCCCGGTGACTGAAGACAAAACGTTCTTCTTGCTGTCTGATGAAAAATCACAGGAAGCGCCACACTGGATGGTGCCGAAAACCATGCACAATGATGGCAATTATGTCATCTCACTCGGCAACGTGGTGCGCTGGTTAGGCACTAAAGCGGAAGAACTGGAAGTATCCATTTTCCCGGGCTTTGCCGCATCAGAAATCCTGTACCATGCAGATGGCACCGTTAAAGGCATCCAGACCGGTGACATGGGCATCGGCAAGGATGGTGAACCGACGCATAACTTTACTCCGGGTTATGAATTGCATGCCAAATACACCATTTTTGCAGAAGGCTGCCGTGGTCATTTAGGCAAGCGCCTGATTGCAAAATATAACCTCGACAAAGATGCCGATCCGCAGCACTACGGCATCGGGATTAAAGAACTCTGGGAAATTGATCCTGCAAAACACAAGCCCGGTCTGGTGATGCACGGTGCAGGCTGGCCATTGAATGAAACCGGTTCTTCAGGCGGCTGGTGGCTCTATCACGCTGAAAACAACCAGGTAACTCTGGGCATGATCGTGGATCTGTCCTACACCAACCCGCATATGTATCCGTTCATGGAAATGCAGCGCTGGAAAACCCATCCTTTAATCAAGCAATATCTGGAAGGCGGTAAGCGTATTTCCTATGGCGCGCGTGCCGTGACCAAAGGTGGTTTTAACTCGTTGCCTAAATTCACCTTCCCGGGTGGATCACTGATTGGTGATGATGCAGGCTTCCTGAACTTTGCCAAAATCAAGGGCTCACACACCGCGATGAAATCCGGCATGCTCTGCGGTGAAGCGGTGTTTGAAGCGATTGCTGCCGGTGTGGAAAAAGGCGGTGACCTGGCTGTTGCACGCGTTTTAGAGGGCGAAGATTTCTTTGTTAAAGAACTCACTACTTACACCGACAAGTTTAATAACAGCTGGCTGAAAGAAGAGCTGTACAACTCGCGTAACTTTGGCCCGGCGATGCACAAGTTTGGTCAATGGATCGGTGGTGCGTTTAACTTTATCGACCAGAACGTGTTTAAAGTGCCTTTCACTCTGCATGATCTTGTTCTTGACTATGCAGCACTAAAAACTCAGGCTGCTGAAACCTTCAAGCCGAACTATCCCAAACCGGATGGCAAACTGACCTTTGACCGTCTGTCTTCGGTGTTTGTATCGAACACGGTACATGAAGAGAACCAGCCGGCTCACTTGAAACTGACCGATGCCTCGATTCCAGTTAACGTCAACCTGCCGAAATGGGATGAGCCTGCGCAGCGCTACTGCCCTGCCGGTGTATATGAAATCATGGAAGAGAATGACGGCTCGAAACGCTTCCAGATCAATGCAGCCAACTGTGTGCACTGCAAGACCTGTGACATCAAGGATCCGTCTCAGAACATCACCTGGGTAACGCCGGAAGGCGGCGGTGGTCCTAACTATCCGAATATGTAATTCGGATAGTCCTTGCGCAAGCTCATATCCGAACATGTAATTCAATATTGGAGAGTGCTTTATTCTCCTTGTGAATAAAAAAAATCCCCTTTCGAGGGGGTTTTTTTATGTCATGTTAAAATTTCATGTCATCTTAAAATGAAAACTAAAATATTTTGAATTAGCCTTTTTTAACCAAATAATGAAATTCTTTATTTCCCACTTCATCCAGCACTTCTTCTTGTAATAATAATTCATGGCCTAAATGCATACAGAATTTTGGAATATCCCATGAAGTCGAATTATCTGTGGCAAACACTTCAACCACATCACCCGATTTTGATTTACGAATCGCTTGATGCAACATCATTACGGGTTCAGGACAACGTAGTCCTCGTGTATTCAGCTGAATAGTGGGAGTAACAAGCGGTTCAGACATTCTTAAACTCGGTATCAAAAAATCATCGCCATTTTAACATAAACTTAAATACTGTCTTTTGCTTTCAAAGCCCGGATCCAAATGATAGAAAATGATGACTCATGCATTCATGAATTACAGCTATTTTATAGATAGACATCTATATTTTCTCGAGTATGATAAAATTTGTTTTTTTAGATATTAAGAGTCTTTAGGAAAGATCATGCACGAGGAATCAGGCCCGTCGTGGGGCATGCGTGGCTTACGTAAATGGTTAAGCACTGCACCCGAAACTCGCGACGAACTGCTAAAATTAGTACAAGATTCACGTCGTTTTTTAGAACCCGATACTGTTGCAATGCTTGAAGGCGTACTTGACCTTCCTGCGACAAAAGTCCGTGAGGTCATGACCCCACGTACATCGATGATTAGCCTGCAAGAAGATGATCAGCTCTTAGACATCTTGCATACCCTTGTAGAGTCTGCACATTCTCGCTTCCCGGTATTTTCATCCGATCAACCAGACAATGTGGTCGGCATTTTATTGGCCAAGGATTTACTGCCATTTTTGACAGAACCGAACAATAAGGTCGATATTCGTGCATTAATGCGCCAGCCGATCTTTGTGCCTGAAAGTGCCCGTTCCGATCAAGTTCTGCGTATGTTAAAAAATACCCAGACCCATATCGCTGTGGTCATTGATGAATATGGCACAACCTCTGGACTGGTGACTTTAGAAGACATTTTAGAAGAAATTGTCGGTGAAATTGAAGACGAACACGATACGGTGGATGAAGAGGCTCAATACATCATTCCGGATAATGATCCTCAAACGGCGAATACCTGGCTCGTTCAAGCACTTACACCAATTGAACACTTTAATAATGTTTTAGATGCTGATTTTTCTGATGATGAAGTAGAAACTGTCGGCGGTTTATTGCTTCAAGAAATTGGTTTAGTGAGCGATTTACAAGGTCAAGTGATTGAGCTTAAAAATTGGGAATTCACCATTGTAGAAGCAGATGCACGTACTATTCATCTGATTCGAGCTGTCCGTAAATGAGAACATACTTTAATAAGCTGTTAAATTCATCCCAACAAAAAAATCAGCTCCCATTTATTTACCCCTTTTTAGTTTCGCTCTTTTCAGGTGCCATGTTCAGTTTTGCGCTGGCACCTTATTATTACTGGTGGCTTGCGCTCCTGTCCCCTGCCTTGCTCTATGCATCACTGCGTAAACGTTCGGCACGCCAAGCTTTTGGCATTGGCTGGGCTTACGGCTTTGGCTTATGGTTTGTCGGGGCATTTTGGCTGTATACCTCAATCCATGTCTATGGTGATACCAGTGCCTTTTTAAGTGTACTGATGATTGCCGTTATGGCCTTGCTGATGGGACTATTTACCGCCCTGCAAACCTGGATCTACCGTCGATTCTTCCCGGAAACGCCACTGACTTTTGCGCCGCTTTGGGTGTTCTTTGAGTGGGCAAAAACATGGGTATTTACGGGTTTTCCATGGTTATTTGTCGGCTATGCCTTCACTGAACGCTTCTTAGACGGCTATGCGCCATTATTTGGGATCTTCGGCGTATCGTTTGTTGTGATTATACTGGCCTGTGCGCTGGTTGAAATCTTGAATAAACGTGTGTTTTGGATTGTCCCTTCCACGATCTTATTGCTCGGTGCCTGGGGAGCTTCATATCTCAACTTTGTTGAACCCAAAGATGAAAAACCGCTTTCAGTTTCGCTGATTCAAGGCAATATTCCACAAGACCTGAAATGGCTGACAGAGTATCAAGTGAAAACCTTGATGATCTATGCCAATTTAAGTCGTACTGAATGGGGTCGTGATCTGATCGTTTGGCCAGAATCTTCGATTCCAATGTTCCAGACCGATATCCAACCCTTTTTGGATGCCATGAAAGTTCAGGCAGAAAAATCTGGAACTGCATGGGTCACCGGTCTTCCTTATTGGGATTTGAAAGAATCAAAAATCGAACAACACCCGATGTACTACAATAGCATCATGGCTACAGGTGATGAGACTGAGGGTTTGTATAAAAAGCAACGTTTAGTCCCGTTTGGTGAATATATTCCTTTATCTGGCTGGCTCAGCTGGGTATTGCCAGCATTACAAAATGATCCGTCAATGAGTGGTTTTTCTCGTGGTGCACGTGATCAAAAACCATTGAATGTGAAAAACCATGCGCTGGGTGCGGCTATTTGTTATGAAGTGGCTTATCCAAACCTGACGCGTCGTAATGCCAGTCAAAGCGATTACCTAGTCACTGTATCCAATGATGCATGGTTTACCGGAACTGCGGGACCTTGGCAACATTTACAAATGGTGCAAATGCGTGCCAAAGAAAATGGACGCTGGTTTATTCGTGCCACCAATACGGGTGTAACTGCATTTATTGATCATCATGGGCATATTGTAAAACAGGCACCGACGGATCAAACCGCTATCCTTCGTGGTGATGTTCCAGCCATGCAAGGTGAAACCTTATATATGCGCCTCAGTGATTGGCCAATTCTGGGTTTCTCATTGTTGTTATTGATTCTAGGCTGGATTTATCGTCCACGTAAGGTTGATGTGTCGTTTAAGTCACGACGTTAAGCATTACGGTGTTCCCTCTCCTTCCAGGAGACGGCTAGAGAGAGGTAATCGCCCTCATCCTAACCTTCTCCCAGAGGGAGAAGGAATAAAAAGGCTATAAAAAACCCGAGGTCAATGCCTCGGTTTTTTTATTGAATAGATTTTATAACTGGATCACTAAATAAGACATCATTGCGGTTAAAAACAGCATCGGGATATAACGATAAACTTTCACCACACTTTGTTCTAAACTTGAAATCTGTTCGTGTTGTAATCTTAATACAGTCGCTTTTAATGCAGACCAAAAGCAAAGTACAAACAGCGAGCTAAATAAACTGATGGCAAAAAAGCCCACCATAATCTGGCTACTTCCTTCCGTCGCATTCCATAAAGTTAAAATGCCCTGACTCATTGGAAGTAAGCTTAAAATTAAAAGAACAGACGTGAGCATTGCCCCATGAAATTGGTTAATTTCATCCGATATGATTAATGCTTTCATTCCACCCTCCTTGGCTAAAAAAGTGCCATTAAGGATATTATGCGCAGTTTTAATTAAATAAAAAGACTATATTTCTTCATACCTTACCATTATTGTAACCATTACATATGCTAATCATTCTTATTATAAGTCTCAAACAGAGATTATTATATAATTTCAATAAATCCAATAACTTAATATATATTTTATAATCAAGATGTATTATCACTTCACTTAGTATTGCAGAGCATCATTCAGTGAAGTGATCTATTTTATATCCTTAAAATAATTAAGGAATTTTAATTAAGGCTGATAATAAATATCGGCATCTGTACCTTCACCACCTTCTTTACCATCGGCGCCAAAAGAATATAAATCGAATGCACGGCCTTCGGCACCTGGAATCACATATTGAAGATCATTTTCCCAACTGTCTTTGGGATAGCCACCTTTCACATAACCACCCTGCATCCAGTTTTTTGCAGAAGCCGGCTGATTAACCAGTGCATCTAAACCGCCATCTTGCATGGATGGATATTTACCATTATCGAGCTTGTACTGATCTAAAGCCCCAGCCACACCTTTTAGGGTAATTGCAGATGTATCTACTTTGGCTTTTTCACCACGCCCCATCACATTAGGAACAATCAGTGCCGCCAATACCCCTAAAATCACAATCACCACCATCACTTCAATGAGGGTAAAACCTGAGGCACGATTCAGTCGAGTAACACTCGACCGTGCCGCAAGTCCGAAAGCTATGCTTGAGGAGGTTTGAACATCATTCACAACAATCTCTTTCTGTTGCATTCTAGCTTTATTCATATTCATCTCTTTCACGCAATTTTATTAAATCATATTATTCATATTTACAATCGGCAGCATCACCGCAATCACAATCACCAACACAATACTTGCCATCAATACCAACATGAGCGGTTCAAGCAGTGCCAATAAGGTCGAAATCAGGGTTGTGACTTCTCGATCCTGCATGGTTGAAGCACGCTCCAGCATACGATCCAGCTCACCCGATGCCTCACCACTTTTGATCATTTGTACCATCATCGGTGGGAAATAACCACTGCGCTCCAGTTGTGTGGCAAGGTTGCCACCTTCGGTGACTTTCTCGGCTGCCAAATTGACTGAATCCCGGATCACCCAGTTATTACTCACCGCAGCGCCAATTTTAAGTGCATCCACCAGAGGTACGCCAGACTGGGTCAAAATCGATAAGGTACTGGCAAAGCGTGCTGCATTTATACCACGCGATAATTTACCAAATAATGGCAATTTGAGCGTTAAACGGTCAAATGCATAATGTCCTGCAGAGGTTCTTAAAAAGCGAACTAAAGCAGTAAAACCAACTACACTCGCGACTAATAAAAACGGCCATGCCACACGAATAAAATCACTGGTTTTCATCAACGCTACGGTAATCCAGGGCAATGCATCTTTATTTTGATCAAAAGTTTTTACAATGTCGGGAACCACGTAGGTCATCAGCCCCATTACAATGGCAAACGACATCAGCATTAAAATAATCGGGTAAATCATCGCGCCCTGCACTTTCTTTTGCATGGCAAAGCGGTTTTCGGTGTAATCTGATAACTGGTCTAGAATTAAATCGAGATGACCTGAGCGTTCACCGGCGGCGATGGTGGCGATATATAAATCAGGTAAACGCCCCGCTTGCTGCAAGGCACTGGCCAGTGAATGCCCTTCCATGACTTTTGAGCGCACTGACATCAACAAATTTTGCACATGGGCTTTTTCACTTTGCTTACCCACTGCACGCAACGCTTCTTCTAAAGGAATCCCTGCTGCAACCAAAACTGAAAGTTGACGGGTAAACAATGCCAAATCATAAGCAGTGATTTTTTTCTGAAACCAGCGTTCTGAGTTATGCTTATCTTTTTGCTCAACAGGATCAACGGTCACAGGAATGAGCTCTTTGTCTCTTAACTGTTGACGAATTTGACGTGCTGAATCCCCTTCTAACACGCCTTTTTGCTGCTTCCCTGAAGCATCAATGGCAGTAAATTGATATGCAGGCATTGTGATGCTCTAATTTTCCAAAATTTGCTTCAGCGCTGTTGCGTCTGACCACCAAAATCATTCATATTCTTATATAAATGATTTGCTCACTCTAACATAACTCTATCTTTAGCACGACGAAATTTGATCAGGACGCTTTGACCCTAATTTATGCCAAATACAACATCGACTCCATCCGACATTTATCGCATTCGTGTTGCTGTACCGGTCTATATTTATGACTGTTTTGATTACACTTTAACGGCTGAACAATACCAGCAAGCTGAAGTAGGGGCACGTGTTGCCGTGTCGTTTGGACGTCAGAATCTGGTCGGCATTATCGTTGAAAAATTAACAGCAGATACCCCGATTGATCCACGTTTTAAGCTCAAAGCCATTACCGAACTGCTGGACGATCATGCCCTTTTAGATCAAAAAACTTTGAGCTTACTCATCTGGTCCGCTCAATATTATCAATTTCCGATTGGAGAAGTTTTTCAAAGTGCCTTACCGACATTCTTGCGTCAGGGAAAACCGTATAATTTATTGGCGCGGATGTGGAAAGTTCTGGATTTAGCTGCTGAAGCCAAAGTTACACGCTCTGAAAAACAACGAGAAGCTTATAAAGTCCTGAAATTACACCCTCAGGGAACCACAGAAAATATTTTAAATTTAGCCGGCATTGAAACAGCAATACTCAAGGCTTTAGAAAAAAAACAGATTATCGAATGTGTTTTAGAAAATCAGGATTTTAGTCCACAGCCGGTCACACTGGCTCAAATGCCGTTAACCGCAAATGAAGATCAAAAGAAAGCGGTACAACAGGTGCTTAAAGCGCAGAAAAAATATCAAGCCTTTCTACTGGATGGATTAACCGGTAGCGGCAAAACTGAAGTCTATTTACAGATCATGCAAGAGGTGCTGAAACAAGGCAAGCAGGTACTAGTTCTGGTTCCTGAAATTGGTTTAACCCCACAAACCATTAGCCGTTTTCAGTCGCGTTTCCACGGCAATATTGTGCTGCTGCATTCAGGGCTGAATGATTCAAAACGTCTGCAAGCCTGGCAAGCCGCCCAAACCGGTAAAGCTTCGATTATTCTGGGAACCCGTTCTGCTATTTACACCCCGCTGCCGAATTTGGGCTTGATCATTTTAGATGAAGAACACGACCTCTCCTTCAAGCAACAAGAAGGTTTTCGCTATCACGCCCGTGATGTCGCGATGTATCGTGCACACCTAGAAAGCTGCCCGATTATTTTGGGTTCAGCCACACCGAGCATTGAAAGTTATGCACTGGCTGATTCAGGAAAAATGACGCGCTTGGAATTGAATCAGCGTGCGGGTATCGCGCTGATGCCAAAAATTCATCTCATTGATCTGAAAATTGCGCAAAAACAAAATGGCATTAGCCAAAGCCTGATTGATGAAATTCAAAAGCGGCTGGATAAAAAAGAACAAGTGTTGGTATTTTTGAACCGCCGTGGTTATGCACCGGTACTGATTTGCGAAAGTTGTGCATGGCAGGCGAAATGTCCGCATTGTGATGCCAACTTTACCGTGCATCGACAGCCTTATCAGCATTTGCATTGCCACCACTGTGGCAGCATTCACCGTCTTCCGGAACAATGCCCGCAGTGCAAACATACCGAATTGAAACCGATTGGGATGGGCACCGGCAAAGTTGAAGAAAATTTACAAGCATTGTTTCCCAACTTCGATGTGATTCGCGTAGATCGCGACTCCACCAGTCGGGTCGGCAGCTGGCAAAAAATTTATGACAAGATTCAGAAAAGTGAACCGATTATTTTGCTCGGCACACAGATGTTGGCTAAGGGACACCATTTCCCTTATGTAACTTTGGTGGCGATTCTCGATATTGATTCCGGCTTGCTCAGTGTAGATTTTCGCGCTACCGAACGTACGGCGCAACTGATTGTCCAAGTGGCTGGTCGTGCCGGTCGTGGCGAACGCAAAGGTGAAGTGTATTTACAAACGCTCCGACCTGATCATCCACTTTTGAATACCTTAATCCAAGAGGATTATCGTCATTTTGCCAAGCAGACCTTAAAAGAACGTCAAGCCGCTTTGTTACCCCCTTTCCGTTATGCGGCACTTATTCGCTGTGAATCGAAAAGTCAGGAACAGAATCAGGAGTTCTTACAGCAGCATGCCCAGGCGCTAAGACAGATTTCTGAAAATCTGATTGATATCTGGGGACCGATTCCAGCGCCGATGGAACGTAAAGCCGGACGCTATCAGGCACATATGGTGCTGTTATCACAAGATCGTGCCCGATTACACTTTTATATTCGTGCGTGGTGGCAAAATATGTTGCATCAAAAGCCCTCAACCATGAAACTTACACTGGATATAGACCCTCAGGAATTAAGCTAAGTTAAAGCTGATGCTTTGCTTAACATTCTTGAATTTAAAATAAATTCTAGGACAGGCTGATGTCGCTACTGTTACAAATTACGATTTTCCTGGGAGCTTCCCTACTCTTGGTGCCATTGGCCAAGCGCTTTGGAATCGCCACCGTACTCGGCTATTTGTTTACAGGAATTTTGCTCGGTCCCAGCGCATTAAATCTGGCCAGTGACCCTGAATCGATTCAAGAACTGGCTGAATTTGGCGTTATTTTATTGATGTTCATTATTGGCTTGGAGCTACGTCCACAACGATTGTGGGAAATGCGTAAATCCATCTTTTTAATGGGCAGCCTACAGGTCGGCATCACCGGCATTATTATTGCCATCATTATCTTTTTTGCCTTAAAGCAAAGTATCTCTGCAAGTTTTGTGATTGGAACTGCATTGGCTTTATCCTCTACAGCCTTTGTCCTGCAACTGCTTTCTGAAAAACAACAACTCAACACCACCTTCGGGCAGCAATCTTTTTCGATCTTATTGTTTCAGGATATTGCCGCTATTCCGCTATTGGCGATTATTCCGCTGCTCGCTGGTACTGAATCGACCCATCATGGCGTTGCCTATTTTGCCGCGATTATTGCGACCTTTAGCGGTTTGTTCCTGTTTAGCCGCTATATGATGCGTCCGTTTTTTCGCTTCGTAGCAAAAAGTGGTGCGCACGAACTGATTACGGCGGTAGGTTTGTTTATTGTCTTGGGCGTGGTTGTACTCATGGATGTGCTCGGGATCAGTACGACATTGGGGGCTTTCTTAACAGGGGTTCTACTGGCAGATTCTGAATTCCGTCATGAACTTGAAGCCAGTATTGCGCCCTTTAAAGGACTGTTACTGGGTCTGTTCTTTATGACGGTCGGCATGACCACACAATTGTCTCTCTTGGTAGATATGCCTTGGCTGATTATTGGCGGTGCACTCATTTTAATGCTGGTCAAAAGCCTGACTCTCACTGCAATCGCCCGCTATTTAAAATATTCATGGCGCAACAGCTTGCTGCTTGCCACCTGCCTGGCTCAAGGTGGTGAGTTTGCCTTTGTAGTGCTGAAAGTCGCCAGTAGTGAAAAAGTATTAACCCAGGCTATTCTTGAGCCTTTAACATTGATTGTTACACTTTCAATGGTGCTCACCCCGATGCTGTATTGGCTGATTAGCGCCTGGTTTATTCCATTGATCGATAAAGAAAAAGCACCTATTTATGATGAAATTCCAGATACCCATAATCCGATGATCATTGCGGGATTTGGGCGTTTTGGACAGATTATTGCCCGTATCGCCCATTTACAGCATCAATCTTTTACTGCAATTGACAGTAATTTAGAAAAAGTTGATTTCGTGCGAAAATATGGCGGTACGGTATACTATGGTGATGCCACACAACCAGATATCTTACGTTCTGCAGGTGTTGAACACGCCAAAGTTTTTGTTCTGGCGATTGATGATATTGAAGACTCGATGAATGTTGCACGTCATATTCGCTTAAACTATCCGAATCTAAAACTTTTAGTGCGTGCACGAGATCGCCATCATGTGCATTTACTGCGTGATTTAGGCGTAGAACATATCTGGCGTGAAACCTATTTGTCATCACTGGGTATGGCCTATCGTGCCTTGCGTGAATTGGATATCAGTGAAGAAGATGCTTATAAAAGCATTGAATTATTTCGTGATTACGATGAAAAATTATTGGTTCAGCAACAGCGGGTTTATACCGATGAACAAAAAATTTATGAAACTCATCGTAATGCATTGGCAGAGCTGGAACACTTATTTGAAAGTGATGCTCAAATTCGTCAAGAACCGACTGGCGTCAATTTACAACGCGGCTTAGAACATCAGCGTATTGATGTCACAAGAGATGATAGTAACTAGCTTGTGTTTTACAATGTAGACACCATTAACACGGGCTAATGGAGAAATTTATGTCTGAATTACGTCAACGCTTTTATATTGAAAATTGCCCGATTCGTGGTGAAGTGGTGCATCTTGAAAGTGTTTTGCAAACCATTCTTGCCCAACGTGACTATCCGCAAGCAATTCAAGTACTTTTAGGTGAGATGCTCAGTGCTACAGCCCTACTTGCAAGCACCCTTAAAATTAAAGGGCGTATTAGCCTGCAAATTCAGGCAGCCGGTACATTCAAATGGGCCATGGCGGAATGCAACCATTTAGGTGAATTACGTGCTTCAGCAGATTACGAAGAAGATCCACGCTTCTTTCAAGCAGAGAGCAGCAGCACGGTTTTCAGAGCGCTCGTCAGTCCTGTACTGTTTATTAATATTGAACCTGAATTTGGTGAGCGTTATCAGGGCATCGTTCCAATTGAACATGACACCTTAGCAGGTTGTTTGATGCAGTATTATGATTTATCTGCACAAATTCCAACAAAAATTCGCTTAGCCAGTACCGCAGAAAGCTCGGGTGGTTTACTGATTCAACTTTTACCACGTATTAATGAAGAAGAACAGCAACTTGTCGATGACGATCTCTGGCCACGCCTGACCATGTTGACTGACACATTAAAGCCAGAAGAACTGACCGACCTTGAAGCTACAGAAATTCTCTACCGTTTGTACAATGAAGAAGATGTTCGATTACCAGAAGTGGAACAATTAAGCTTTGGTTGTACCTGCTCTAAAGATCGTTGTGCCAATGCACTGATTCAAATTGGCGTTGAAGCGGTACGTGAAACCTTGGAGTTTCAAAATCCGATTACCATGGATTGCCAATTCTGTAGCACCCAATACAGCTTTACAGCCGAAGAAGCCTTTGGATTATTTGGTAAACATCTGAGTTAATTCAACTTAAGTCCGTAAAAAGAGTAGCGATATGGCTGCTCTTTTTTTTAATGCTAAATTTAATTTCCCTCCTGTCTGTTTCCTGATTTAGATGCAAGTTTGTGACTTGTAATCTGGTTGTTTTTAAGTAAAATTCCATACCGAAATAAAGCAAATAATGTCAATAAAGCTTTTATTTCTACTACATAAAAATAAATTAATGAGTGGAATATTTACATGAACACAAAAATAACTTTGAGTGGATTAGTACCTATTGCCAGTAGCATGATTCATGCAGAAACAGCTGACTTAGCCGGCTCATGGAAAACCATTGACGATAAAACAAGATATGCTCATGCAGACGTTTTAATCACCAAACAAAAAAATGGAATTTACTTTGGAGAAATTATCAAAGTTCATGCCATTTCAAACCGCCCTGCTATTGATCATTGTGAAAAATGTAAAGGAGCATTAAAAAATGCAGCGTTGATTGGTCTTCCTATCTTTTCAGGCTTTAAGCAGAAACCTAAAAATAAAGATGAATTTATTGACGGTCATGTTCTGGATCCACTTTCAGGTCATGTCTATCAGGGCAAAGGACGCCTCAATGCACGTGGAAATGTGCTTACACTACGCGAATTTATTGGCACAAGCCTGTTAAGTTAAACAGTGTCATGGATTAGGACTGAATAAAAATAATCTTCAGTTATCACAGGTTTTCATATAAAAACTTGTGCTTTTATCCAACCCATTTCTTAATTTATTTTTATAGCCTTATTCACATAATAAAGTTATTAATTTGTATTTATTTAACTGGTAATAACCGCTTAAATTCGTTATAAATAAAACCATAATTTTTTTATGCCTTTATTATGTTAGGTATTTTTCTCTCGTTTTACTTGGGGTTAAACGGTTTATGAACTCAAAATCACGTACTTCTCTTTTTATGTTGTTGACTGCAACAATCAGCTTTTCTAGCTTTGCTTCTACCGATCCTTTAATTGGCAAATGGAAAACCATTGATGACCGAACTGGCTACTCATTATCGGATGTGATCATTCAAAAAGATAAGAATAATCATTATTCAGCCACAATTGTCGATGTTCGTGCTGTACCCGGTGCTTATCAAAATACGGTTTGCGCAAAATGTATCGGTACCAATAAAAACAAACCTCTTGTTGGCCTGACTACGCTTTCTGGTTTAACCCTGCATCCTGATAAGAATAATGAATTTATTGACGGTACTTTTTTAGATCCTGTCACAGGACAGCAATACCCTGCTCGTGCACGACTGGGCAATCATGGAAAACATTTGATTATTCGCGGATCTAAAGACGGCTCCGCCGTCGGTCGAAATATTACCTGGGTCAAAAATTAATCCTCTAAAAGCCCTGTTCTGGGCTTTTTTTTAATATCAATTAATCTAAAAAATAAAGCAACAAACATAATTTATTGTTTTTGTGAGATATTTGGCTTTTATTTGTTTGATTTTTCAAGTAATTATCGCTATAAATTAGATGTTTTACTCTAAAACTAAAAATATTTCATTTTAAGGGGAGATTAATGAAGAAGTTATATAAAGGTATTTTCGCAGGGATAATTTTGGCAACACTTTCTTCATCAAGTTTTGCTGAAAGCGAAAATGATCCTTTAGTCGGCAAATGGAAAACGATTGATGACCGCACTGGTTATTCGCGTGCCGATGTTGAAATTAGTAAAAAACCCGATGGTACTTATGAAGGCATTATTGTCGCGACCCGCAACGTTCCGGGATCAGAAAAAATGGGGATCTGTTCCAATTGCCCAGGCAACTTGAAAAACAAACCCTTTCTCGGTTTACCTTTTATCTGGGGTTTTAAACAGAATCCGGATAACCCGCGTGAATTTAATCATGGTCGCGTACTTGATCCTATTGGCGGTAAAGTTTACAAAGGTAAGGCACGTATAAGTGCAAGTGGCAGGCATTTAAATCTTCGTGGTTATGTTGGCGTTTCAGTGATTGGACGCAGTGTAACCTGGATTAAATATTGATCTTATTCAAGATTTCTAAAGGCTCCTAATAAGGAGCCTTTTTTTTGTCATAACTTGAAACAATAAGGTACATATCTACACTATTTCAGTTTTATGAAAGGCACAATAATGATTAAAACCTAACCAATTCTAGCTTAAGATTTTATGTCTAAAAGTCATTATGAAGTTCTTGGCATTAAGCGTAATGCCACACCCGATCAAATAAAGAAAGCCTATCGAAAATTGGCTCGAAAATATCATCCGGACGTAAGTAAAGAAGCGGATGCAGAAGAAAAAATGCAAGCGATCAACGTTGCTTATGACACTTTAAGCAATGAAGAGAAAAAGGCCGAATATGATTTTCAGCTTGATCATCCTGAAGCTTTTTATCAATCGGGGGCACAGACAGGGACAGGCGGTTTTGATAATAGCCGCTTCTACCGTCAGGGATTTGACCAACAGGGTCATTCAGACTTTAGTGGCTTTGAAGATCTTTTCGGACGTTTCGGTTCTGGCTTTGGTGGAGGGAATTATCAATATCAAAAGCAACAAAGACAGCAGCAGCGCAGCTATCAAGGTGAAGACCAACACGCCAGTATCGAAGTCGATGTGGCGATTGCATACCACGGATCAACCCAACAGATCACCTTGCAAATTCCGACTTTAAATGCATTTGGTGAAGCTGAAGTTCAGCGCAAAACATTACAGGTAAAAATCCCGAAAGGGATGAAAGAAGGTCAACACATCCGCCTTGCGGGACAAGGTCAAACGGGAGTCAATGGCGGGAAAAATGGCGATCTTTATATTGAAATTCACTATAAAGACACCGAGAAAATTCGAGTTGAAGGCGCAGATATTTACTACACCATCAATGTTGCGCCATGGGAAGCAGCATTAGGACAAAGTATTGAAACTTCAACGCCTGAAGGGACGAAAGTTCAGGTGAATCTGCCTAAAAATGCAAAGACAGGTCAGCAACTTCGGCTAAAAGGCAAAGGGATACCCAGCAAAACACCAGGTCATTTATTCCTGATTTTAAATATCGTGTATCCAGCTGCGCAAACTGAACATGAACAGCAGGCTTATCAAGCTTTTGCAAAAGCTTTTTCAGCATTTAAGCCTCGCAATGCTTAAGGAGAGAATCATGACCACTATTCATTATCGTGAAATTATATGTGATGGGTTTAATCATGCGGAAGTCATTGATGAGCATCATAGTTTTGATTTAAAGCACTTTGCTGATGCCTGTGGACAAAGTCCGGAATGGGTTTTACAACTTCTCGAATACGATATTTTAGATACCCGTCCAGAAGAACGTATTCACCAGTTTTTTGGTGATGATGTTTCTCGTGCACGTCGGGCTTATCGTTTACAACGCGACTTTGATGCCAGTCTTTCTGCGGTGGCGATGATGCTGGATTTAATTGATGAAGTCCAACAATTACGCAAGCAAGTTAAGCACCTGAATGTAAAAGACTCTTGATTGAGCCTTTGAAACTGAATCGCACTGTTCTATATGAACAAGTATGTAGTTGTTATTTTTATCCTAAAAACCCACTTTGTGAGAATAATCTAGGCTTATGAAAACCAAAGAATGTAATAAAAAAGTGAAAAAGATGTTCCCTGAACATCAGGAACTGATCCATAAACTACGTCATGATGACCCTCATTTTGCCAAGATATTTGAGAGTCATCAGGAACTGGATAAAGAAATCGCTCAACTTGAACTCAATCCGGTCAATCTGATTAATGATGATATTGAGTCAATGAAGCGCAAAAAACTAAAAATAAAAGATGAAATATATAAAATACTAACGCGAAATTCTCAAGTGGTTGATCTTTCTTAACTTTTAATATTAATAAGAAAAGACAGATCATTCCACTTATCTGAGTTTAAGTTTAGGGCAACTTATTTGGTTGCGCTTAAAAATAGGATTTCTTTTTATAAAAAGCAAACCTCTATTTTAACTTGGTCAGTTTTTCGACTTCTTTCATGGTTTCTTTAACCGATTGCTTAATCGGCTCATAATCCAGAAACCAGAATAGATTCACGTGTTGATCTTTATGTTGTTGTGCCAACAAATCAATCACGCTCCTTTCCCCTCGTCCAACCAAATGTCTACGATAAAAATAATAAACCAACAATACCGTAGTGATGAGCATGACAATCAACATACTCCAAAACCCGGTGGGTGATTTCAAGCCTGGAATAAACTCAAAGTTCATCCCATAAACGCCGGTCAATAAAGTCAGCGGTGCAAAAATGGCGGTAATAATGGCCAGGATGCGCATATTTTCATTAGTTTGGTTGGCAATGGCTGAAAAATGCAAGTCTATGGCTGCTTGAATGGAAGCACGCAAACGAATGGTATGTTTTTGAATTCTTTCCACATGGCTGACTAAATCATTCATACGAACCAACATAATATCCTGTCGTTCGGACTTCTTCTTGCCTTTTAAATGTGGGTAATTATCGATAATTTCATCACGCAGTTCTTGTAAAGAATCAATTTGTTCTTCACAGAGATTTTCCACTTGTTGAAAAGACATGCTTTCTTGCAACAACTGATTCCATTTCGTAAACCGGCGATGACCTTGTAACAATTCCTGCTGCCAAAACTCAACCCGTCGGGTCAGCGGAACACGCAAATCCAGATAACCATCCACCATACTGTTTAGCAAGCGCAAAGATAAATCGAGTGGTGTAATAGGAAGTTTTCGTGACTTATTTTGTTCTTGAGTAGAACGGATAAAATTGGTTTCAATACGGGAAATATAATTTTCTATCGCTTTATTACCTTGCTCACGCACCGTAATCAGCACTTGATGGGTCATGATAAAACTAATCGGTGTGGTGGCTAAACCAAACATGTTTTCATGTAGTTCAAGCGCCTGCTCACCCGTTTCTATTTCATCATCTGGGGTAATGAGTTTACGAAAAATAAGTAAATCATATTCATCCATAGTATCAAATGCGCAGGGATGCTCTAAATTTAGAATATCTTTGACGTGAAATTCGTTTAAGCACACAGGTGTATGCTGATATATTTCTTTTTGCCACGCCTCCGCACGAGTGACCACATCACCCCGAGTGCAATCGATCCAGATAAATTCAGGTTCGGCTTCAGCATTTAGCTCTTTTTGTACAAAAATATGATGTTCTGTCGGATGTTGGTAGAAATAATAAACCTGCATTAAAACAATTCTCTATTCACAATTTTGCTTTTTTGTTGTTACTCGATAGAAACCTGAGCAACCCAATCTATCGGTCTTAAAATTATGAGCTGCGCTGAAAACTTAAGCAATCAAATAACATTTTATTTCCAAATCTCAATCTAATTTAACGTCCAAAAAAAAGCCCTGAGCAAGCCAAAGTGATGACTTTGACGAAGCTCAGGGCTTTTCATATATTTTCATTCACATGAGTTAACTCATGTGAATATTCAAGACATTAAACTTGTTCGATGTCTTTCATTGTCAATTTAATACGACCACGGTTATCAACGTCAGCAACTTGTACTTTAATTTCCTGGCCTTCTGTCAATACGTCTGCAACATTGGCAATACGTTCGTTAGAAATTTGAGAAATATGAAGTAGGCCGTCAGTACCTGGCATGATGTTTACAAACGCACCGAATTCAACAATACGGATGACTTTACCCATATAAATTGTACCTGGTTCGATTTCAGCAGTAAGCGCTTGGATTTTAGCAACCGCAGCAGCTGCAGCCGCTTTAGTTTCACCAAATACGCGAACTGTACCGTTATCTTCGATATCGATTGCCGCTTTAGTTTCTTCAGTAATCGCACGAATTGTCGCGCCACCTTTACCGATTACATCACGGATTTTGTCCGGGTTGATGTTGATCACTTGGAATGTAGGCGCGTGCATAGAAATTTCAGGACGAGCGCGTGAAATCACTTGGTTCATTGCGTTAAGAATGTGCATACGACCAGCATAAGCTTGGTTCAATGCAGCTTCCATAATTTCTTCAGTGATACCTTCAATCTTGATATCCATTTGAAGCGCAGTAATACCGTTTGCAGAACCGGCTACTTTAAAGTCCATGTCACCTAAGTGATCTTCATCACCCAAGATGTCAGAAAGAACTGCGAAACGCTCGCCTTCTTTCACTAGACCCATTGCGATACCCGCAACTGGTGCTTTCAATGGAACACCTGCGTCCATAAGTGATAATGAAGCACCACATACAGAAGCCATTGAAGATGAACCGTTAGATTCAGTGATATCAGATACAATACGGATTACGTACGGGAAGCGGTCAGCTGGTGGAAGCACGGCTTGAACACCACGGCGCGCAAGACGACCATGACCGATTTCACGACGTTTAGGACCAGATTCACGACCCGTTTCACCTACAGAGTATGCAGGGAAGTTGTAGTGCAACATGAAGTTGTCAGTTTTAGTACCTGACAAAGTGTCAACCATCAATGCATCACGTGTATTACCCAAAGTTGTTGTTACCAACGCTTGAGTTTCACCACGTGTGAATAATGCAGAACCGTGAGCGCGGTCAAGAACGCCAACTTGTACGTCTAAGCCACGAACAGTTTTCGTGTCACGGCCATCAATACGTGGTTTACCAGACAAGATATTGTCACGAACTGTACGGTATTTTAAGTCTTCGAATAATTCGTTAACTTCATCAGCAATACCAGTTTCGTCATTTTCTGGAACAAATTGAGCAACTGCTTCAGCATAAAGCGCATCAAGAGCCGCATAACGGTCTTGTTTCACAGCAATTGTGTATGCTTCAGAGATTTTCGCTTCGAACGCATCTTTCAATTGACCAAGAAGTGCTTCATTCTTCGCTGGAGCAACCCAAGTTGACTCAACCGCGCCTGCTGCTGCAGCAAATTCTTTAATCGCTTGAATCGCGATTTGCATTTCGTCATGACCGAAAAGTACAGCGCCAAGCATTTGGTCTTCTGAAAGTTCTTTCGCTTCAGATTCAACCATCAATACTGCAGATTCAGTACCCGCAACAACAAGATCAAGATCACTTTCTTTCAATTGTTCGTGGTTCGGGTTAAGAATATATTCGCCGTTGATGAGACCAACGCGCGCACCCGCGATTGGACCACGGAACGGAGTACCTGCAATTGACATCGCAGCTGAAGTACCGAGCATTGCAGCAATGTCAGCATCCATAGTTTTGTCAGAAGAAATAACAGTAGCTGTTACCTGGATTTCGTTGAAGTAACCTTCTGGGAACAACGGACGAATTGGACGGTCGATTAAGCGTGAAATTAAAGTTTCAGCTTCAGACGCACGACCTTCACGTTTACCATAACCACCTGGGATACGACCGGCAGCATATTGTTTTTCTTGATAATTAACAGTAAGTGGGAAGAAGTCCTGACCTGCTTTTGCTTTTGGTTGAGCAACAACAGCAACAAGTACAGTTACACCGCCCATAGTGATTACAACTGTGTTTGCTTGACGTGCAACACGACCAGTTTCAAGTACAACCTGGTGTTGACCGAACTGGAATTCTTTACGAATAATATTAAACATCGACATGTATTTTTGTTTCCTGATTTTATTCTAGTGGAGACCCCTAAGGTTTGGCATTCACATTACTCAGCTGTAAGTATAAATGACAAAGCTTAGAAGCCGACCTCACCAGATTTTCAAAACACTAATTTAAGACACAAAGAAGGAGCGAAACAATCGCCCCTTCCCCTTACCTGGTTGGAGCCAGGTAGACTTTGTTTTTCAGTCTGACAGCATTCAAAATGCAATAGTCCGAAAAATAAGTTTAATCGAATTAACGACGTAAACCTAAAGCAGCGATCAAAGCGCTGTAACGAGTAGTGTCTTTACCTTTAAGGTAGTCAAGAAGCTTACGACGTTGGTTAACCATACGGATAAGACCGCGACGGCTATGGTGGTCGTGTTTGTGTTCTTTAAAGTGACCTTGCAAATCATTGATTTGTGCAGTCAACAAAGCTACTTGTACTTCAGGTGAACCAGTGTCGTTTTCAGCGCGAGCATATTTAGCAACGATCTCTGCGCGATCTGCGTTTGTTAAAGCCATTCGATTTCTCCGAGATGCTTAAAAAATTACATATGATAGGAATCAATCAATCACTCAATTGACTGCCGTGCATCACTACAGCAAGTGCGCTATTTTAAGGGAAAAGTCAGGTGATTGCAAAAATAGAAACATGTTTTCATCTTTTTATTTCAATTCGCTGATCAGCCACAGTGTTTATTTTTCTATCTTTAAATTTAGCTTAGCAATCCAGCAATAAAATCATGTCCTACACATCCGTTTTTCATTCTTTTTTTTATATTTTGAGAAGCATCATCTCAAGCATCTACATTGCATACATCCCCATACAGGATAAAAAAAAGCCCAAGCTAGGCTTGGGCTTTTTTTTGCGCTGTAGTTTCTTATGTTTTAATAATTATTATTTTATTTATAGTAATAATGTTCGCTGTTTCGCGGTTATTATTATAAACAATCCTTGTGTAACTGGTACTTCCTTGTGTGATTGATTTTGCCATAAAGCTTTATGTAAAGAAGACGCCTTTTGCGTATCTGTTTGTAAGCTTTTACGTACATTAATTATTTTTTTATTACCGATTTAATGTGACTAAATTAACAATTTTATTTAAATACAACAACTAATAGGTAATTCAAGATCTATTGAATACAAACCCTGACATTCGAATCCACTTTAAAATAAACCAACTCATATTTTTAGTGTCCATGACAGATTAAGCAAATAATTTTGTGAAAAAGCGATATTTTTTGCATATAAAAAAGCCCTGTAGTCTCTCCCAAAACTACAAGGCTTAGCGGCTGTAAGTTTCCTCTTTTTACTTACTTCACTGTAAGTTCGCTGTCTCTCGACATTATTATTATATTTTATGGCGATTTTACCCAACTTTCCGTGTTGAGCTTTTTATGTGCAGCCATCATCTCAAAAACATTCATAAAGCTCTATGCGGCAATTTCTCGAATCAATGTAAGCCATTTCGTACAAAAGCAAAGTTTATTTATTTATAGTTAATAATTTAGTCAATAACTTAGAAATTATTAATCTTCTCTAACAACCCGCTTTTTCTCATAGTTTTAACGGTTAAAGATTGTACTAAGGCGTCTTGATCAGCCAAAAGACTCACCACCTTTTTGGCACGGGTAATCGCGGTATACAGTAATTCTTTACTTAATAAATCCTTTGCCGTTTCATCTAAAACAACTGCGGTATGGGTAAATTCTGAACCTTGCGATTTATGAATCGTCAGCACAAATGCCGTTTCAATACTTTTCGGTAAGCGGGTCGCAGGTACCCATTTTTCCAGACTGGGGAAATAGACTTCAAATTGCGATTGCCCATCTCGACTGCGTTTAAAACAGATCCCGATATCACCATTCGACAAGCCGAGTTGGTAATCGTTATAAGTCATCATTACTGGACGACCGACATACCAGTCGCCTTGCTTGCTCATCTGTAGTGATAAAGCGTCGAGTAAGCGTTGTTCGATGTGAAAATTCAGCTGGGTCAAGCCCAAGGCACCGTGTCGAATGGCGGCCAAAATTCGGTAATCATCAAAAACCCTGACCACGTGTTGCACCCAAAGTTCAGGTTCATCGGCAGTTAAATAGCTTTTCAGTACCTCAATATAATGCTGATAACCCAACATCAGTTTGTCGTAATACGGTGTCCTGTCAAATTGCTTGGACATATGCTGGGGCAGATATTCCAGTTGAATTTGATCTTCCATTTCGGATTGAAGCAATACTGATTTTATTTCACTCGGATGAACCACTTGCTCGGCAAACTTTTCTAACAACGCTGTAGCATTTTGATTGGCTTCTTGCGCTTGAATAAATTTCGCCATTTGCCCAATCAATGCACCCTCTTTAAAACGGCGACTGGTGACCAAATTCACTCGATTCTCGGCTAAAGCGGGGACTTGTTGTAAATCTGCCAGCACTGAACCGACATCGACTGCTGCCAACTGATCTGCATCACCCAATAAAATTAACCGCGCATGATCAGGCACCGCAGACAACAACATATTGGCCAAACTTAGGTCCAGCATTGAGGCTTCATCGACCACAATCACGTCATAAGGCAAAGGTTGTTTGGCATGAAAACGTGGCTGATAAGTCGTTCCCAAACCCAATAAACGGTGAATGGTAATCGGATTGAGTTGTTTTAAATCATCACTGACCAAGTCTTGCAGTTTTTCATCATTCAGCGAGTTTTGCAGCGCCTCTTTCATACGCTGTGCCGCTTTACCGGTCGGTGCTGCCATCGCAATGCGAATATTCGGCAGCGCTTGATTCAGCACGGCAATAATACGTGCCAGCGTATAGGTTTTCCCTGTCCCCGGTCCACCGGTAATAATATTCAGCGCCTGCTTCACCACCATGCTTAAAGCTTGAATCTGATGTTTATCCGTCAACAAATCGGGATAAGCCGAAATATCAACAGCTTCAATATTTTGCTGTTTTAAACGTACCACTTGTTGAGCCAAAGACTGTTCCAATGCCCAATAGCGATATAAATACAAACGATTGTCTTCATAAACAAAGGGGGCAATCCGCTGCTGAATATCGGCTACCGAAACCACTAAATCATTCAGGGTATCGGCTTGCGCTTGAGTTGCAGAAATACAACTATCACCTTGTTGAATCGCTTCCAGAACTTGCTCGATAATGTCGCTGCTATTTTCCTGCTGTGATGTATGACTAAAAGGTTTCTGGCGAATAAACTGACTCCAAGTGCTGATCCATTCAGCGCTTTGACCTTCTTTATATTGTTTATTTTCCACACATTTATCCTCAAAGTTATCCACAACTTAATCTATTGTTTAAAATCTACTAATTTCGACAAATTAGGCAATTTTGCTGCTTTTATCTTCAGCAAAATAGCCCAAAATAGCATCAAGACGCAGGACAAATTCGGCATCCGGCTTCCAGTGATAAAAACCGTGTTCAGCTTGCCCATTCATGCCGCGCAAATACAAATAACTCGCCCCACCCAAATGCTGCTCAATATCATAGCCCTGCATTTGTAACGTCAAATAACGGTGTAACGCAACCAGATACAAGCCTGCCTGCAACCAGTAACTGGCTTGCGACATACTTTGCCTGATTTCCGTCCCAACATAATGTGATTGATCGGTGCCTAAAAAGTTACTTTTATAATCGGCAATGTGATATTGCTGACCATCAAAATAAACCAGATCAATTGAACCAGTTAAATAACGTGCAGAATTAGCTTGGTTAAAATCAAGCATGTCTATGCCATATTCTGCGTACAGTTGATGAATACGTTGAATCGCTAAGACATGATCTGACAGAGACAAATAGAATGGAAATTCAGCCAGATGTTCATGTTCAGTCAGTTGATTCAGCTGAAAATTCTGATGCAAAGGCGTGACTAAAACCTGTTGCAACCATTCACTCATCCAGACAATCAGCTGTTCTTCATCCTGTTGCTGAAATTCCTGTTCATATTTAGCACAGAGTTCTAACCATAAACCTGGATAGTCATTTTTAAAACGGCGGCGAATCTCCAAAGGCCAATCCTGTTGATCTTTGAAATCTATATGTTCAAAAATTTCATGCAGGAAGGTTCCCGCCACGGTTCCCATCGGAAAGTTACGCTTGATCCATGAAAGCGGTTGGTTTGAAACGGTTTCAATCGGTTCAATCACGTGAATTTCATCCGCCGCACTGAGCATTTGTTCGGTATTTACTGCTAAGGCATCGATGGCTTGTTTACGCGTTAAATGCTGTGCCAGTGCACTGAAACTGGTTTTGGAACGTGGGTAAAAACGCTGCGTGGGAAATTCCAATGCCTGTAACGGCAAAGGTTGTTGCTGTTGTTTGAGCTGTAGCTTGATCGGCTTTTCATTCAGCAAAGCTTCTTCTGCACAGGCCGGATGAACAAAAACTTGCGCTGCTTGCCCGCGCCAGAACGCCAAACCATGATTCGATTTGCCGTCCTGATCTTGCAACATGGCATAGACACGATGGCTCGCTCGAGTGAGCGCCACATACCAGAGCCGATGCTGCTCAGCCACAGCCCGTGCATTGTGCTGATCAATTGCACCTTGTTCCAGCAAGTTCTTGTCATTCACTGCAACCACACGCTGTACTTCAACTTTACCTGTTACCGGATGGACATGATCTACGGTAGAAAAGTTCAGGGTTTTGTTCATTTCCCTGAAGTCTTTATCGGCACCCAGTAAAAAAACAATTTTAAACTCCAACCCTTTGGACTGATGAATGGTCATCAGTTGCACCCCTGCCTCATTTGACAGTTTACGCTCCAGTTCCCACTCCCTTTCCGCAGGAGATTGCAGTTGTTTTAAATACCAGTGATAGAGCTTTTGTGCGCCTTGATATTGCTCACTGTGCTGGCTGAGTAATTCAGTCAGATGACGCAAGTTCACCACCGTGCGTTCATTATCCCGGCTTTGGGTGGCGACCAGATTTTTCCAAACCTGAAATAAATTCAGACAATACTGCCACGCCGTTAAAAAGCCCTTTTCCAGCCACATTTCACGAATGCAGTCAAAGTCGTAAATGAACTGGCTTAAACCATCGGCTTGGGCTTCAAGTTGAATCAGTTGCTGTAAATTGAAACCCAGTAATCGGCTAAGTAAGGCACGTTTAATTTTACCTTCGTCATAGGGATGCATGATCGCAGTCAGCACTGCTCCGACATCTTTTGCGACCTGATGATCAAACACACTGCGTTTCGATGGGCGATTGACCCGAATACCTAAACGCTCCAATTCATATTGGACTTTATCCAGACCATCATGGTTTTTCGATAAAATCGCGATGTCATTTTCGCTCAGATATTTCGGTCCAGTTTTTTCTGCGAGATAGAGTTTTTCTTCGATACCCTGATTGAGTAAATCCCGAATTTTCCACGCCACCTGAATCGGTTCCGCTTTTTTATCATTCAATTGCAACCAGCGTAGCGGTTGATGATTTTCACCTTGCTCATCAATAAGCGGTGGATGTGGACGAAAACCAACTTCAACTGGACTGTAAAAAACATCTTCACCAAAATCCATCTGGCGCTGGAATAAAGCATCGACCGCTTCCACCAGTGCTTTAACTGAACGATGGTTGTGTCGCAAACTGTATTCCTGACCTTGTTTGGAAAGCACATCAGCACGGGCTTTGTTATAGGTCAGCATGTCGCCACCGCGAAAGCCGTAAATCGCCTGTTTTGGGTCACCGACCATAATCATGCAGCCTTGCATATAGCGCTTCTGATCACGCCAGATCCGCGCCAGCATATCGTCCTGATCCTGGTTGGTATCCTGAAATTCATCCACCAAGATCAAGGGATAATGGGCCTGCACAAACTTGGCAAAACGTAGACCTTGCTCGCCTTGCAGTGCTTCTGACAAAGTTCGAATTTGCTGGGCAAAAGTGGTTTCGCTTTTCTGCTGCAGCACTTGCGGTAAGCGCTTTTTGACTTCGCGGCTTAAATAAAATTTCAAATAGGCATCCAGTAAATCCAGATCCATATTCAGTTTGGATAAAGCCTCACAAAAACTTTTCAGCGATTGTATTACCACATGCTGCTCAAACTGATTCAGCACATCTTCGGCACATTTATTCAGGACTTTTTTGGTGGCGAGATCAGTCAGGTTTTTCAGTGTTTTTTCAAAATGTGGTGCAAATAAAGCATAGCTGCGCTGTTCAGCCAAAGCCTGAATAAAAGCAGGCAAATCATCACATAGCGTGCGTTGCATCAAGCCATCAGTACGCCATTTTTTACCAATCACCGAATGATATTGTCCATCAGCCGAATAATAATCGCTCAGGGTGGAAATCAGGCTTAAATCCAGCTGAATGAAATCATCTACCAGCTGTTCAAACTGGTTTAAATCCAGTTCTGGCGCGGTGACTTCCTGAAACTGTGCCGAAGCAAAGTTCAAGGTGTTTTCCACCACAGGGACATAAGCGTCCTGCGACTTCAACTTTTGATTGAGCAGTAGATAATTCACCACATTTTGCGGTTGCAACTGAATCCATTCACGTAATACATCATGAATCAGTTGATGGGTATAACTCTTGGCATCATCGGTGATATCGGCACGTTCAATCTTGCCACTTTCAAAAGAAAACTCGCGCAATAACTTTTGACTGAAACTGTCCAGTGTTCCTACAAACAGCTCATCCAGCTGATCAATCACCAGCTTTAAACGTTCACGAGCGAAATCTACTCGCGTTGCATAATCTGTCAGCACTTTTTGAAACAAGGGATCGGTTTCAGCCGCTATTTTGGCTTGAATTTCAGCATCGGTTAATTTTTGGCAACTTTCAAAATAACGTAAGGTTTCAACCAGACGTAGCCGAATCCGGTTTTTCAGTTCTGCTGCAGCTTTACGGGTAAAAGTGGTGGCAATCACCTGATTGGGCAAATACTGATTCAGAAAAATCCGCACCATCAGACTCGACAGAGTGAAGGTTTTTCCTGTGCCGGCAGAAGCTTCAATCCAGTGCAAGCCTTTGAATTGCATATCACCAATCGGGTTAAACGACATCTTTCTTAATGTTTGAGGATGATTCATTTATTTTTATTCCTCAATCACTTGTTGATGCATAAATACCGGCTGATAAAGCTGATAAGAAAATTGTGCACAGGCATCTTCTAGCAATGCTGTAGCATCCTGTTCCTGCAAAATAAACTGCCAGTCACGGTGCATTTTGGTGGCTTCATTATCCGCGACCGAAAAACCGCTGAACTTGCCATCTTCATGCCAGTCTTTATAGATCACATCCATATCGTCAATGCACATCTGGTTCTGTTCATTCGGTTGCCAGTCATGTTCTTTGTCTTTTTCAGCAATTTTCAGCAGCAATGCCGCAGGCAACACCAGAGGTTGGCTTTGCCCGTATTTCCAGGCCGCCAGCCAGTGATTCAGCCATTCGCGCGCTTTATTGGAAGTGACGCCATGACATAAAATGGTTCGGTCACTGAACACCACAACGCGTGCCAGTTTTTCGCCACCCTCACCCATATTCAAATAAGCCAACCAGAGTAAATATTCCAGCCAGACTTTGGCGCGACGCTTGGCACGTGCACTCGATGCTTCCAGACTGACCCATTTTTCAGCACTATTTTTTGGCAAGTTAATGTTCATATAAACATGATCATTCACCTTCCACACCTGCTGCGTAGTCGGCGTGACTTCAGGGGCATATTTCAACAATCGCGCTTTTAAACGTTCTTGCTCCACCACGCTCATCTGCCAGCTACTGTGTTGCAGTTTGCCAATCGGCAGCTGATCCATCAATAATTCAGGTTGCGCAGCACCGTCCTGCTTTTGCAAGAACTGGCGCACGGCATAACGTCCTAAACCATCGAGTAACAAAGGTTCTTGCACCGCTGGTAAATCTTCAGGATGCAAGTTTTCCACGCCTAGCGTTTTTAAATATAAGCGTGCCGGGAAAGTCACATCCTGAATCCATTGATGACTGTCCAGCACCTGAACATCCTGCTGCAGGTTTTGATACGGCGTATTCACCCAAGATGAACGCTGTCCCGTGGCATGCCGAAGCTGCCCGGCCACACAGAACCATTGATCCTGATAACGCACCGGTCGAGCAGTTTCAAATCCCACCGGATCAAAGGGCAATAAAGGATGCACATGATAAAGTGACTGCAATTGCTCAGGCACGTCCACCCCATTGATCTCCACGGTGGTATCCGCTTCTGTATCGGGCTGTTTAGTCTGAACAATAAAGGCTAGATGCTGAATCAATTCCTGCAACACGGTGGATGGATCACGCACTTCACCATCATTAATATCGAAGCCATTATAAAATAGCCACAGGTTGTCCTGCGCCAACAGCAGATTATCTAAAAATGCTCCCTGATCATCTTCCAGACGGGAACGATCGCCCAATTGGGGTTTCAGCAAATCCATCAAATCGAAGGGTAAATGTTGGGTTCGATTCGGAAATTTACCGCTGTCGAGTCCAAGCATCACAATCAATTTATACGGCACAGGACGGATCTGTCCGATTTGGCTAAAGGTAATTTGCCCAGTCGGTTCAGCATGTTCTAGCTGTGCTTCCAAAGTGGTGTTAATTTCCGCCAGCAAATAAGGCAAAGGCAAACTTAAACTGCGCAAGGCATGATGATCGTGCTCATCATAGAAACTTGCCAGTGTCAGCATCCGTTCTTGTTTTTTAATAATTTTATAAACAGCCGTTAAGGATTCAACACCGGCCTGTTCAAACTCGGCAATGTCTTGCATCAGATGTTTTAGCCATTGTTCCACAGGCACAGTTTTGCCTTGCTCATGCGCAATCATCCAGTCACGGCGTGCATCAAAATCCTGATAAATCTGAATCAACTTGGCAATCAGTTCAAAGTCACTCGGTAACACTTTGGCAAAACTAAGCGTGCCTTGAAACAAGGTATGTTCGGGAATGGCAATCCCCAAAGCCAGACGATCAAGCGCGAATTTAAAACTAAAACGATAGTCTTCATCGCCTGCGGACAAACTGCATTGTAAATGCTGCGCATCCAGTCCACGTTTAAAGCCGGCATCAACTAGCAATTCAGTGATACGTTCAATCGAATTAACCTCTAAGCCGTAGAGCTGTTGGGTAGCACCCAGACTGAGCCAGTCGGCAAAATCTTCAATGGTAAAACGCCTTTGAATCAGCTCAATGCGCCCCAGCACTGCTTTCCAGGCATTCAGCGTATCAAGCTGAGTCACGCCGGCAATTTTAATCGGCAAATAGACGCTGTCTTTGGAGAGTTGATGACGGCTACCCGCTTTTTGCTGAATCAGATCGCGTTCACTTGGTGGCGGTGCAAATACACTACGAATTAGCGGTTCAAGTTCACTCAAACTTGGGCTTAAAACCAAGATGTCACTTGGCCTGCGTGGCGCATCTTTTGTGCCTTGTGCCAACCAGTGAATCAGTTGTTCTTTTAAAACTTCCAGCTGGCGCAAACTGGAATGGCAGACATGAATCTGAATCGAATCATCCTGCTCATCCAAGACATATTGATGCTTTTCAGGCTCGACTAAATACAACACATCCGACTGAATTTTACCGAGCAGGTTATCTTTATATTCATCGACAAAAGCATCTGCCCAGACCCCATCTTCACCTGAAGACAAGTTGGACAATAAAGAGAAATGATCACGTGCCTGTTTACCAAAACGGGTCAGTAATGGATGGCGTGATTCACGCTGCTCTGCATTAAAATTTAAGGTAAATTCCTGAAAGAATTTTTCAATATCAGCATCACTGGCTTTTGGATTTTTGGCAATAAAGCGTTCTTTCACCCGTACGTCGTAACGCGCTTTCCAGTTGGGATCGACGCTGTCTGCCCAATATTCTTGCGAAGGGTTGTAATGCAGAATATAGATATCAAGGTACTGCCCCAAACGGCGTAAAAACTCCAGTTGCATTGGCGGTAAATCGAGTAAGGTAAAAATCACCAATTGTCGCGGCAGTTTTTTTAAGGCTACTTTACGTGTTTCTGGATCGTCCAGAATTTCCCAGAACATCGCGTCAATACTTTGCATTTGCTCAAAGTCTTGATGAAACACTTCCTGCCATAACCAGCGCTGCCATGCTTCCAGTTCACGTGCCTGATTTAAGGTAAATTCAGAAATTTCAGTATTGGTTTTAAAGAACATCTCCTCAATCGGAAGTTCTTTATTTTGCCCCCACGCCTGTAACCAGTTGGTCTGGCAATTGCACATATTAGCTGGACAATTTTTCTGGCAATGCCCCCGATATTCCATGTAATGGCTAAACAGGCGTGACACCTGTTCCGCCACCCAATACAGCATGCCCTGTTTCTTTAGCTGTTTTTCTACGCCTTGTTCCAAACGGTCGGCACTGTCATAAATCCGTTGCACAATCGAATGTAAAGGATGATCGAACTCCAAAGGATTTTGTTCGGCCTGAATAAAGCTTTTCAGTGCCTGAAACACGCGCCATTTAATAATAATGCGGGGAATATTGGCTTTACGGACCTGTTCTTTTTGATCGACCAACACCCATTGATAGGCTGACCATTGAAAACCACGAATACGGTGATGAAACTGGGTATTGGCACTGATGCCTTTTTGTTCTGCCAGTTTTTGAGTGAGCCATGTTTCCATCGCATGCGACGGTACAATAAAATGTTGGGTTTGCAGAACCTGAAAAGGCGTATGAGCAGGCTTATTCACGGTCGTCAGCATGGCATGTACAAGTACATCAATCCGCTGACTTTGAATCACATGAATTGCCATTAATTACCTACTCCTGTTTTTTTCAAAATGAAATATCTACAAAACCACAAAGATTATTTACTATACATCTGCATCTGTCTATGTCACTTTTAGATTTCGATTCGATTCAAAAATGCTTTTAAATTCGGATCTTAATAATGATTGAATAGAAAAACCAACACCAAGTTCAAGGTATTTACATGATGAAAATAGATAAAATTCCAGACTCAATAGACCCGGCATTAGATTTGGAAGCCATTCGTGCAGAATGCTTAGAACTTGTCAAAAAACGTGCTTATTTTTCTGCTGGTGCTGCCGTCGTGCCTGTTCCATTTCTGGATGTCGTCATCGACGTCGGGATTTTGTCACAACTCATTCCAGAAGTGAATGCACGTTTTGGTTTAGCCCCTGAACAAATCAGTGTCTATGATTCAGAAACCAAACAAGTACAGTGGAACGAACTGCGTAAACGCGGGGTCGAATTTTCTGGCTTGGTGGTTGCCCGTACCGCGGTCAAAAAATCCCTCAACAATGTAGCAGCCAAGGTCATCACCAAACAGGTCACTAAATTTATTCCTTTAGGCGGACAAATTGTTGCAGCAAGTTTAGGCTATTTTGTGATGAAAAAAGTGGCTGAAGCGCATGTAGAAGAATGTTACAAAATTGCCAACGGCATTCAACAAAAACAAAAAGCACATGTGGTGAATTAAATCATCTGTAGTAAGTGTTGGCCTATCAAGGCAGCTTATAATCACAAACAAGCTCACAGCTGAGAGCTTAATTCGCTCTCAGCTGTTTTAAAATGGCCCGTAATACTTCTAAACGTGCAGTATTTTTATCATTGGTGGCAATAATATACCAGGGGGCATGGACTGTACTTGTTCTTTCAAACATATCTGCTGCGGCACTTAAATATTCATCCCATTTTTCACGATTACGCCAATCATCCGCGGTAATTTTGAAGCGTTTATGCGGGGTTGCTTCACGTACTTTAAAGCGCGCCTCTTGTTCATCCTTACTAATCGCCAGCCACAATTTAATCACCACCGTTTGACTATTGACTAAATCTTTTTCAAAACGGTTAATTTCATCATAGGCACGTTGCCATTCTGCCTCGTTGACAAAACCCTCAACGCGCTCAACCAATACCCGGCCATACCAGGAACGGTCAAAAATGGTAATGTCTTCCTCAGTTTGTAACTTGGTCCAAAAACGCCATAAATAGGGATGACGCATTTCATACGTCTCAGGTGCTGAAATGGGGTGAATATCATATTCACGTGGATCAAGATTTTTAACAATGCGTTTAATCGCTCCGCCTTTACCTGCCGCATCCATTCCTTCCAGAACAACAATGGCCTTAAGATCATCAAAACGTAGGGCTTCTGCTACTTTAAGAGACAGGTTTTTCAGCTCTTTTTTATAATCTTCTTTGGTAATCGGCTGATTTTCAGGATGCAATAATAGTTCTGGAATAGCAGCTTGTTTCCATTTGGCTGTGCTTTGACTTAAATGTTTAGGACAATGCTTCATGGCCGCCAAAATGGTCTGTGCAAATTGCTGATCTCGCGCTTTTTCATCTTCACAATCGATAATCGTCCAGTCTTGGGTAAAGCGCTGACGCAGTTTTTGCACGTTGTCATATTGTTTTTTATTGCGCCAATCTAGACCATGCAATTTATGCCAATGCACTTCGCTCGGATCCATATTGTCGAGTCGTTTCTGCAAAGATTTCCATGACAAGTCAAACCAGACTTTAATCACGTCAACATGATTGTTTTTTAAGTCCTGCTCAAAAGCACGCATATCTTCAATGTACGCATCAAACAGCGTTTCATCTAAGGGCTTGGACACATGCAAGGCGGTGACCAGCAAATCACTGTACCAATTACCAAACATCACCATAATTTCACCTTCAGCAGGAATAGAAGGTGCATAAGGCTGCCAAAAAGTTTGCTTCTGATTCAACATGATTGGCGGATCTGCTTTGACTCGTAAATAACGGGGATCGACCCATTCACGCAGTTGCTTGACTGACTCCCCCTTGCCCGCCAATTCAATTCCATTGACTAAAATCAGCACGCTTTTGGCATTCTTTTGATCGCGGGTATTTTTTAAAAAATATTGCGCTTCAATCAGATTCAAGGAGAGCTCACTTTCATCCAGCAGCTGACTTTCTATTTTTTCTGAAGGCATATTATTCTCAAATCTATCGTTCTTCATTGCAGTATAGCGAAGCTAAAAACCACACAACATAGCAAGATGTGCAATTTATGTTGCTTAAAATTGCTTATTTCCAGATCGAACTGACCTATTTAAAGTCATTTTTTTATCATTTTGTCATAGCGACTTTGCCAATCTACCTCTAAGATTTACCCATCTGAAAAATAATAGAGACGCATGATGTCGAAACTGGCTGCATTGGATGATTTGTTAGAGTTGTACTATCAATTGAATTATCATCAAAATCCTGACATTTTCCAACGTCTTCAAGATGTGCAAGCCTGGCAAAAACAGCGCATGCAAAACACGCATGTCAAACAGTTTGCAGAAAAACACAATATTTTAATGTCCGAATATTTTCTGAATCGTCTGTATGGTGGTCCAGATTTCGATGCTTTGGCAGAGCAAATTGCACGTTTAGCAAAATATGCACATAAAGCAGAAAAAATCATTCCTGAAAATGCCATTAAGACCGGTACCTCTGGTGTTGAACTCGCAATTTTAGCGGTGCAACTGGATGAACAAGTGGCGATGCAACTGCTCGAAGATTATCATCCCTATGAAAGCTTAACCGATGAGATGATGCGTCTGACTTATCTTAAATTGGATCAAGGACAACAGCGTTTAAAACAGCTGGACTTACTGGATCAACTGGGCTTGAGTCTAGATAAATATATGCGCTCATTTGTGGTCTACACTGCGTTTAAAATGTGTAAAGGCACCGCTCATAAATACAACTTTCAGGTGATGTATGAATTTATGCAGGATGGCTTTTTAGCCATGAAACCGTTAAAGTCGGCAGAGAAGTTTGTCAAAGATTTTACTGCGGTTGAACGTCAAATCATTCATAAAGTTCATGCCGGTGATCCCCATCCATTTCAATAACGTCATGCTGTGATGGAAATAACACAATGAGCCGCGAATAAAAATACAGGACAGATTTCTGTATATTATTCATAACAATTGCATGCGGATTGCTGTACAACGTCTTAGAATCTGTCATCATGCAAGCACTGCAATATTAACCCTATTTTTATGTTAGGAGTGACTCTATGTCTAACGAAAATCAAACGCCTATCTCGATACCTGAGTCGGCACAAAATACAGACAAAGTGAGTCCATTCTTAACTGAACCATTACCGCAAGGGACAGCACAAGGTCAGCAACAAACATTACAACAACAGTTGGCCGACACCCCTGTCACCGGTTCAGTTCCTAAATACAATTTGCCACGTGGCGCAAACACCGGCAATGTTGGCGAAACAACACACTTTGGTTTTCAAACTGTAAGTAGTCAAGACAAAGCACAAAAAGTGGCGGAAGTGTTCCACTCTGTAGCGAGTAAATACGACATCATGAATGACTTGATGTCATTTGGTATTCACCGTTTATGGAAGCGCTTTGCCATTAACATGTCTGGCGTACGTCGTGGTCAGCATGTACTGGATATTGCAGGCGGTACAGGTGACTTGGCTAAAGTCTTCAGTCGTGAAGTCGGTCCTACCGGTCATGTAGTTCTTTCGGACATTAATGAATCGATGCTGAATGTCGGTCGTGACCGTTTAATCGATGCCGGTTGTACCAATGTCGATTTCGTTTTAGCCAATGCTGAAACCTTAGAGCCATTTGTGGACAATAGTTTTGACTTACTGACCATCAGCTTCGGTTTACGTAACGTGACTGACAAAGATGCTGCACTCGCTGCGATGTACCGCGTACTTAAGCCAGGCGGTCGCTTGTTGGTGCTTGAATTCTCGAAACCTGTGTTTGAGCCATTCTCTAAACTATATGACCTGTATTCATTTACCGCTTTACCGATCATGGGCAAAATCATTGCCAATGACTCGGAAAGCTATAAATACTTGGCCGAATCAATTCGTATGCACCCTGACCAACGTACCCTAAAAGGTATGATGGAAAATGCCGGCTTCCAGAACTGTGATTACCACAACTTAACCGGTGGTATTGTGGCGGTTCACCGCGGCTTTAAACTTTAAGGTTTTATGCTATGTGGTCGATTCTGGCACTTGGTGCAGTTGAACGATTAATTCATCATGTGATTGATCTGGATGCGATTACTCGTATCCAATTAAATGAACTGCAAGGCAAAATGTTGCGGGTGGTCATTGACTCACCGCAACTGTCTGTCGATGTATTCTTTGACCAAAACAAAGTTCGCCTAGAACCCACTGTCACCGGTCAAAATGATACGCCATCTATCTTCGAACAACGTCCATTCGATAAAAATGAACAGGTTTCTGAAGCGACTGCAACTTTGCAGGTTAAAAATGTGGTCGAGCTTTTGAAGCTGTTACTGGCTGATGATGTCGGTAATATTCCGCTGCAAGGTGACTATCATTTGTTGCAGGATATTCAGCGCATCATGCAACAGGCTGAACCCGATTTAGCTTCGCATTTAAGTCCTTGGATTGGTCCTGGTCTGGCACATGAACTGGGTAAGATTCAACTTGCACCGAAACATTTAAAACGCACGCTTGAAAGCTATGCGTTCTTTGCTGAAGATGCATTAAAAGAAGATACCAGTCTGTTTGCCTCACGTTGGCAGATGGATGATTTAAACCAAGACACTCGAATTTTCAATCAAAATTTAGATCGTGCTGAAGCTAAAATTCAACAACTTCAGGCACAGATTGATTCAACTCAAAACTAGGTATAAGCATTTATGATTCCGCACGTTTCACGTTTACTCGAACTTTGGCGCATCGCCGCGCACTATAGACTCGACACGTTGTTTCCTGCGGAAGAATTACCTGAAAAAGCCCGTCATGTTTTAAGCTTAATTCGCATGCACCCTGCGGCATGGTCCAGTCGTGAACGTAAAAATCCACTGAAGCTGAAACAAGCTTTAGAGGAAATGGGACCACTTGCGATCAAACTGGGGCAATTATTATCCACCCGTCGTGATTTGATTCCACCTGAAGTTTTACAACAACTGGTACTGCTGCAAGACCGGGTAAAACCTTTTGATAACGATGTTGCCAAAATGCGTATTCAGGAATCATTGAAAGCCGATGTGAATACCTTGTTTGCCCGTTTTGACACACAACCGCTTGCTGCGGCTTCCATTGCTCAGGTGCATACTGCGGCTTTACATGATGGTCGTGAAGTGGTGGTGAAAGTCACCCGCCCCAATATTCGTCAGCAAATTTTACAAGATTTTGAAATTCTCGACTGGTTAGGTGCTGCCTTAGAAAAACGCCTGGAAGCGGCACGTGCACTGCATTTATCTGAAATTATTCAGAACTATCGTCAAATCATTTTAAATGAACTTGATCTGACTTTAGAAGCCGACAACACTCGTCGTATGCGCCATTACTTCACTGGCTCAAGCATGATGTATGTGCCTGAAGTGTATATGGATAGCAAAGATGTGATGGTCGCTGAACGCATCACTGGTGTACCAATTTCAGACATTGCCACTTTTGATCGCATGGGGATGAATCGTGCGGAATTGGCAGAGAAAGGTTTAACCATTTTCTTTACCCAAGTGTTCCGTGACAACTTTTTCCATGCCGACATGCACCCCGGTAACGTATTTGTCGAAACCATTAATCCAAGCAATCCACGCTTTATTGCACTGGATTGCGCAATTATGGGTGAGCTGTCTAAACACGATCAAATGACCGTGGCGCGCATGTTACTGGCGGTGATGAACAGTGACTTTATGCAGCTTATTCTGGTGGTGCATCAAGCCGGCTGGATTCCGCCTGGTACAGATCAGGATGCTTTAGCACGTGAAATGCGTCGTACCGTGGGGCCAATGGTATCGAAGCCGATGCATGAATTGGACTTTGCCGGCATTTTGATTCAAGTGATGGATATTGCGCGTCGTTTCCATCTGGAAATTCCACCACAGTTGATGCTATTGCTGAAAACACTGGTTCATGTCGAAGGTTTGGGAACAGACCTTTATCCGGAACTGGACATTTGGAAACTGGCAAAACCAATTCTCACGGATTGGATTAAAGCGCAAATGAATCCTCAGAAGAATCTGAAGGAATTGGGACAAAAAATTCCTGATCTTCTTCTGGGTGCACAAGACTTGCCAAGCTTAATGATCGACAGTTTAAACGGTCTAAAAAATCAATCGGCTTGGCATTCCAAGCAGTTGCATGAACTGCAAAGCATGCGTTTGCAGATGGAACATCAGCAAAAACGCAGCTGGATTTTCGGCAGCATGATGGCAATTTTCTTATCGATTGCGATTATTGCACCTTGGTATGTTTCGATTCTTTTGATTGCATTTTCCAGCTTACTTGCTGTTTGGCGTGTATTTAAATAGAGTTATTCTTTAATTAACTCTATTCAAAACAATTAAATACCTTCCTATTCAAGTCTATTTCGACACAAAGATCGGAATAGATTTTTATTTTAATATTCTCGTATTATTAAGACTATTTACAAGATTAAAATAGACAAAAAATCAACCAATCTATTTCTTTATTTTTATGATCAATAAAAAATTTATTCTTCATACCAACTTAAAAACACCTACGCATTAATATAAATAAAAATTATTTAACCAAGAAATTAAAACACTATTTTTATTTAAAATAAAAATACCACCACCAAATAACCAATAACAACAATTAGATATAAAATATAAACCATAATATTATCGATATTTAAATTTTTAAAACAAGAATACATGTAAATGTAATAATTAATAGATATATATATCAATACTTATTTTGATCCTTTTTTTTGATATAAGAGAAAGAATAACAATAATACTCGGATAAGAAAAATGTTAACTAAAATTTCAAAAATTCATGTATTTACAATTGCCATTTCAAGTTTTTTAACTGCTTGTGGTGATGGAAGCGATAATACAGAAAGTAGCAATTTCACTCCTACCCCCATTAACGGTACGGCCGTAGATTTTTATTTAAAAAATGCGGATATAAAATTTGATGACTGTGAAAACAAGTCCATAAAAACAGATGCAAAGGGTAATTTTTCATTTACAACAACCGCTGCTTGCAATGAGTCTGCTCTTACCATTACAGGTGGTATAGATATTGGTACTAACCTGCCGTTTACGGGTACATTAAAATTTAAAAAAATGGATTTAAAAAATCTAAAAAATGGAACCCTCGTTGTTAGTCCTTTAACGTCATTAGAATATTATTTAGAAAAAGCAGGACAATCTGGCAAATTAGATAAAATTTTAACGAATTTAGGCTTGAGTAATATTAACAATATTTCGCAATTTGATCCGGCAAAAGATGGTGATGCTCATACGATGGCTGTGGTATTTATTTTCCAGCAACTTGCCACTCAAATTGAGGATCGTCTACAAACAATCAATAAAAGTGATGGCTCAACTGCATTTACTCAGGAACAAGCGGCTCAAATTACTTTCGACACATTGATTAGTCAATTATCAACTCAACCATTATTTGCTACAAACTCGGCTAAAATTGATTCTGCTGTATTAAAAAATATTATTAATAAGGCTATCGATAATGCAAAAGCTAAAATGAATGATTCAAATATCATTATAGATACAACATTTACAGATCAAATTAGCAGCAATATCATTGCTGTTTCAACTGCAATTGCTAACATTGCTCAGAATGGTGGAACAAGTGCTAATTTATTATCAGAATTGCAAAAAAATCCTGACGTACTTGAAACCATTACAGAGAATTTAAAATCCCCTATATATAATGATTTATTTTTAGCAAATTACGATATTGCTGCCATTAAAGCTTCTAGTGCGACCAACCCACTAAATATCAATTTTGCAAATTTGAATAATACTCTGGCTGTACAATTTAAGTTGGCAAATACAAAATCAGAATTAAATGATACTGTAGCATTGGCCTTCAAATTAGAGGGAAGTAAGGGCTCATATCGCGAAAATTTAAATGTAAGTATTAACAACATTCAAGTTAAATTTAATAATCAGGGTTCAATCATATCGGCAAAAATACCTAAAAATACCATTATTAATATTTCCTCTTCTTTTAAAAATATCCAGCAGTTTCAATTTAGTGTTCCACAAGATCTAGTTATCAATTCTAATGGTAATATTTCTGTAAATTATTTAATCCAAAGTCATGGCGCATTAAAAGATTATTACAATAATTATATCAACAAATTGCCAACTGGAAGTTTAATCCAAGTAACTGCTTATATATTACCTAGCACTTATACAATTAATCCCCAACTAAATCTACCCCAAGAAACTGTCACCATCGGTACTTCAACATTCAAAAGTTCTGCATTGACTGGCTATTTTAAGTTAAATTAATTAATGAAAATCCAACCTTAAAGCTGGATTTTTTCTTGTGTAATAAAAATTATTTTAGTGATGTGGCTATATGAAATTTAATTTTTTGCCTTTATGTCTCGGCCTAATATATGGATCTTCAATATATGCAGCACCTGAAGATCTCTTTCTTCAAGCAGATAATTTTACGGAAAAGACCTCATCTCCGTTTAAATTAACACTGGGTTTGGATGCAGTTGATGAAACGATTGATTTTTTTGATATTCGACAAAATGAAGGTGTAACAGATAATAGTACCGGTGATTATCTTGGTGCCCACCTTGCCGCTGAATATAAGTTCCATCCTCAATGGTTATTAGAAGGATCTTACTGGTATAGAGAGATTGATTATTCTCAAGATACCAATACCATTCATAGCACGCTATTAGGTATACGCTATTTTCCTGACTTTCAACTTGATAAAAATAATACATTATTGTTTAGGGCCAGTGTTTGGAAAAATGCAGCTGATGAATTAAACAAATCAACACCCACAGCAGTGAACCAAAAAACTTTTGAACAAGTGACGGTTAATCAGCCACAAGACCTTAACTTTCAGCTAGATACTGTTTTTTCACGCAAAATTGACCACATGAATCAAATCAATATATTTACTTCATTTGGATTTAGTAAAGTCGAGGTAAAAAATTTAAATATCCAGGCCCAATCTAATGGGTGCTTAATGAATATAAATATTCACTCAAACAATCAATTTACTGGGAATTTAGTTCAACCATGCTCTATCGGTAATATACCAATCACTCAATTAAACGTTTCTGGCGATGCGAATGAATACGGTATTGATATACAAAAAGATTTAAATTATGAGAGTTACTATGCAAGCTTTGGGGGTTCTTGGAACTTGCGCTTTCAAAACTTTGAAAGCCAACTTGCATACCAGTATCAATATTTATGGCGTAATGACATTGATGATCGTGTAAGCAAATTTGGCAATCAAGCTATTAGAGATAACCATAGTTTAGGTGGGAAGTTTAGTTACGATTTCACACCCAAAATTACGGCTTTTATTAAAGGCGAACTGTATCACCATAACTTTGTCGGGCACATACCCTTTTTATACAATGCAGTTACAGCCTCGCGACTTGATAAGCGCTATGGCCTTGCCTCTTTAGGTGTGCAATTTAAAGGTTTCTGAGTTATTGAATAACTTCATTTTTTACGGTTTTAAATATGTAATGACTTTAAAGTCATTTTTGGGTACTTCTCGCCATTGGGTCAAAAAATGTTTGCCCTAGAATAAACAAACACTTGTCTTGTATTGATTCTGCCATGACCCAGATTTTGCAAAAACGTGCCCCTGCCCTGAGCGTTCGTGCCGGATACCTTGCACGTCAACTGATTAAAAAAGAAGGTTTACAGGCAAGCTTTGTCGATACTATTCCCGGCGCTGCAGGTGGTCCGAAAGGTATTGGCATTCAAGGTTTAGACCAAGCCATTTTTGGCGATTTCTTTGCGCAAGCACCGAAGCGTAGAACCCTGATTGGTTCCTCGATTGGCAGTTGGCGTTTTGCCAGTATTTTGGCATGGGGTGCTAAAGAAGGGACTGAACGTCTTGCAGAGCTTTATACCAACTTATATTTTCATAAAAAAATGTCGCGTCAAGATGTCGGTAATATTTGCCGAGGCATGTTGATTGATCTGATTCAAGGCAAAGAACAACAACTGGTTAATCATCCTGACTATCATCTCACTGTGATTTCAATTAAAGCACAGCATATTTTCCAAAGTGATAAGAGCTTTCCCCTCCTTGCCTCTATCGCGGGCATTGTGGGTAGTAATGCACTCGGTCGTAAACACAATCGTCTGTTTATGCAGCGCGTAATCAGCCAACCCTCATCCGGTCAGCAATTTAAAGTGGAGGATGACTTTGTCACGCATTATCAAACTTTAAATAGCGACAATGTCACGCCTTGGCTCATGGCTTCTGCGTCTATTCCAGGTGTTATGGCTGCGATTAGGGATATTCCTGATGCGCCTAAAGGCAGTTACCGCGATGGCGGTTTAATTGATTATCACATCGACCTGCCTTTTGAGAGCCAAGGCATTGTGCTGTATCCACACTTTAGCGACCGCATTACACCAGGCTGGTTCGATAAAATGTTTAAAAATCGTAAAGCCAATCCTGAAAATCAGGCACGAACTTTATTGCTATCCCCGTCTGCAGAATATTTGCAATCATTGCCGCTCGGACGCCTGCCCGATCGTAAAGACTTCACTTTAAAGGATTTAGATCAGAAACAGCGCATTCAAATGTGGAACCAGTGTGTAGCCGAAAGTCAGCGTTTGGGGGATGAGTTTTTAGAGATGGTGGAAAAACAAAATTTCCCGCAGTTTATGCAGGATTTATAGAGTTGTGTTGAGTCGAGCCTATCCATCGATGGGCTTAATCTTAAGATACATGTTTCAATCAGTTGGTTTTTGCATATAAAAATTAAAAAATACATTTGCACGAAAAAAACATACCACTGCGTGATAAGTAAACCAAATGATCATGCGTATATTTTTTTCTCAAACAGTCGCTAATCACGTACACTATGTAGTTGCGATTTTAATTCGCTCTTTTCCATTTTGAACATATTTTTGGTGAAATTCTCATGAACAACTTGCAATGGCTCGATGAAGTAAAATTTAACGAACAAGGTCTAATCCCTGCCATTGCACAGCATCATCAAACCGGTCGTGTGCTCATGGTCGCATGGATGAATCGTGAAGCTTTAGCCTTAACTGCAGAAAAAAACCAAGCAGTTTACTTCTCACGTTCACGTCAAAAATTATGGCATAAAGGTGAAGAATCAGGTCATTTCCAAACCGTGCATGAAATCCGTTTAGACTGCGATGCAGACGTGATTGTGTTGCAAATTGAACAACATGGCGGCATTGCCTGCCATACCGGTCGTGAATCGTGTTTCTACCGTAAATTGACCTCAAACGGCTGGGAAATTGTCGATGCGCAATTAAAAGATCCAAGCCAAATTTATGCTGAAAAATCTGCCCATTCACATAATCCACATACTCTGGCCATGAATGCCTCAACTGCCCAATCTGAACAAGTGGAAGTGCTGGATTATTTAGGTCAGATGATGACCGAGCGCAAAGCGGCAGATCCAGACTCCTCTTATGTGGCGAAGCTGTATCACAAAGGCTTAAACAAGATTTTAGAAAAAGTCGGTGAAGAAAGCATTGAAACCATCATCGCAGCCAAAGACTTTAAAGCGGAAGCGCATGAAGATAATAAAAATGACCTAATTTATGAAGTGGCGGACTTATGGTTCCATACCATTGTGATGTTGGGCTATTTCGATCTTGAACCACAAGTAGTTTTAAACGAGCTTGCACGTCGCCAAGGCTTATCTGGATTGGTTGAAAAAGCCAATCGTCAACACTAAGCCGATGACTGTGTCTAATTCGCAAAAACCGAGTGCAACCTATGAGCAAGCCATTGCCATAGATAATGCACGCTTGGGCAAATCCTTTAAAGTGATTGCTTATGCAGGCACAGGTAAAACCACCACTTTACAAATGATCAGTGATGCCATGCCCGAGCGACGTGGCATGTATCTGGCTTTTAACAAAGCCATTGCATCAGAAGCACAAAGTAAATTTCATCGTGGTGTCGACTGTCGTACCTTTCACTCGTTGGCTTTTCGTAGTGTTCCGCGGGGCGTGACCGACAAACTGCGTTTACCGCGTTTAAGTCCAAGCTTTATCGCCAAAGAATATCGCCTGCAACCAATTACCCTACGCCGGATGATGGGTGGGCGTTATGAAAAATATGTGATGATGCCGAGTCGTTTGGCCAGTTTAGTTGCCAATGCAGTCAGTTATTTCTGTTCGACCAGTTCGCAATATCCTGCGCCACGCCACTTACAAGCACCGAGCTGGTTACATCCAGATGATATCGTTGAATTGCAAAAGCATCTTTATCCAGCCATTGAACGGCGCTGGTTAGAGTCGATTGATCAGAATCATCAAGCTGGAATTGGTCACGATATTTACCTGAAACTTTGGGCTTTATCTGAACCGAATATCCCCACAGATTATGTGTTGTTTGATGAAGCACAAGATGCTGATCCCCTGATGCTGGGAATTTTACTGCGCCAAAGAAATACCCAAGTGATTTATGTCGGTGATGCCCATCAACAAATTTATGCATGGCGCGGTGCAGTCAATGCCATGAAACAGCTACCCTTGCCTGAATCCCGTTTAACCACCTCATTTCGTTTCGGTGAAGAAATTGCCTTGAATGCCAATGCGATTTTGGGTGCTTTAAATGAAACCGTGCCTTTGCTCGGTAATCCGCATCTCCATTCTAAAGTAGTCAATAAACCGCATACCAAACAACGAGATGCGATTTTATGTCGTACCAATGCCCGTGCGATGGAGTTATTGCTTGCCGGTTTGCTGCATGGCGAAAAAGTCAGTTTGCAAGCCGACCACGTCAAACTGAATCGTTTTGTCGATGCCGCAAGTATGCTGAAACAAGGCAAACGAGTGACTGATGTGCCTGAACTCGCTTGGTTTAATTCGTGGCATGATGTGCATGAATATTGTGAAACTAACGATGGCAGTGACATTAAACCTTTGGTGAAACTGGTCGATGATCACGGTACTGATCCACTCAAAAGAGCCTTGGCAAAAATCACCCCGATCGAACATGCCGACTACATTATCTCGACTGCGCACAAAGCCAAAGGTTTGGAGTGGGATCGTGTACATATCGAAGATGACTATCAATTTAAGGTCAATGAAAAAGACCATAAAATTAGTGACGAAGAGTTAAGATTACTTTACGTTGCCTGCACACGTGCTAAAGTAAGTTTAAATATTCACCACATTTACGATTTGGTACAACAACTGAAAAAACAAATGCCATTATCCTTGCGTAAAGCTGTGGGAGAATAATTCAGCTCATTTCGCAATGCAGGTGTTTTATGAAAATCGAATCTGTTCAACTCAAACACGCACTTCATTTTGCCGATCTCAAGCTGAAATTTAACGACAAACCCATCACCCTGATTCTGGGCGATCAAAGCTCGGGAAAAACCGCGATTTTAAAATTCACTTATCAGGCACTGACCTGGTTTGCAGCGCGCTATAAAGACTTTCGTGCTGCCGGTGTGGTGATGCTTGATCAAGACATTATGTTCACGCGGCTTCAATCCAAAATTGATATTCGGGTTCGAATTCCCAATGATATTGGTACTTTAACTGAAGCCAGTGAGCCGCAAGACAAAGCGCTTTCTTACTGCGATTGGCAGCTGTATAAAACCTTAAATAGTCATGGCATTGGCACCAGCAAAGCCGAAACCCAACAATTAGAAAATTTGATCGAACTTTATCAAAATGCGATCAAACATGATCAACTGCAAGGCTTACCCTTAATTGCCTATTATCCTGCAGAACGCTTCGTCAATGAAATGAATATTCTGAGCAAGAATAATCCTGTCATTTTCCAGGCCTCACACGCATATGAAATTTCAACTATTCCTTACACCACCTTTACCCGTTTTTTTGAGTGGTTTCGTGAAATCAGTGATATTGAAAATGCCCAGATTGCACAACTGTTTCAACAATTACTGTCCAACCCATCCATCCAGAAAAACAAAGATAATGACTTCCTGCAGCAATTGGTCAATGCCCAAAAACAAATGAACGCACCAAGCCTGGATGCATTAAAACAAGCCTTAAACACGGTCATTCCTGCTTTAGAAGACATTTATATCCAGTACCAACCTAAATTACAATTGATGGTGAGCTACCAAAATAAAACCATGCTCTATCAACAACTCTCCAATAGCGTGAAAAACTGGATTGCGTTGGTGGGTGATATCGTGCGCCGCTTATGCTTGCTCAATCCGAACAGTCTGTATCCGTGCCTTGAAGGGGATGGAATTTTATTGATTGATGCGATTGATCATCAGCTCGATCAAAATACCTGCCAAGTGATATTACAACGCTTACATCAGGCTTTTCCCCGCCTACAAATTATTGCGACCGGAAACCGGACTGAATTACTGGAACATTCAGCAGACTATCAATGTTTAAAACTGGAAAATAAACAGATCTTTGATATGCAGCTACAACCTTTGCAAGACAAGTTTGATACCATTTATGAGCACCTGGTTTTTAATGAAGAAGTGATTGAAGCAGACACATTGCTTGAACCCGAATTAGAAAGCATCACGCCACAAACCATCATGCAACAGATTCAACAGCATTTAAGCGCAGAACAACAAACTGAATTACGTCATTTAATGGATCAGTCAGATGATACGTCTTCATCCCATCCCCTGTCATAATCCAAAATATTGAATTTAATTACAAAACAGATTCAATATTTCAAAGCGCCATTTTCAAGAATCATTTTTAAGTTTTCATCTGTCTAAACACTCGACGCCTAGAAAGAATTGATGGGCGTATAATATGTTAGGTGTGCGCAAAAATAATTGATGTTGTTTTCCTCATGTAATAAGATCAAGTATATTTAAAGTTTTATAGTAAAATCCGATTTTACTATCGCTTTTTACAAGTTGCGCAACACAGCTTGTTTTTCCATATTTTTAATTTAATTTGGCTTTCAAGATTGAGAAGTTTGGATGGTTCTTTGCTGTCCTGTAGTCCTTGAAAGATAAGATTCACCCTTAGGTTTTTACAAACCTGATTCACGACAATGGATATGAGTGTGCTACCGATTATTATATTGTTACCGTTAGTACTGGGCACTACCCTTGTCTCGTGGCTGAAGAAATTTTCACGCGGGGTAACGGCTTTAGCGGCTATTGCAGTCAGTTTAAGCAGCCTGATCTTGTTACTGACTCAAACAAAACATGTCTTTAATGGTGGAACAATCACCCAAACCTGGACGTGGTTACCCCAGTTAGGTATCGATTTAAGCTTCCGTATGGATGCCTTAGGCCTATTATTTTCTTTGCTGATTAGCGGTATCGGCACCCTCATTTACATTTATGCCTATTATTATTTAAGCCCTAAAAGCTCCCTGAGTAAATTGTATGTATTGCTGATGCTGTTCATGGCGGCAATGCTGGGAATATCACTTTCTAACAATTTAATTTTATTGCTTATTTTTTGGGAACTCACCAGTATTTCCTCGTTCCTTCTGGTTGGTTACTGGAATAATTACGAAGCTGCGCAACGTGGTTCACGTATGGCACTGACCATCACCGGGATGGGCGGTCTGTCGATGCTCGGTGGCTTTATTCTGCTCGGTCAAATTACCGGGACTTATCAGATAGACCAAATTTTAACAATGAAGGATCAGATTCAAAACCATTCGCTGTTTGTACCTACCTTACTGTTTATTTTAATGGGTGCTTTTACCAAAAGTGCGCAATTTCCTTTCCATTTTTGGTTGCCGAATGCCATGGCAGCACCGACCCCAGTATCGGCATATTTGCATTCTGCGACCATGGTCAAAGCGGGGATTTTCCTGCTGGCACGTTTTACCCCTATTTTTGTCGGTGCAGCGCTTTATCATAATATTGTGACTTTTGTGGGATTATTTACCCTATGTATGGCAGCCTTTTTTGCCATTTTTAAAGAAGATTTAAAAGGCTTACTCGCCTATTCGACCATTAGTCATTTAGGCTTAATTGTCTGCCTATTGGGGCTTGGATCACCGCTTGCGATTGCTGCCGCCATTTTCCATATTATTAACCACGCGACCTTTAAAGCGGCATTGTTCATGATTGCCGGGATCATTGACCATGAAACTGGAACCCGTGATTTACGCAAGTTAAATGGGATTTGGCAACTCCTGCCATTTACTGCAACCCTGACCATGATCACTGCTGCCTCGATGGCGGGTGTTCCACTGACCAATGGATTCTTATCTAAAGAAATGTTCTTTACTGAACTACTGGCCAATCTTTCTGGTCCAGTGATGATTTTCTCGGCGATTGTAGCTACGTTGGCGGGAATCTTTGCGGTCGCCTATTCGGTGCGTTTGGTTCACGGGGTATTTTTCGATGGCCCGCTGGGACGACAAGTCCCCAATCAAAATGCACATGAACCCCCTTTTGGCATGCGCGCACCTGCGCTTCTGCTTGCAGTTTTATGTATTCTGGTCGGTCTGGCACCTGCCCTTTTGGTTGAAAAAATTGTCAATTCGACTGCGCGCGCCAGCACCCAACTCCCTGACTTTTCCGGCACACATTTAGCCATCTGGCATGGCTTCAACCTGCCTTTAGTGATGAGTATCATTGCACTGTTTGGTGGGATAATTTTCTATTTCGCTTTTGCCAAAAACGGTAAAATCCGTGAAATTGACCTTGATCTGGTGCTTGGAAAATTCCAGGGCAGAATCTTGTTTGATTTATTCTTAAAGTATCTATTACTAAATTCACGCAAGTTCAAACGTAAAACTGAAAATGGTTCACTGCAAACCTATTTAATCTGGATTGTGTTATTTAGTGCCGCTTTGCTTGCCATGCCACTCATTAATCAGGGACTCACCACAGGTACGCGTGAATTAACCCACGCGCCTGCGCTTGCCATTGTACTTTGGCTATTATTGTTCTCTGCCTGCTGGATGATGTTGTGGTTTCACCATGAACGGATTAAAGCGGTGCTGATTAGCGGTGCGGTCGGTTTAGTCGTGACCATGGTTTTTGTGACCTTGTCTGCACCGGATCTGGCTTTAACCCAGATTACCGTTGATGTGGTTACCACCGTACTCTTGTTGATGAGCTTATCGCTATTGCCACAGCTTACGCCTTATGAATCCAGTGTTTCACGTCGCTGGCGTGATGCGCTGATTGCGATTGGTGGCGGTATCGGTATCGGCTGGATTAGCTGGTTAATTTTGACCCGTGATCACAACTCGATTTCATGGTTCTTTATGCAGCAATCAATTCCACTGGGTGGTGGCACCAATGTGGTCAATGTGATTCTGGTCGACTTCCGTGGTTTCGATACCTTTGGTGAAATTACCGTACTCGGTATTGCTGCCATTGGTGCCCTATGTTTAATGGATGGCATGCGTACCCACGGTACAATTATCACCCAAGGCTTGACCTACCGTTTTAACCCATCTCCATTGATGTTCCGGATTACCGCATCATGGGTTTTACCTTTGGCACTCGTAGTGAGCCTATATATCTTCCTGCGCGGTCATAACTTACCGGGTGGTGGATTTATTGCTGGCTTGATTACCGCTTTAGCTTTAATCATCCAATATATTGCCCTGGGTCAAGATCAGGCAGAGCAAATGCTGAAAGCCCAATCTGGACGTTTATATGAGATCTGGATTGGTTCAGGTTTGGTCATTGCCGGACTGACCGGATTAGGTGCCTGGTTCTGGGGCCGTCCATTCCTCACCAGCGCACACATTTATATCTCACCACCGATTTTAGGTGAAATCCATCTGGCTTCTGCTGCCTTATTTGATGTCGGGGTCTATGTGACTGTCGTCGGTGCAACCATGCTGATGATTTCGGTCTTAGGCGACTCACGTCACTCCAGCATGGCTGGCCCAGTACTCAAGGGAGAATAAAATGATCAGTATAGAATTTTTACTCGCCTCGGCTATTGGATTACTGACTGCAACGGGAATTTATCTTATTTTACGTGCCCGTACTTTCCCGGTGGTTTTAGGTCTCGCCATGATTGGTTATGCGGTCAATTTATTCCTGTTCGCGATGGGACGGATTCAGATCAATGCCCCGGCGGTTCTAACTGAAACCACCAAAGCCACCGATCCCCTGCCCCAAGCCTTGGTTTTAACCGCCATTGTGATTGGCTTTGCAACCACGGCTTTTATTGTGCAACTGGCTTTACGCAGTCGCTATGAAACAGGCACAGATCACGTTGACTCTAAAGAAGATATTGTGCCGATTGACCCGCGTGAGGATCAGCCTTAATGAATGCTGTTATCCAGTTTTGGACTGAACACACCCCTATTTTTAGTATTTTAATTCCAGCTTTTACTGCTTTTTTATTGGTTATTCTGGGGAATCCAGGCGCAGGAGCATTGTCTGGCGATTGGCGTCAACCTTGGCGTCGTGGAATTAGTTACGTTTCTTCAATTCTAGGTTTAGCCACCGCGATTGTTTATTTGATTTCAGCCAGCAGCGGTCAAATCAGCACCTATAATTTAGGTGAATGGTCTGCACCCTTCGGCATTGTCCTGGTTCTGGATCAACTGTCTGCATTAATGATCGTGCTGACTTATGCCTTGGCAACCCCAATTTTATGGTTTGCCAGCCATGAATGGGATATCCGTGGTCGTTATTTCCATGCCATGTTCCATTTCTTGCTCATGGGCTTATGTGGTGCATTCCTGACAGGCGACTTATTTAACTTATTTGTGTTCTTCGAAATTTTGTTGATGGCATCTTATGTCCTGCTGGTACACGGACAAGGCAAAGCACGTTTTCAACTCGGCATTCATTACGTCACCATTAACTTACTGGCCTCTGCCCTGTTTTTAATTGGACTCGGCATCATTTATGGCAGTGTCGGTAGTTTAAACATGGCAGATGTCGCACGTCTAATCCCCCTGTTAGAATCCGATCAGCACAAACTTGCCGTAGCGGGTGGCTTACTGTTATTTGTGGTGTTTGGAATTAAAGCAGCCATGTTACCGGTGGGTTTTTGGTTACCGAAAACCTATGCCGTGGCAACAACACCTGTCGCAGCAATTTTTACCATTATGACCAAAGTGGGCATCTATGCGATTTTAAGGATTAATGGCACCATTTTTGAAGATGACTTGAGCCACAGCATTTTGGCAAACTGGTTACTTCCGATTGGTTTAATTACCTCTATCTACGGTGTAATTGGGGCAATTGGAGCCGAACGCTTACGTCGCTTTGTCGGTTTTATGATTCTATCTTCTATTGGAACCATCTTAATCGCGATTTCACTGTTTAATACCTTGGCATGGGCTGCGGCACTTTACTATTTAGTCCATAGCACCCTGATTGCAGCTGCATTTTATTTGCTTTCGGGCTGGATTACTTCACAACGTGGAGCATTCAAGGACCATTTCAATATTGCACCGCAAATGAAACAACACAAGGTGGTGTCATTAGTCTTCTTTTTAATTGCTTTGATGATGGCAGGTTTACCTCCATTTAGTGGCTTTTTGGGCAAGGTCTTTATCTTGCAAGCCACTTCACACTCACCTTATCAACTGGTGATTATTACTGTCGTGCTGATAGTCAGTTTACTCAGTATTATTGCCTTTACCCGAATTGGCTTTGTGCTGTTTTGGCGTGCCACAACCCCCGAAAACAATCCAGATACGGACGAGTTTAAAGCCTATCAAGCTTTGCCGGAGCAATCGCCTGCACGAAATGACAAAACCATCTATTTACTGCTTTCAGGTTTAATCGTATATATGGTCTGTGCGGGTCCTATTCAGCAATATATGTTTAAAACGGCTGAACAAATACAAAATAACGCCTTATATGAAGAGATTATTCTGCATAAAGATAATCTTAATCAGGTGATTAGCGTTCAACCCTATGATGCTGAAAACCTGCCTGAAACCAAATATGGTGGTGAAACCGTGGATCCAAATGCGCATCTCATCCCTTACGTGATTTCTGAAGATACTTTAAAAGGTGAGCATATTTCAGAGTATAAGCAGCGTCAAATTGAAGAGCAGCAAGTGCAGGAACCTGCTCATCCGGATGATGCCAAGCTTAAACCTATGGAGCCTTAACCATGCAAAAAACTTCGTTCTGGGAAAATTGGCTCCCTCATCCCTTTGTATCTGTGATTGTGGCTTTAAGCTGGATCATGTTGGCACATAGCCTCGATTCAGCAACAGTGCTTATGGCGTTGTTCCTCGGGATTCTGATTCCGCGTTTGGTCAAACCCTTTATTACCCGTACCCCTGATATCAACTGGGTGTTGGCTTTAAAACTCTTCTTTGTAGTGTTGTGGGATATTATCATTTGTAATATTAAAGTGGCTAAACTGGTTCTTGGACCAACACGCAACCTACATCCCAAATGGTTTCGCGTGCCTTTAGAAACTCAACATGAACAAGTCAATGTGTTGCTGGCACTGATTATTACCACCACACCGGGTACAGTCACTGCAGGGATTGACCATGATCGTGGTGATATTTTGGTACATGCATTAAGTACAGATGATGCTGAAATAGACATTCTAGAAATTAAAAATCGTTATGAAAAAGCGCTGATGGCTATTTTTGCTGTGGAATTAGGAGAAGATTCATGACCATTTTGCCTTATGCACTCGGCATATGTATGGTGGCCATCACCATCTCGATGTTTCTTTGCCTGGTCCGTTTAGTCATGGGTCCATCCATTGTCGATCGTCTTTTAGCTCTGGATACGCTGTTTCTGAATGCCACCTGCCTCGTGGTGATTCTTGGCATCTACTGGGCAAGTACCGCCTTATTTGAAGGGGCTTTATTGGTTGCCATGCTTGGATTCGTTTCCACCGCAGCGCTTGCTCGCTACTTTACCACTGGCCATGTCGTAGATTAGGAGAAACAGTAATGCAACTTGTAATGGAAATCCTGGTCTCAATTTTTTTATTGATTGGCTCATTCTTTATGTTAGTCGGTGGTATTGGCATGGTGCGCCTGCCCGATTTATTTATGCGTCTGCATGCTCCGACAAAATCAAGTACCTTAGGTTTAGGTAGCTTTTTAATCGCTGCGATGATTTTTTCAGCCTTTCAGGGACGTTTTGGTTTCGCCGAAATTTTATTAACTTTATTGGCGTTCATTACCGCGCCAGTATCTGCAAATTTAATGGCACAAGCCGCTCTACACTTACGGTTACGTTCAACCAGTGGTGAAGTGCCTGAAGCACTTGAGCGCCCTTTACCTTGGCAACGAAGCCGCCGTCGCCCTCCGACTCAAGACAAAAACAACTCACATGATGGTCTAAGCTAAATGGAGACTAGATTCTTTATTATTTTTAGTCCTTTGGCTATTCCTAATTTAAATTCAGTCTACTGCATGCTCTGACATATCAACCTTGTCCCACACCAACAAAATTTCAGTGCACAAAAAAGCCACCCGAAGGTGGCTTTTTTATTACATCAATTATTCATCATCTTGCTTTGCTTCAGCAGGCGGTAAATCCTTCACTGCTTCTGCAATCAGACCAAACATATAATTGCCGTAAGCATTGGTTTTGTCATAATGGAAACGCAAACGTGGCGTAATACGTGTCTTGATACGACGACTCAATTCGTGACGCAAGAAACCAGATGCTTTGTTTAAAACATCTAAAGTTTCTTTATTCGCGGCTTCGCTTTGGTCATCACCAAGTTCACGACCCATTACAGTCACATAAACTTCGGCATATCCTAAGTCTGCGCTAACTTTCACCGCAGAGATGGTCACCAGACCACCTAAGCGTGGATCTTTAAGCTCTTGACGAATCAGTTCAGAGAGTTCTCTCTGAACTGTATCAGCCATACGCTTAAGACGCTGACTACCCGCCATTAAAGACTCCGTTTAATCAATTGAACATCGTACACTTCGATCTTATCGAGTGCTTTGATGTCTTTATAGCCTTTCACCGCAAGACCACATTCCATACCGGCACGAACTTCTTCAACCACTTCTTTATAGCGACGAAGAGATTCAAGCTCACCTTGGAACACAACCACGTCATCACGAAGGACACGGATTGGTTTATTACGGTGTAGCATGCCTTCAAGAACCATACAGCCCGCTGCAGCACCAAATTTGCTTGAGTGGAACACTTCACGTACTTGCGCAACACCAAGAATCGTTTCACGATGCTCAGGAGCAAGTTTACCGCTCATTGCCGCTTTCACATCATCAATCAATTCATAGATGATGCTGTAATAACGAATGTCGATGCCGTCTGCATCAGCTTTTTGACGTGCAGTATTATCAGCACGTACGTTAAAGCCTAGAAGTACCGCTTCTGAAGATTCAGCAAGGGTAACGTCAGACTCAGTGATTGCACCTACGCCAGAACCGATTACACGAACGCGAACTTCATCTGTTGCCAATGCTTGCAAGGCTACAGTCAATGCTTCCAAGGTACCGCGTACATCAGTTTTAAGCACAACGTTCACATAAGGAACATCTTTTTTGCCCATAGACGCCATGATGTTTTCAAGACGCATCGCACTTTGACGTTCAAGACGTTTTTCACGCTCACGTGCCATACGTGCATCAGCGACTTCGCGTGCTTTCTTCTCGTCGTTCACAACAAGAACTTCGTCACCCGCCATTGGCGCTTCAGGAAGACCCAAGATTTCTACTGGAATCGAAGGACCTGCAGATTTAATACGTTTACCGTTTTCATCCACCATCGCACGAACACGACCGTAAGATGCACCGGCAAGAACTAAATCACCTACATTCAATGTACCGTTTTGTACAAGAATAGAAGCAACCGCACCGCGGTCTTTGTCTACACGCGCTTCAATTACAACACCTTGCGCAGCACCTTCTTCCGATGCTTTCAATTCAAGCATTTCTGACTGAATTAAAATAAGGTCAAGCAGTTCATCGATACCTTGACCCGAATGTGCAGAAACCATTGCCACAGGTACGTCACCGCCCCATTGTTCAGGCACGATTTCTTTGGTGGTCAATTCGTTCAATACGCGATCTGGATCAGCAGATTCTTTATCCATCTTGTTGATTGCAACAATGATTGGCGTACCTGCAGCACGTGCATGGTCAATTGCTTCAGCAGTTTGTGGCATTACACCATCATCAGCAGCAACAACAAGAACCACGATATCAGTCGCTTTCGCACCACGTGAACGCATTGAAGTAAACGCTGCGTGTCCCGGTGTGTCTAAGAAAGTGATAATGCCTTTATCCGTTTTAACGTGATATGCACCGATATGCTGTGTAATACCGCCCGCTTCGCCCGCAGCCACTTTGGTACGACGAATACGGTCAAGAAGCGATGTTTTACCATGGTCAACGTGACCCATGATGGTAACAACAGGAGCACGAGTCGTTTGAACGCCACGCGCTTCTTCAGCTGCTTCAAGTAAGTTATCTTCAGCTTGAGTATCAGAAACCAGAACTGGATTATGGCCCATTTCTTCAACCACAAGTGCTGCAACTTCTTGCTCAATGGCTTGGTTTTGAGTCACAAGCTCACCCATTTTCATGAGTGATTTGATAACTTCACGAACCTTGATTGCCATTTTCGCAGCTAAGTCAGCAACAACAATGGTTTCACCAATTTCAACATCATAAACTTGTTTTTTAACAGGTTTTTCAAAGCCATGCTTGTTGCCTTGGCTGGTTTTCAAACCACGTTTAGGCTGTTTACTGAAGCTTTGCTCTTCTTGACCACGACGTCCACCTTTTTTCGGTGCACGTGCAGTTGGCGTATTGGTACCACGTTTGATTTCGCGGTCTTCTTTCGCAAATGAATCTTCATAAGCCTGACCAACAAGACCAGCCGCCAACGGAGAATCATCGACAACACGAATCGTTGCAGTGGTATCTTCAGTGGTGTATTTCGATGCCATTTGACGCATTTGTTCAAGCGTACGTTGTTGCGCTTCTTCAGCCGATTTACGACGTGCTGCTTCTTCAACTGCTTTTAATTGCGCTGACTGAGCTTCACGTAATTTTTTCTGTTCAGCTGTTTCAACCTGTTTAACCGTTTGTTTTACAATCGGTTTGTTGTTTGACTTACGCGTCACGACAACAGCAGCTTTCGATACTTCTTGTTTGTCGCTTGTTTGCTTCGCAGCAGCACGCATTGCTTCTAAAGCTTGTTTCGCTTTAGATACGCCTGTTTGAGGTACGTCATCCGCTTTTTGTTCAGCATTAGCAGTAGATGCAGTTGCATTCTTGTCTGCCTGTGCTTTCGCTAAAGCTTCAGCTTTAATTTGTTCAGGATCTGGCTTAACGAATGTATGCTTCTTACGAACTTCTACATTAATTGTCTTCGCCTTACCTGATGTACTGGCTACTTTAGCAGTACTGGTTGTTTTACGTTTCAACGTGATTTTTCCTGCATTCCCATCGTCTTGACCATGAAGTTTCTTCAAATGGTTAACGAGGGTATTTTGTTGTTCAGTGGAAATAATATCTTCAGCTTTACGTTGTGGTAAACCTGCGTCACGAACCTGCTCTAGGAGCTTCTCAACTGGACGTTCTACGCTGAGAGCTAACTCTTTAATCGACTTGTCCGTCATATATTTCCTCCTAGTTAAACCATGATTCGCGCGCTTTCATAATGAGTTGACCTGCTTTTTCAGCGCCTAAACCTTCAATATCTTCAATATCGTCAGTTGCTTGGTCAGCCAAATCATCTACTGTTACCACACCGCGAGCTGCAAGTGCATACGCGATTTCCTGTGTCATCCCAGCCATTGCAACAAGTTCTGCACTTGGTTCTTGGATGTTTTCTTGTTGTTTTAATGCATCTGCCAATGTAATTTCTTTCGCACGGCTTTGCAATAATTCAACAGTTTCAGCATCAAGTTCAATCTCATCGAATGTTTCAGCTGGAACATAAGCAATCTCTTCAAGAGAAGTAAAGCCCATTTCAACCAAAGCCATTGCCAAATCTTCTTCAATATCAAGACGTGTTACAAACATGTCGAGGTATTGTTGAGCTTCATTTTGTTGACGCGCGTAGAATTCTTCTTCGAGCATCATATCCAATTTGTAGCCAGTCAATTCAGATGCTAAACGAACATTTTGACCTTGTGAACCAATGGCACGTGCCAACTGATCCGTTGCGGCGAAAATGATATCAGCGCTATGAGCATCTTCATCAATCACAATACTTGATACATCTGCAGGCTCTAAAGCGCTTGCAATATACTGTGCTGGATCATCAGACCATACAACAACATCAATACGCTCACCGTTCAATTCTGATTGTACTGCCTGGATACGTGTACCACGCATACCAATACAAGCACCCACAGGATCAATACGATGATCGTTCGTTTTCACAGCAATTTTAGCACGAACACCCGGTTGGCGTGCAGCTGCTTTAATTTCGATGATTTCTTCAGAAATTTCAGGAATTTCTTTCTTCATCAAAGCAATCAGCATTTCAGGACGCGCACGTGACAATAATAATTGTGCACCACGACCTTCACGGTTCACGCTATATAAAATGGCGCTCATACGTTGCTTAGGGCGAAGAATTTCTTTAGGAATCATTTCTTCACGAGCAAGATATGCTTCAGCATTGTCACCCAAGTCAATAATAAAGCCATCTTTGGTTTGTTTTTTAACTTCACCGTAAATGAGTTCACCAACTTTAGATTCGTACGCATCAGCAATTAAAGCACGCTCAGCTTCACGAATTTTTTGCACAATTACTTGTTTAGCAATTTGTGCAGCAATTCGACCGAAGTCAATCGACTCAACTTCAAGCTCACGAATATCACCGATTGCCCATTGTTCCGGGTCAAGATCCGAGATCGCATCCTGACAAGCAGGCATTTCGTGATCTTCGTCAGCTACCACTTCCCATTGACGGAAAGTACGGTAGTCACCGGTTTTACGATCGATTTCCACACGTAAACGTGCTTCTTCTGCATGGGTACCTTCGTAAAATTTCTTTTTAGTCGCAGCAACTAAAGCTTGTTCAAGCGCTTCAAAAATTGCATCACGACTTACACCTTTTTCGTTACTAACCGTTTCTACTACGGTAAGAATTTCACGAGCCATAAGTCACCTATTCGTTCAGATTCTTATTTATTGAATGAATTAATCTTGAAAGATCAAATTTGATTTGTCGATATTATGACTGTCGATTTCAAGTACTTGTTGATTTTCAACTTCGACTTGAATGACTTCATTTTCAAGATCAACAGCAATGAGTTTTGCTTGAAATTTACGACGGTTGTCTACCGCACTAATCAGACGTAAAGCAATTTGATGTCCAATATATGCTGGCATTTGGTCAAGCTGAAAGAATGGTCGATCCCATCCTGGAGAAGATACTTCAAGTGAGTATTCGCCAGAAATTGGATCATGCACGTCAAGCATTGCGCCAACTTGCTGGGTTACGCGGACACAATCTTGCACGCCAATACCACGACCTTCTTCAAGCTCGCCATCTTCATTCATGACAGGTTGCGTGTTGTTTTGGTTGGTTTTATCAATATAGATACGTAATAAAGAACGTTTACCCTGAGGAAGGAATTCGATTCCCCAAAGTTCTACATTACAAGCTTGCACTGCAGGAGCTATAAGGTCTTGGAGTGCTTGAGTTTTATTTGATAGCTTCATTTACTCTCGTCATTGTTGTGCGATTCAATAGTCGCTGTGACCAGTTCAGACTAACTCAACTATATTAGTAGTGAAACATGACAATTTGACCAATGGATGTCGACACTACACGATAGCCAATAAAAAAGGGCGTAATCGCCCCTGTGTACACAGAAAAACCAAAGTCCACTGTGCAAAAAGGCCCACCATTTTTGTGAGCCTTTTAGAAACTTGGTAGCGGGAGCTGGATTTGAACCAACGACCTTCGGGTTATGAGCCCGACGAGCTACCAGACTGCTCCATCCCGCAACAACGTGCAAAAATTATATACAATTCACTGAGCATTTTCAATCAAAAACTGTTCAATGGTTGCTTGATTAAGTTGCACCCTAATCAAAAAGTGGTAGCGGGAGCTGGATTTGAACCAACGACCTTCGGGTTATGAGCCCGACGAGCTACCAGACTGCTCCATCCCGCAACAACATGCAAAAATCAATCACCATTTAAATATTATTTAAATCGCCTATTTAGTTTGCTTCTAAATAGTATTGGTAGCGGGAGCTGGATTTGAACCAACGACCTTCGGGTTATGAGCCCGACGAGCTACCAGACTGCTCCATCCCGCATCAACAGATTTGCTGCACAACACCAACTTATGTTCTGGATTACAAGTTGGTGCGGAAGGGGGGACTTGAACCCCCACGCCCGAAGGCACTACCACCTCAAGGTAGCGTGTCTACCAATTCCACCACCACCGCAGCTGTGTCGCATTCTAGTAGAATCAAGCCCAAAAAGAAAGAACTAAATCAGGTTATTCACCTGTTTTCGGTGCGACTGGCGAAGTTTCATTCGAATTCGCCGGAGCAGTCGTGGTTGTTTGCACTGATTTCAAGCTATAAGCATCTGTAGTTTGTTTTTTGGCAAACACCGCTAAAGTTAAACTGGTAACAAAGAATAAAGCCGTCAAAACGCCAGTTAAGCGAGTCATGAAATTCGCTGAACCTGAAGCACCAAATACAGTTGCAGCACCGCCACCACCAAATGATGCGCCTGCATCTGCACCTTTACCATGTTGTACCAGAATCAATACAATCATTAAAATGGCTAAGATAATATGTACTACCAGCACAAAAGTTTGCATGCTGAACTCCTAATTATTTTGTATTTGCAAAAGCCTGAGCAATTTTATAGAAAGACTCTGCATTTAAAGACGCACCACCAACCAGTGCACCATTAATATCTGGACAGGCAGCCAACTCTACTGCATTTTCAGCTTTAACACTACCGCCATACAGAATGGCGATGCCTGGGCCGAACGATGTAATTTGAGTTAAGCCTTCACGAATCTTGGCATGCATGGCCTGTGCATCTTCGGGTGAAGCTGTTTTACCGGTGCCAATTGCCCAAATCGGTTCATAGGCAATTACAATCTTTTGCCACTGTTCCGCTTGCACAACCGAGGCAATATCACAAATTTGTTGCAATACCACCTGCTCTGCCTGACCGTTTTCACGTTGCTCCAGACTTTCACCCACGCAGTAAATAATGGTTAATCCTGCATTTAAAGCATTTTTAACTTTTTCATTCAGGATTTTCGCAGTTTCACCAAAGATCTCACGACGCTCTGAATGACCAATCAGTACAAAATCAATTTGATGATCTTTCAGAAGTTCAGCACTCACTTCACCGGTATATGCACCCGTACCTGCGATATGCGAAACATTCTGTGCAATGGTATAAACTGATCGGACTGAACTTGCGAATTCCGTCTGAACACTGGCCAAGGCAAGCATGGTAGGCGCAACACCTAAATGACAATTTTCTTCTTTAATTTCATTATTTTGCAATAATTCTTTAAAACTATTTACCAGCTCTTTGGCGTCTGCCTGCATTGGGTTCATTTTCCAATTGCCAACAACCCAAGGAGTAATAGCCGAACCCGACATACAGTAACCTATTAAAAACAATTCATTTAACCGCGCACATTCTACACGGAATTCAGTATTTTTTAGAAAATTTTCATCTGGCTTTTTTTCGCCATTGTTAATTTTTGCAAGTCATCACGGCATTCTCAAGAAAAACTTCAGCATGTAATTACGACTGGTTCAAAGTTTTATCTAATATTAAGTAGATGACAACGTTTTCAGATATGGTATTTTTATATAACAAAAGTATAATTTAAAGATACCAATTATAAACAAATTGATTGAGCAGGCATATTAAAGCATGGCAGCATTACAAGGTTCACCAAGATTCACTGGTTTTATTCGCCGTTTGGTTGAAGACGGCTTAGTTTCTGCTGAAAACATGCAGAATGCAGTATTAAGTGCAAAAAAAGCCAATCAAGATATTGTTCCTTTTTTAATTGATCAATTAAAAATTTCGTCTTTGGATATTGCAGAGAAAATTTCTCAAGAGTTTGGGGAGCCACTTTTCGACCTCAGTGTTTATGATTCTGCACAAATTATCCGTGAAGGAATCGATGAAAAACTGATTACCAAACATCGTGTGCTGCCTATTTTTAAACGTGGCAATTTACTTTATGTAGCCACCAGCAATCCGACCAATATGGATGCAATGGATGCAATTCGCTTCAGTAGTAAAATGAATATTGAAGCCGTAATTGTTGAACATCAAAAATTAATAAAACTGATTGAACAAAACTTTGCCGAAGCAGATAGCTTTGAATTCTCTGATGATGATATCGACTTAAATCTCGAGCAAGAAGATCTCAGTCAAAAAGATGATGAAGATAATAATCAGCAGGCGGATGAAGCACCGATTGTTAAATATATTAATAAATTACTGATTGATGCCATTCGTATGGGGGCTTCAGACTTACATTTTGAACCTTATGAAAAAAGTTATCGTGTACGTTATCGAGTTGATGGTGTGTTACGTCAAATTGCTACCCCGCCATTACAACTTGCTACCCGCTTAGCCTCGCGTTTAAAGGTCATGTCCCAAATGGATATTTCTGAAAAGCGCTTACCTCAAGATGGACGTATTAAACTCAAACTTTCCAAAAGCAAAGCCATCGACTTCCGTGTCAACTCATTACCCACGTTGTTTGGGGAAAAATTAGTACTGCGTATTCTTGATCCATCAAGCGCGATGCTGGGTATTGATGCATTGGGTTATGAACCAGAGCAAAAAGAGTTATTTATGCAAGCTCTGGACAAACCTCAAGGCATGCTCCTCATTACAGGTCCGACAGGTTCTGGTAAAACGGTTTCTTTATATACGGGTTTGAATATTCTTAATCGTGAAGATACCAATATTTCAACGGCCGAAGACCCGGTGGAAATTAACCTGGAAGGTATTAACCAAGTCAATGTCAATGCTAAAGTGGGCTTGACCTTCTCTGCTGCTCTCAAGTCATTCTTGCGTCAGGATCCTGATATTGTGATGGTCGGTGAGATTCGAGATTTAGAAACGGCAGAAATCGCCATTAAAGCGGCCCAGACGGGTCATATGGTGATGTCAACACTCCACACCAACAGTGCACCTGAAACATTGACGCGCTTAAGGAATATGGGCGTACCTTCTTTTAACATTGCAACTTCTGTAAACTTGGTGATTGCACAACGTTTAGCTCGACGTTTATGTCCACAATGTAAAATTCCTGCTGATGTTCCCGAACCAAGTTTGTTGGAAATGGGATTTAAAGAAGAAGATTTTAAACATCCAGATTTTAAAGTTTATCAACCTGTCGGCTGTTCAGAATGTCGGGAAGGTTATAAGGGTCGTGTCGGTATTTATGAAGTAATGAAAGTGACACCTGAAATTTCGAAAATTATTATGGAAGATGGCAATGCACTCGAAATTGCTGCAGCATCTTTAAGGTCGGGGTTTAATAATTTACGTCGTTCAGGATTAATCAAGGTCATGCAGGGGGTGACTTCTCTTCAAGAAGTCAATCGTGTGACTAGCGAATAAATAAAGTATTTAAAAATAAGGATAAATTCATGGCTGTCAAAAAAGCACAGATGATGCCAACCTTCAGTTATGAAGGGGTTGATCGTAAAGGGGAAAAACTTAAAGGGGAATTACCCGCACGTAACATGGCACTGGCTAAAGTGACCTTACGTAAGCAAGGAATTACCATTAAGACTATTCGGGAAAAGAGAAAAAATATTCTCGAAGGCTTAATGAAAAAAAAGGTATCTGCACTCGATATCACCATCTTCACGCGCCAACTGGCGACCATGATGAAAGCGGGTGTCCCTCTGGTACAAAGCTTTGAAATTGTTGCTGAAGGGCTTGAAAACCCATCTATGCGTGAAGTAGTCTTAGGCATTAAAGGTGAGGTTGAAGGCGGTAATACCTTTGCAGGCGCACTTAAAAAATATCCTCAGTATTTTGACAATCTTTTTTGCTCACTCGTTGAATCCGGTGAACAGTCCGGTGCTCTGGAAACCATGCTCGATCGGGTCGCAATCTATAAAGAAAAAAGTGAACTTTTAAAGCAAAAAATTAAAAAAGCCATGAAATATCCTATGGCTGTTATTGTTGTTGCACTTATCGTGACCATTATTTTGATGGTGAAAGTCGTTCCCGTATTCCAAGATTTGTTTAGTTCATTTGGTGCAGACTTGCCAGCATTTACAAAAATGGTGGTCAATATGTCTGAGTGGATGCAAAAATACTGGTTTCTTCTGATTATTGCAATTGGCGCCATGATTGCAGGCTTTATGGAAGCAAAAAAACGTAGTAAAAAATTCCGTGATTTTCTCGATAAAGCAGCGCTCAAAGCTCCTATTTTTGGTGACCTGGTTTATAAAGCCATTATCGCACGTTACAGTCGAACTTTAGCGACCACATTTGCTGCCGGTGTACCCTTGATTGATGCTTTAGAATCTACTGCTGGTGCAACTAACAATTGTGTCTATGAAGAAGCGGTCATGAAAATTCGCGATGATGTTGCCACAGGTCAACAATTGCAATTTGCCATGCGTGTCACCAATAAATTCCCCTCCATGGCGGTGCAAATGGTGGCGATTGGTGAAGAATCAGGTGCACTCGATGCCATGCTTGATAAAGTAGCTACCCATTTTGAAAATGAAGTCGACAATGCTGTCGACGGCTTAACCTCAATGATGGAGCCGTTAATTATGGCTGTGCTTGGCGTTCTCGTTGGTGGTCTAGTCATCGCCATGTATCTCCCAATTTTCCAAATGGGTTCTGTCATTTAATGCAAGAATTTATCTCTTATTTTATCAATAATCCAACTGCACTTTATCTTGCAGTTGGGCTTTTTAGTCTTTGTATTGGTAGTTTTCTCAATGTCGTCATCTACCGCACACCCAAGATGATGGAGCAAGAATGGCGCACCGATTGCCAATTGTTTTTGCATCCCGAACAGCCCATTATTGATGAATCCAAACTTACCCTCAGCAAACCTGCATCGACCTGCCCTAAATGCCAGACTGAAATTCGCTGGTATCAAAATATTCCTGTGATTAGCTGGCTTGCTTTAGGTGGAAAATGTGGTTCTTGCAAAAACCCAATTAGCATTCGTTATCCATTGATTGAGCTACTCACTGCAGTATGTTCATTGGTGATTGTTGCAGTCTTTGGGCCGACCTTACAAATGCTCTTTGGTTTGCTATTAACCTGGATCCTCATTGCACTGACCTTTATTGATTTTGATACTCAGCTTCTACCGGATCGTTATACCCTGACTTTAGCAGCACTAGGTTTAGGCATTAATAGTTATGCTATTTATACCTCTCCTACCTCTGCAATCTGGGGCTATATTATTGGCTTCTTATGTCTTTGGATTGTGTATTACCTGTTTAAAATCATTACCGGCAAAGAAGGCATGGGCTATGGAGACTTCAAACTTCTAGCAGCCTTAGGTGCCTGGATGGGTCCTTTAATGTTGCCATTGATTGTGCTACTTTCATCAATGGTCGGAGCAATCATTGGCATCATTCTGCTGAAAATCCGTAAAGAAAACCAACCTTTTGCTTTTGGTCCCTATATTGCCATTGCGGGTTGGATTGCTTTCATTTGGGGCGAGCAAATTATGAAAGTTTATTTAGGACAATAATTTTAGGTGAGTACATGACTTTTATCTTGGGTTTAACAGGTGGTATTGGCAGCGGAAAATCTGCAGCAAGTACATGGTTCGAAACCCAAGGAATCACAGTTGTTGATGCCGATATTGTGGCACGCGAGATTGTAGAAAAAGGGCAACCTGCGTTACAACAAATTCACGCTGCTTTTGGGGATTGGGTTCTTTTAGATAATGGGGAACTGAATCGCCGTGCTTTACGTGAACATATTTTCAAAGATCCAGATGCACGCAAAATCCTAGAAAGCATCACCCACCCTGCCATTCGCCAATCGATTATTCAGCAGCTGCAGGCTGCAACCAGCCCGTATGTGATTCTGGTCTCTCCCCTGCTGTTTGAAACCAACCAGCATGAACTGACCGATCATACCTTGCTGATTGATGCATCGATTGACTTACAAATCCAGCGGGCTGCCATGCGTGATCACCAATCGATTGCTCAGATTCAGAAAATTATTCAGTCACAAATGCCACGTGAAAAAAAGCGGAGTCTCGCTGATGATATTGTGCTCAATGATGGACATCTCGACCATTTATACAGCCATTTAAAACCCCTTCATGAAACTTATTTACAACGCAGCAAGCAAAAAAAAGCAGTCAATTAAGACTGCTTTTTTTGTTGATCGAGTTGCTGCTGCAAACTGTCTTTATGCATGATCCAGCGCCATGGTTGCAAAGCACCAATCGCCATCCCAATCAAGCCACAAATAATCGCCAGACTTAAGGGTTCACCTAAAAGCGGTACAGCTAGAATTGCTGCCATAAACGGTGCCAAAGTCACGATACTACCAGTCTTAAATGCACCTAGTCGCTTGATCGCTTCCACATAAGTCAGTGTCGCCACAATCACCACAAAGATACCGTGAAAAATCACCTGCATCAGTAAATGGAGCGGCTCAGGTTCAGTTAAATTTTTTGGTAAAAATATTAAATAAATTGGCACATAAACGATCGCAGACCAGATTGCGACACCGGCCATGGAATGCCAGGCAGAGAGTTTCCATTGACGGAGCAATACGGTAAACACCCCCCACCAGATTGCGCTCAACAAAAACAGCATGTCGCCAAAACCAAAGGCCACTCCTGTTTCCTGATACATTAAAAAGCTCATTGCACTAATTGCAGCCAGCATAATGATCAGGCTGATCCAGGTATGTTTATCAAAAGGCTGTTTAAACAGAAAAAATGCGGCAAGCGCTGTACATAGAGGAAGACAGCCATTTAGAAAGATGGCTGCATGGGCTGCAGGCACATAGTGAAATGCGCTGTATGAAGTCAGACAGTATCCGACCCCACCAATCATCGCCAAAAGAAACGGTTCTTTTTTCCATAAAAATGCGAGGTCTTTCTTATAGATCAGGATCGGCATTAAAATACAAAATGCCAAAGCAAAACGTAAAGCCGTGATATCCCAAGCACTGATTCCCCACTGTGCATTTAAGCGGGAAGTAATGGTAAATCCCCCCCAGATGCACATGGTAATGGCGACATAGAGATAACCTTGAGACCGGGGAGACATAGCAAACAACTTTTAAACTTAGATAATAAAATTACACATTACGCTGACGGCAAGCTTCATACAAAGCCATACCTGTTGCCACACTGACATTTAAACTTTGCAAATTTCCTGCCATCGGAATGTAAACTGTCTGATCACACTGTGACTGGGTAATTGGACGCAGACCAGTATCTTCAGCACCCATCACTATGCACACACCGGTTCCGGTGAAATCAAACTGTTGCACGGGTAATGCTTTTTCATCCAGCATGGTACCTACAACACGCACATTAAATTCATCTTTAATGTTACCCAAGGTACGTGCAAGATTGGTCACTTGAATAAACTTCACTTTCTCTGCACCACCTGCAGCAATTTTACGTGCTGTCGGGGTTAAACTTGCAGAACGATCACGCGATACAATCACCGCTTCAACACCCATTGCCGCTGCTGTACGGATACACGCACCCAGGTTATGTGGATCAGTGACTTGGTCTAAAGCCAACAACAGTGCTTGAGGATTTTGTTTCAGCAAATCATCCAGATCTTCTTCATTCAGTGTGGGATGCGGACGAACTGCGGCAACCACGCCCTGATGAAAAGGCTGACCCGCCAATTTTTCCAGTTTGTCACGACTGGCTTGTTGTACACTGATCCCGAAAGGATCAGCCAAAGCCAAAACGTTTTTCAAACGTTGATCGTCACGACCTTTTAGCGTAAATAAAGTAAGTACACGCTCTGGCTCAAGCTCAAGTAATGACTCCACTGAGTGAACGCCATAAAAATATTCGGTTTTTGCCATGAACGGCCTCTAAAATGTATATATACAATGCAAAAAGAAAAATCCTGCAAAGCTGACTTTACAGGATTGATGCTTAAATCTAGTTTAACTGATTCAGGCTAAAATTTCTTTGCCTTAATCCGACTTATGCTCAGCCTTCTAAATGGCAGATATAATCGAGTACTTCATCAGTCTCGATTTTAAAACGGCTATTGCCTGGGACATAAAAAGACTGTCCAGCACGGAACAATTCACTCTCGATTTTATCCGCGATTTGTACACGGCATTCCCCTGAAATAATTTCCATACGTTCAGGTACATGCGTTTCGAAAGTCAGTGCTTGTTCAGTCGGTAAAATTACCCCTAAGGTCTTTTTTGTGCCATCTTCGAATTGCACGGTATGACTAATACATGAACCGCCGAAATAAACATTCGATTTTTTGATAACAGAAACATGATCAAACTGATTTGACATGCGTATTCTCCAGATAATGCGCATTTATAATTTTTGATTGATGTAGTTTAAAGGTCTGTATTCAACTAATCAATCGGTGTTTCATACGGCTAAATCACTATTTTACAAATTGTTGCAGATATTTTCCTGCATCAATAAGAGCACGATTTAGCACGAATTTGCGAGAGTCTAAATCAAGCTTAGCATAAGCACAAATAAGTTTTTGTACTTCATCGACTAAAGGTCTATCTGCTTTTCTACCTAGCAAATGTTGTACCAAAACAATGACAATCAACCAAGCAATTCGCTATAGACCTAAAGCTTCGTTGGATGACTCAATTCAGTATTTAAACCTCAACCCCAAATACTCACTAGAAATGCTGATCCATGATTTGCATCGACAGATATTTAGCCATTTTTGTATCATCATGAAACATGTTTTCAATATGATGAAAAAGATCGCAGCTCAAAAATATTTCTAAAATTAACGGAACATGGAGATAAAAATCACGCAGACTATTCAAGCAGATGTTGTTTTTATAGCGTATCTTCAGTAAAAGATATTTTCATTATGAATATCAGGTAAAATAGTGATGTTTTACGTCATCTTAAAATTAAAAGCTGGCTTGTGACCAAAACAGAATTTCACTATCTTAGATTAAAACTTTTCGCAGCTCGGATGCGTTTATGCTGACACATTTAACTCTGATCAATTTTGCTTTAGCCGATCATTTAGCCATTGATATTGAACCAGGTTTCAATGTCCTGACCGGTGAGACAGGTGCGGGTAAATCTTTATTACTGGACGCCCTTTCTGCCTGTTTGGGTGAGCGTACCGATACCAATTACGTCCGTTTTGGTTCTGATAAAGCCGATGTTACCGCCGTTTTTAGTTATAAAGAACAAAGTCCCGAAGCTGAATGGCTTAAAGCACACGAGTTAGATGATGAATCTGGCGAAATTCATTTAAGACGAGTGATTTTTGCGACGGGTCGCAGTAAAGCCTGGATTAACGGTCGCCCAAGCAGCTTGGCTGAACTGAAAGAAATTGGGCGCTTATTGGTACAACTCTATAGTCAGCACAGTCAGCAACAATTGTTGGAACATCCTTATCCCAAGCATTGGTTAGATCGTTACAACAACTTTTATCAACCTGCACAAGATGTCCGTGATGCCTATAGCACCTGGCAAAAAGATATTCGCCAGCATCAAGCTGCATTAGATGCGCAAGCGACCCGCAAACAACGGATCGAAACTTTAGAATTACAGCTTGAAGAACTCGAAGAAATTACTCAAATTGATTATAAAGAGATTGAGCAAGAGTTCGACCGTTTAAGTCATCATGAACATATCATGCTGGATTGCAGCTATAGTTTAAATGCCTTGGATGAAGCGGAACAAAATATCACTCAAGAAGTTTCTTCGATTATTCGTCGTTTAGAGTCGCATGCCGGTCGCAGTGAGCAACTCTCAGAAATTTATAATTCTTTAGTGAATGCACAAAGTGAACTTGATGATGCAACCGCCAATTTGCGTCAATTTATTGACCGTCAAAGTTTTGACCCCGAACGCGTCGATGAACTGAATGTACAACTGGAAATCTTTCACCGTTTAGCCCGTAAATATCGCACTCAGCCTAAAATGCTGAAACAAGAATATGAAGCTTGGCAAACTGAGCTTGAACAGCTGCATCAGCTGGAAGATCCTGAAACTTTAGCTGAACAAGTTGAATTGTCTCATCAAGACTTTTTAGCCAAAGCACAACACCTGGATGATATTCGTCGTGAAGCAGCAGCTCCTTTAGCTAAAAAACTCACAGAACAGGTGAAACAACTGGCATTGCCTGAAGCCTATTTTGAATTCAAGTTTGAGCCATTGGAACAGGCATCATCAGAAGGTCTCAGCTTTATTCAACTGCTGTTTACCGCAAATAAAGGCATTCCTGCACAACCATTGGCACGTGTCGCTTCTGGGGGTGAACTGTCACGTATTGCTCTGGTGATGCAAGTGATGAATGCTGAAAAAACAGAATCTGAAGTGTTGGTGTTCGATGAAATTGATGTCGGGATTAGTGGCGGTACGGCAGAAATGGTCGGACGCTTGCTGGCAGATTTAGCCCAACATGTGCAAATTTTATGTATCACCCATCAGGCCCAAGTGGCGGCACAATCAGACCACCACCTGCTGGTTAAAAAACGCCAAACGGATCCTGCAAGCAGCACTATTATCGACCTGAGCGAAGAACAACGTATTGATGAATTAGCGCGTATGACCGGCGGTGTCGAAATTAATGACACGACACTGCAACATGCCAAGCAATTACGTCAACTTAAGTTTCATCAGGTATAAGTTTATAGGCTAAATCACAAAAAATGATTGGCGAAACCCAATTAGTTTAGTAATTTGGTTATAAGCGCATTATTATTAATTTAATCAAATTTTTTGATTGTAAGGGGGGAATGGCTTAGATGACTAAACAATATCTGACACATCGCTGTCTGATTGCACCTCCTGATTTAGCCGATGATTTTTTTGCCAATACAGTAATCTATTTGGCACGACATGATGAAGATGGTGCTCAAGGCATTATCATTAACCGCCCTTCTGGTCTTTCAATTAAAGAATTATTGAATGACCTGGAAATTGAAGCGGATAATGTAAATCCCCATGATGTATTACAGGGTGGACCGTTACGCCCTGAAGCAGGCTTTGTGCTGCATACCGGTCAACCGACCTGGCATTCATCCATTGCGGTGGGTGAAAACGTCTGTATCACCACATCTAAAGATATTTTAGATGCCATTGCACATAACGAAGGCGTTGGACGTTATCAAATTGCCTTGGGTTATGCGAGTTGGGGTAAAAACCAACTTGAAAAAGAACTGGCACGTGGTGACTGGCTCATCTGTGATTCAGATATGGATTTAATTTTTAACTTACCTTACGACGACCGCTGGGATGCTGCCTATAAAAAAATGGGCGTAGACCGCACCTGGCTTTCATCAGAGATTGGACATGCCTGATTTATCACAACCCCAGCTGATTATGGCATTCGATTTTGGTACACAAAAAATGGGCATGGCGGTCGGTCAATCATTGATTGAAAGTGCCAATCCCCTTACCCTGTTTCCGATGAAAGATGGTATCCCTAACTGGGATGAATTACTGAAAATTGTGAAACAGTATCAACCTACTCTATTTTTAGTCGGTTTGCCGCTGAATATGGATGATAGTGAATCTGAACTTTCGACACGCTCACGCAAGTTTGCCCGCCGTTTGCGCCATCAAACCAATATTGAAACTTTGATGGTCGATGAACGCTTGACCACTCGTGAAGCGCGCGATGAACTGGGTCATTATCAAGCCCAAGGTCGCGCAAAAAAACTGTCTGCGGATAGTGTTGCGGCTGCGCTTTTTATTGAAAGTTGGTATCGTAATCCTGAAGGGCTTACACCTTAATTTTGTGAAAAGCCATTGATGCAAAAAAGCCATTCAAAACTGAATGGCTTTTTTCATTGCTTAGATTCTCAGATGAATTGCAATAAAGATAAACACGATTACTTGACCGGTTTTTCAATATGAATGGTTGCCGTACGCCCTGCCACAAAAGCCAATTCATTTTTTGGCATTTCATCCAGGATAATTTTCACCGGCACGCGCTGTGCCAAACGTACCCAACTAAAGGTTGGATTCACATTGGCTAAAAGACCCGAGGTCGAGCTGCGTTCACGGTCTTCAATACCCGATGCAATCCCTTGTACATGGCCTTTTAACTTTTCAGAATCGCCCATCATTTGAATGGTGGCAGGCGCACCGACATAAATTTTATTCAGTTTGGTTTCTTCAAAATAACCCACAATGTATAACTGCTGACGGTTTAACAGTGCTGCAACAGCTTGCCCCACTTTGACATAATTCCCTTGCTGCAGTTCAAAATTGGACAAGGTGCCATCGGCAGGTGCAACCACTTCAGAGCGATTCAGATTCAGTTGTGTCAGGTGCAGATGACTGGTCGCCACTTCAATGAGCGCTTTTTGCTGCACAATATGCGCTTTGGCTTGTGCAATGGCTGCAACTATTTGCTCATGTTCTGCATGGGATTGATCACGAGTGGCAAACATCTGATCTTGTTCTTGTTTTGAAATCGCACCCTCCATCAGGTTGGAATAGCGATTAGCATTTTTATCTGCTAGGTTGATATTGGCTTCCGACTTCACCACATTGGCTTGAGCTTGGGCCAATTCTGCTTCGGCTGCGGCTAAACCGGCTTTAGCTTTGGCTAAATCAGATTTGGCTTGTTCGACATCAATCGCTTGACGGGCGACATCAATTTTAAATAGCACCTGCCCTTTTTTAACGCTTTGGTTATCTTGTACCAAGACCTCAATCACCAGACCTGAAACGTCAGAAGAGACCTGAATAACATCGCCACGTACACGACCATCACGCGTCCACGGTTCGGAATTGTAATAATTCCAGATATGGATAATGGCGAAAATCGCGATCAGCGCCACCACCAGCAAAATAATCGGTCGGATTATTTTGCGTAGATCAAAGGATGTCATTTCAGGTTTACCTCATTCATTTCAATTTGGGAAGTAGTGATGTTCATCTTAGATGGCACACAGAATAAAGAGCCCATGCACCAGAAAAAGCAGCACGACATACAGGCACAAATTGAATATGCTCGGCCATGCAATCCAGCCCTGCTCAACCAGTCGATCTGTTCCAATCATGACTATTTTAAGCAGCACATAAGCAAGAATGCTTTGGATTAAAAGGATCGGGACATAGACCCCGTAAAGATTAAGTTCACCCATGCTTAGCTCCCTGCCAAAATTTTCTGTTCAGCCTTATTTACTGTGTTTTGATGACACAGACTGCTGCGAATATTGTTGAGTGAAATCTTCAGGCGCTGTGCAACATCCTGATTTTCCACCTCATCTGTTGCCGACTGAACCACGGCAAGGCTATGCAATAAATTTTGTAAAATATCGGCATGGGGTCGCTGCATTTCTTTAGCGTGAAAATAGTCATCAAGCGACTGCTGTAAATCTTCTATTGAAGAAACGATAGATTCTTGCTCGGGCAGTTTTTCGATTAATTCCTGCAGTCGCGTCAGGTCAACCACCGCACTGGTTTCAATCAGTGCCAAATGAATTTCTTTGTTTAAACTTTGCGACTGGACAGCGGCTTTACTATTGAGCACGCCAATCCGATCCAGCATGCTACGTAAATGCCGTTTAAAATCTGCACCATAAGGCAGATATAAGGCCTTTCTGACCGCTTTATAATGCACAGCTAAAATACGTTGTACGGTAATATCGGGAGACATTGCCCGAACGAGGTGAATCACATACACCGAAATCATCGGACCAATCAGCGAAGCAATAGACGCATCAAAAAATGTAATCTGATCTAGCGCATAAGTGTTCTGAAAATTCAGCCCCATCACCGTTCCCATCAGTAAAGGCAGACTCAGTCCTGTTAAGGGGGGATGAGGAAATAACATCAGACAGAAGATGATGAATGGCGCCAGAACCAACATCAGTTCCCAAAAGGTCGTAACATGCGGAAAAATCCCGTAGGCATAAATAAACACCATCACAACCGCATAAATACTGGCACGAATAAACATTTTTAAGGCCGGTACCGGATTATCCATGGCAGTTAAAATGCAGGCCGTGATTGCGGCCATTTCCGCCAACATGAACCCTGCTTTCCAGCCACTTAAAATCCAGAAAGCGGTGGCAATCATAATAATAATAAATGCCGAAACTCCCCCACGTACTGCCACACCATGATCCCGATGCAAACTCGGATAGGTCGTGGTTAACGGGGTAATAGTTTCAGGCAAGGAATCATCCCCTTGCTGAATGCGCTGCCAAATCAGTTTCACTGCTCGAACATTCTGAATAAAATGCCGAATATCCATCTTCAAGCCATTTAAAATGATTACTTGTTCAGGTCGTGCTGATGCCACTAAGGCATCAAAATCGGATTCAAACTGGCTGGGTAAAAGATTAAGTTCTTGTTGTTTAATCTCATGCTCATCTTTTAAAAATTCTGCAATATGGGCATGTACAGCTTTTAGATGGCTACGATAAGTCATATCAATTTGATCGAGCTGTTTCAGGCGCTCAGACATCGCCACCAGATTTGCCACCAATACAGTTAATTGATGCAGCATTTCCTGCAGCGGTTTGGTCATGCCCTGAAGGCTGGATTTTTCATACGATAAATGCACCGCCATCGCATGGATATCCGAGGTATCCCGGGTGATATTCCCCAACAACTGGTTGTAACTATCCACTTGCTTTTGATCCAGCAAGATCTGATCAAATAACACATTGGTATCCTGAATGGTTTTTGCAACACGGGTTTCCACAGCCGGCCCGATATGCAGCGGGAAAATGGTCGTGCTGACAATCGCACTGCAGACCACCCCGACGGTAATTTCCAGAAAACGCCCAATCGCCATATCAAAGATGGACACCGTATCGGCATAATAAACAATGTTGTAGCAAATAATGACCGTGGTATAACCTGCCAGCATCGAGACATAACTGCGTGGCGTTCGATCCAGCAGTGAAATATACAGGCAGAATCCCACCCAAACCGCCAAGAAAAAGGTAAATAACCACGGCGTATTAAGCAAAATCGGGGTAACTACAATCGAGACAATTGCCCCCAACAAGGTTCCCAAAACACGATAAATACTTTTTGAAGAGGTCATGCCGGAGTACGGGTTGGCAATGATAAATACGGTACCAATAGCCCAAATCGGATAAGCCAGATTCAAAGAAAATGCGATATAAAGTGCCAACATGCCTGCCACAAAAGTTTTAGTCGCAAAAATCCAGTCCATTTTGTTTGGACGAAATGCAAGTAATTGTTTGGTTAGCAGCATGGGTTTATCTCAGATTCAGGTTTAACGCTTCACTCCACAGATTTTTTAACGACGACTAAAGTGCACGAAATATCTTAAAGATACATCGTGTAAAAAATATACATGGGTAAACATGTCATCAGAAATGAGCGTCATTCAAAATGAATGGAGAAATTTTCGCATGGTGTTCTTTATGCGAAATAAAATAAAAAAACAGTCAACCCAAGCAGACTAAAAATTCATCATTGGATATTTATTTGGCCTATTTTTCCAATAAAATCACAATAAGTCAATAATAATATCTTATTATGATAATTTAACTAAAATTAAGAGAATATATTTAACCTGCAGTCATTAAATTTCTCATACTGGATATAAAATATTTTAAATGCCGACAAATACAGCATTGCCCCAACAAAAGCTCTCCTCCCGCTAATTTTTTGTTATAAAGTAATACATGTTACTTTCTCTTTTTATATGCTTTGACCAAGCAGGTACTTATGGCAATTTCTAGTTTTGGTAAGATTCTCACCGTTTTGGATCTATTTTCGGTGTCTCGCCCTATCATTAATGTCGATATCATTAGTGAGGAATTAGGACTGTCTAAACCCACCAGTTACCGGTATTTGAAAGAACTCGTATCCTCAGAATTATTACAACGCTTAAGTGGTACTTCAGGTGACTACACCCTAGGTACTAAAATTGCAGTACTGGACTATATTTCCCGTACCACCGATCCTTTAGTGCAAATTAGCATTCCGTTTATGCAACAAATTGTGGAACGTACTGAATTTAGCTGTCTGCTCACGCATTTGAATTATGATTCATGTATCGATATTCATCATGAACTGTATAAAGACATGACCACCCTGATTTATGGTCGTGGTTGCCCTCGCCCCATCTATAAGGGCTCCTCTGCTAAAGTGATTTTGGCGCATTTACCCAAACAGCGCATTTTGGATTACTACCAGCGCTTTGCGACCGAACTGTCTGAAATTGGATTTGCCCATAGCGAAGAAGCGTTCATGTTGCAGATGAAACAGATTAAGAAGCAGGGTTATTATTTTTCCCATGGCGAAGTGGATCCAAATTTGGCCAGTCTTTCTATTCCTGTGAAATTTTCTAGCAAAGAACCGCCTTTGGCTTTGACTTTATTAGCTTCTAAAAATCGCTTTGAATTTATTAACTTCCACAAACTGGTCGAAATTTTGCAGGAAAATGCTGCACTGATTGAGAAAAAATTTGCTGAACTATCTAAAGATGAAGATCTTTAAAATTTTGCGTAGATTCAACCAAATATCAATTTACGTAAAATAAAGCCTGTTTCAATGATTTTAATATCAAACTTATTCTCATAATATGATTATTGTTCTTCATGTGGCCCATTGTATTCCATGACAATTTGAGCGACATCCTCAGAGAAAAAGCTTGTGCCTATGCATGAGCTTTTTTTTACCTTTATTTTTAGCCGATTAAATACATCTGTTTAGAAAAAATAACGGAAGGTTAGATTAATCCGAGGTTCGAGTATCCGTGTCGATTTCATCAAAGCATGCTTCCAATATTGCTGCGTCTTGCCTCGCATCACAATCAGCTGACCACTGTGTAGAAGCAAATCGACTTTTTCTGCCTTGTGTTTATGCTTAAAACTAAATTTACGGGTTGCACCGAAACTCAGAGAAGCAATTACGGTTTCTTGACCTGCTTTTACCAGTGAAGGCTCATCATCGCTATGCCAACCCACTACTTGAGTGCCATTTTCATATAAATTGGCTAAGCATGAATTAAAAGAATGCCCGACCAATTTTTCGATATGTTGTTTTAAACGGAACAGTGCAGGATTCCACAAATGTGCCTGCTTAAAGGTGCCTGAATAATGATATTGATAGTTTTCATCGCCATACCAAGCCACTTTACGCGCAGTTTTATAATATTGACCATGTAAAATCACTTCGTCATGTTGCCAGGCCAAATGTGCTAAAAAATAGCGGAGATATTGTTCACTCTGTTCCGACGTTAAAATCAGGCCATAATCTTCTACAATCCCGTCACAGGGCAATAGATTGGCTTGAGCATTAGGCGCAAACAATTCAAAGTTCATGGTCAAAAATAAGTTTAAGATTCACTTTTATTTTAGCGGATGATCTCTGGTCACAATTCAAAACATTGTATGCGCTTGTGACATCAGAAAATCAGGCTTAGACTCAAATCAAGCTGAACAATAAAAAAATTGCATATGAATTTATGGCACTTATTTCAAAAACTTCGACCTTTTGTGCGTCCCTATCGCTTATTGGTTATCGCAACACTGGCTTTAACCCTGATTGGTTCCTTAACCGCACAGGTTAATGCACTGACTTTGCAATATGCGGTTGATAGCATTAATCGTCTGATTGAAGCCGGTTCAGGGCTGTCTGAAGGCTGGCATATTCTAATCACCATCTCTGCCATTTTATTGGGTAAAGAAGTCATCAATGCCTTCGTGCAATTTGGACAAAAATTTTATGGCGAAAAGCTGCGCATTTTTGTTTCGCAGGATTTGGCCCAGGGCATCATTGAAAAATTCCTGACCTATCGACTGGCTTTTTTTAATGAAGACAATAATCAGGCTGGTAAATTACAAACCCGTATCGACCGTGGTATTGGCTCGCTCACGCGTCTGGTTCAAATCTTTTTTATTGATATCTTGCCGTTGTTTACCAGTGCAATTGTAGCGCTTGGCCTGATGTTCTATGCCAATTTCTATGTCGGTTTGGTGGCTTTAAGTATTGTACCCATTTATTTTTGGCTGACCTTTAAACAGGCACAAAAACTGGGGGGATGGCGACGTAAGCTGCGTGATGGACGTGAAAAAAAGAGCCAGGGAATCTTAAGTATTATTAACTCGATTACCGTGATTAAATCCTTTAACCGTGAATCGATTGAATCCGACAAACAACTCAAACTACAAAAAGAACTGACCAACAATCAAATGCAGACCCGTCAAACCAGTTTTATATTTGACGGTTTAAAAACCTTTATCGAACAGATTGGTATTGTGCTGATCATCATTTTGACCGCTTATTTCGTGCTGGATGGGCAAATGAGTATCGGCATGATTATGTACCATGTGCTGTTATTCAATAACGTTTCCGCCCCTATTCGTTCGCTACATCGTATTTATGATGAAGTGAATGATGCAATGATTTACTCGGAAAGCTTCTTTAAAATTTTAGAAGCCGATCATGAAATCGAGCCGAGTGGCGCACAAAAACCGGCCATCACCGGCAAGTTTGAACTTAAAAATGTCGAATTTTATTATCCCAATGGCCATCATGCCTTAAAGAACATCAATATGGTGATTCAACCGAATAAAATCACCGCTTTGGTCGGTTTATCCGGTGCGGGGAAATCGACCTTGATCAGTTTGCTGGATAAATTTTATCAACCTGCATCTGGGCAAATCCAACTCGATGGCATCAATCTGGAAGACATCGACACTCAATATCTACGCGATCATATTGGTTTGGTGCTACAAAAAAATCATATTTTCCAAGGTTCTATTTTTGAAAATATTCGCTATGGTAAAACCGATGCCAGTATCGAAGATGTCATGAGGGCTGCCCAAAAAGCCTCAATTCATGAGCAAATCTTACAGCTTCCACATGCGTATGAAGCCGATGCCTTGATGCTTTCAGGCGGTCAACAACAACGCATTGCCCTTGCACGAATGTTCTTGAAAAACCCACCGATTATTTTTCTGGATGAACCGACTGCCAGTTTAGATGCGATAGCTTCGGAGCAAATCAAACAAAGTCTGGATCAAATCAAGCAAGGGCGAACCGTGATTATGATTTCGCATAGTTTGTCGCAAATTATTGATGCCGATTACACCTATGTAATGAAAGAAGGCTGCATTGCCGAACACGGCGAACATGATGCGCTTTATCATCAGGAAGGCGTGTATAAAGAAATTTTTGATGCCATGGCCAAGAGTCTAAACATTGAAAAGATTGCCAAAACTTTTGAGGATGATACCGAGGAAGAAACGCATAGTTAGATACAAAATCTCTTTTGAACCTGTTCTTCAAATTTGATTTCAATGAATCTGATACTGATAAAAAAAAGCCTGCAATAAGCAGGCTTTTTTTAGAATTGATTTAGAAATTAACGTTCTTGAACTTTTTCTTCAATTTCTGCAACGCTGGTGTGACGCACATCCAAACCTTTGACCATATAAATGACCTGTTCAGAAATATTGCGTGCATGGTCACCAATACGTTCTAAAGAACGCAGCACCCATAACACATTAATCACCCGTGAAATATGACGCGGATCTTCAATCATATACGTCATTAAGGTACGTGTTGCCGATTGATATTCACGGTCAATGTCAGCATCCGCAAGTAACACACGCAAAGCTTGATCGACATCTAAACGTGCAAAGGCATCTAGGGCATCATGAATCATCACCCGCACCTGATTGCCAATATGACGGGTTTCCATGTAGCCACGCGGTGAATTGCCTTCTTCACACAAATTCTGTGCAATCCGTGCAATCTTTGCCGCTTCATCACCAATACGCTCTAGATCGGTATTGGCTTTAGACATGGCGATTACCATACGCAAATCAATTGCAGCCGGATGACGGCGCGCCAAAATCAGCGTTAAGGCTTCATCAATTTCCGTCTCTAAACGATTGACGGCATTGTCTTGGAATTGCACATCAATCGCCAAACTTGCATCGGTGTCCAATAAAGCACGAATACCATTGGCAACTTGTTGTTCAACTAAACCGCCCATGGTCATAAATTTAGTATTTACATCCTGCAATTCTTCATTAAATTGCGAAGAAATATGGTGATTCAACACCGGATTATTTGGCAAGGGGCTTACTCCACAACAGCGATTTTAGGATGAGAAATCTTGTTCAATATTAAATCACATCTAACATGAAACTTTCATGACAAAAATCCAAATGTTTAGCTTGGTTGCGTGGCTGCTTTATCGATCAGCCAGGCATTCATTTCTTCAATATCCTGTTCTGTTAATTTTCCAACCGAGGCTTTTAAGCGCAGTACATTAATTAAATAATCATATTGTGCATTTAAGTAATCTTGCTTGGCAGAAAAAGCATTTCGTTGCGCTAACAGCACATCTACCATGGTTTTTAAGCCTTCCTGATATTGTGCTTTAGAGGCTTGAGATACAACATTAGATGAATCCATTGCCGCTTTACGGGCTTGTAATTTGGCTTGATCGGTTTCCACCTGCATATAGGACTTTTTCACATCGGTATTGGCTTTTCGAATCGCGGCATCCAACTGAGCTTCACTTTTTTTCACATTCACAGCGGCTTTTTGAATGGATTTTTGCGTGCGTCCACCGTTATAGACATTCCAGTTCATCTCCACGCCGATCTGATCAAACTGACCATCGCTCGATATGACATTTTGTGGAGATTGCTTGGCATAACCATAGCTGCCTACCGCCTCAATTTGTGGATATAGCGCGGCTTGTTCGACGCGTTTTTGATCTTCTGCATAATGCTGTTGTATCCGTGCTTGCTGAATCGAAAGATTCTGGCTTTGCGCTAAAGCCGTCCAGGCATCCAAATCAGCAGGATACGGTTTTTGAAATTTAAAGTCGTCTCTGAGTACCGCTAAATTTTCACGATAGGGTCCAATAATTTGCGCCAGTTGCTCTTGTGCCAAAATCAATTGCACGTGAGTGGCAATACGATTGGCTCGTGCACTTTCATATTGCGCATTGGCTTCACTGACATCACTTTTTGCAACCAGACCTTCTCGCAATTTTGCATTCATCAAGTTGAGCTGTTCCAACAAGGCTTTTTCTTCTTGCAGATTTGCAGTGGTTAAACTCTGTTGACGTAACACATTAAAATAAGCTTCAGAGACATTTAAAATATGTTCTTGGCGTTGTAGTTGTAAATTGACTTCACTCAAACTCACCGAAGTTCTCACCTGCTTTAAACCTTCCCACGCATCCCAACGGAAGATCGGTTGGCGAACAGTCATGGCAATTTGTTTGGTGGTGGTAGAAGATGAGCTAAATGCATCCGCAGGAAAACCCGGAACACTGGTCTGGTTCGCATCTTGGCTTTTACGCGTGACATTTCCAGAAACAGTAATGGTTGGAAGTAAATTTCCTTTTGCAATCCCCAAATTTAATTGGTCCGCTTCATACTGTAAAAGATTGGCTTGCCAGTTTGGATCTGTAGTTTTTGCACGTTGATAAGCCTCAACTAAATCCAACGCATAACTGCCTGGACTTATCAGTAAAACACATGCACTGATGACTATTTTTATATTCATTTTTTATGGTAAATCCCTGCACCGTACCTGACCATCTGCAAACATGCATATTTCAAAGGAAACTATGCAATATTAGAGTGATCTCCTTAATTTTCCGTATGATTTTTATTAATTTTTACAATCCGCCCATGCTATATCGATTCATCTATAAAATGCTAGTCAATGATCACACCGCGTAACTAAACTCCTGCACAATACTACACAGACAAAATCCTTTTCAGCTATAAAATAGCCGCAATCCACCAAAATCATTGCCGCATGTATCCAGATATCGAATGACTGTGCCTTTCAAAAAAAAATCCTCTGTAAAGCGATGCCTTCCTTTTGTCATTTTGATGCTTTTGCTCGGCTGTCAAAAACATGAACCTCAGCCTATTCCAGAACAGCTACAAAAACAATCACAGCAAGATGAAACGGTGGATTTATCTTTATTATGTAAAAATATTGAAAAGAATATGGCGGAAATTAATGCCGAACGTACCACTTTTGCATTAGAACAGATCAATCAAGATTTAAAATTATGCCTGCCGCTGTCTACATTTGCTGAACAACAGCATTTGTTGGCACTGTCTACTCAAATGTATAACAACTTCTTAACAGTAGATAGAACACCACCCCAACAAGTGGCTTTTGAAGCCTATGCTTTTGATTTATCCCAGCATCCAACCATTCAGCAAAGCCATTTTGAACAGCTGACTTTACGTGACCAATATTTATTAAAACATAAGGGAGCCTATATCGAGCTGTTTGATGCAGGCAAAGGTTTGGTCAATTATCGTCGTAGCCCTGAATATTTAGCCAAAATTTTTGCCCCCTATCTGCCACGGGCAGAACAGGTCTTTATCGAAAATTTGGCGACACAGAATATGATGCCTGTGTTTGTTGAAGACACCTTAATGATTGAACCGCACGAGGTCGCAACCCGTGCCTTATTTTGGGAGGAATATTTAAATCAATACCCTAAAAGCAGCTATCGCAAAGATGCAGAGTATCTTTTGCAGATGTATACCCTGTTTTTATTTAAGGGTATGAAGGACTCGCCTGTCTCTGACACTTATACGGATAAATATACAATTCAAAGTAACTCGATGGATGAAATTGAAAAATTAGCTCGGGTCAAAAATTCGTATTTAGCGCTTCAAGCGACAAAATTTCTGCAATTTCTACAATTATCCGAACAGCAGCGCTTAAAAGAAATTCCAGTTCAGTTAAGCCCAAAAGAACAACAATCGATGTCTGAACATCAGCTCACACTCAAACAGTTAGATCAGTATTTAGCTTTGCAAAATTTAAGCCTGTCTAAAACACGTGATTGTTTTAGTGATGCAGTATGTCTTTAATCCTTGCTTTAAATTAAAAGTCCATAGAAGCCTATAAAAGCGATATTTAATGTGAATGTTTTTTAGTGCTTGGGCGTGTTAATATTTGTCCATCGCTTGACGGAGCGCGAGTAATTGCTCGCTGAGATTGTGTCAGTTCTTTCTATAAAGAACTTAAGCACGAGTACCGTTGAACCTGATCAGGTTAAGACCTGCGTAGGAATCAAGCATCTAAAAACTTAAGCCCCTAATTTATCTGTTTGTTGATTTTTTCAATGAATTAAACCAGATAAATCTGCCACGTTTTTGGTCGTGCTTGATTCGTTGATGTCATTCATAAGGATCATTGCAATGAACCAGTTAACGAATCTATCTGCAACAGATATTTCTGCTCAACATGAGCAAGATGCTAAAGATCTCACCCGTATTTTACCCGCTTCAAAAAAAGTCTATATCCAGGGTTCCCGCGCGGACATTCAAGTACCGATGCGTGCCATTGAACTGACCGATACCCCGACCGGTTTAGGCGGCGAACAGAATCCGGATATTCTGGTTTATGACACTTCAGGTGTGTATACCGATCCTAAAGTTGCAATTGACCTGAATAAAGGTCTGCCGAATGTGCGTGAAGCCTGGATTGAAGAACGTCAAGATACCGAACGCCTAGATACTTTAACTTCTGCCTTCGGACAGGAACGCTTAAAAGATATTCGCACAGCAGAGATTCGCTTTGCCCATATTCAAAAGCCGCGTCGTGCCAAATCAGGCAAAAATGTCACTCAAATGCATTATGCACGTCAGGGTGTGATTACCCCGGAAATGGAATATATCGCCATCCGTGAAAATCAGCGCCAGCTTGAAGGGGTCGATGCACGCCAACATGTCGGTCAAAACTTCGGAGCGAAAAACCTAACCGAAATTACGCCTGAATTTGTGCGTCAGGAAGTGGCTGAAGGTCGTGCGATTATTCCGGCAAACATTAACCATCCTGAAATTGAACCGATGATTATTGGGCGTAATTTTCTGGTCAAAATCAATGCCAATATTGGTAACTCGGCACTCGGTTCAAGCATTGATGAAGAAGTGGCGAAGATGACCTGGGCGACACGCTGGGGCGCAGATACCATCATGGATTTATCGACCGGTAAAAACATCCATGAAACACGGGAATGGATTATCCGTAACTCCCCTGTTCCGATTGGTACCGTTCCGATCTATCAAGCACTGGAAAAAGTCGATGGTGTGGCTGAAGACTTAACTTGGGAAATCTTTAAAGACACCCTGATTGAACAAGCTGAACAAGGCGTAGATTACTTCACCATTCATGCCGGTGTACTGCTTCGCTATGTTCCCCTCACCGCAAATCGTTTGACCGGTATTGTCTCGCGTGGTGGTTCCATCATGGCGCAGTGGTGTTTAGCTCATCATCAAGAAAACTTCCTGTATACCCATTTTGATGAAATCTGCGAAATCATGAAAGCCTATGACGTATCGTTCAGTCTAGGCGATGGCTTACGTCCGGGTTGTATTCAGGACGCCAATGATGAAGCACAATTTTCAGAATTACGGACTTTAGGTGAACTGACCCATCGCGCGTGGCAACATGATGTTCAAGTGATGATTGAAGGTCCGGGTCATGTGCCGATGCATATGATTAAAGAAAACATGGATCTGCAACTTGAAGTGTGTCAGGAAGCACCTTTCTATACGCTAGGACCTTTAACTACAGATATTGCTCCGGGCTATGACCATATTACTTCAGCAATTGGTGCTGCGATGATTGGTTGGTACGGCACAGCTATGTTGTGTTATGTCACACCGAAAGAGCATTTGGGTTTGCCGAACAAGAAGGATGTTAAAGATGGCATTATCACCTATAAAATTGCTGCTCATGCTGCCGATTTAGCCAAAGGTCATCCGGGTTCACAAGTGCGTGACAATGCCTTATCCAAAGCACGTTTTGAATTCCGTTGGGAAGACCAGTTCAACTTGAGTCTTGACCCAGATACCGCACGCAGCATGCATGATGAAACCATGCCGAAGGAAGCCCATAAATCAGCGCATTTTTGTTCGATGTGCGGACCTAAGTTCTGTTCGATGAAAATCACCCAAAATGTGAGAGATTATGCGAAAAATCAAAGCAATGCGGAGCATACCCAAGAACAAAATGCAGAGATAGCAGCGGGATTCGAAACGATGAAAACCACCTATCAAGAACATGGTCAAAAATTGTACCATAAGCTTTAATCTGGAAAAAAAATCTTTTATTTTCATAAAATTCTCGGTTAGGATGAATGATTGCTTTTCATCCTGACTGAGCTATATGAATATTATTAGACAAGCAACATATAACAGCGACGAAGTCAAAATCCAGTCACGCGAATATCTTTTCCGTGGCTTCATTCAGGTTGAAAAAGTCAGTCTCCAACATCGTTTATTTAATCAAACTGAATACACGCCAGTGATTCAACGTGAACTTATTCACCGACCTGAAGCTGCCGGGGTACTGATTTATGATGATGCCCAACAAAAATTTGCCTTAATTGAACAATTCCGTGTCGGTGCGATGGATGATTCAGATTCAGCCTGGCAACTGGAAATTATTGCCGGTGTGCTCGATGGTGATGAATCCCCTGAAAGCTGTATTCGCCGTGAAAGTTTAGAAGAATCTGGTTGTGAAATTGATGAATTACAGCATCTATTCAGCTTTTATCCATCTGCAGGTGCCTGTTCTGAACTGTTTCATTTATACAGTGCACACGCGAATCTTCCTGAACAAGGCGGGATCTTTGGGATGCCTGATGAAGGCGAAAATATTCAATTGCATCTAATTGACTACAGTGAAATTACAAATTTATTTACCAATAGTCGATTAAGAAATGCACCGGTCATTATGGCATTGCAATGGTTGCAACAACATATTAAAACTACAAGGAATGTCTAAGGAGTCAGACATGACTTTATCCAATTACAATGAAACCCAGCAAGACTGGACCATTATTCAAATTTCAGATACACACTTGATGAATCAGGAAGATTTAGAATTTGTGGATATGAATCCTGAACAGAGCTTTCATGCCGTGATCGAGAAAATTCAGCAGCAATATCCAAATGTGGATGCGATCATTCATACGGGCGATTTAGCACAAGTGCCTGTGAAAGAAACCTATACGCGTTATTTGGCATTTATGCAGCGTTTAGGTATCCCGTTTTATCAAATTCCGGGCAACCACGATGATATGGATCTCTTCCCTTTCTATCACAATCAAAATCAAGTTCATGCTATTCATTTTGGCCCATGGAGCATGGTGTTATTAAATAGCGCTGTGCGTGGCAAAATTGATGGCTGGATTGAGGAAGAGCAACTGCAACAACTGGATCAAATTTTATCTAAATTCCAACAGCAATTTGTGATTGTTGCGTGTCATCATCATCCTTTCGATATGCAATCAAAATGGATTGATCAACATAAATTGAAAAACACTGAAAATTTAACCGATATTTTAGCCAGGCACACTAATGTCAAAGCGGTAATAAGTGGTCATGTTCATCAAGACTCCTTGAATGAATGGAAAAATATTCAGTTTTTTTCAACCCCTTCAACCTGTGTTCAGTTCAAACCTTTAAGTGATGATTTTGCGCTAGATGAAGAAGCACCGGGGTTTCGTGTACTACATTTGAAAGCAAATGGTGAGTTACAAACTGAAATTTATCGTACTGAAAAGGCGTCACAAAAAATTAATGTTGAAATTTCAGGTTATTAACTTTTCATTTTGCTTTTTTTCTATTACTTTATGGCTTCAAAAGGAAGCGTGATAGATTGAATCCAAGCATCAAAGACTATCAAAAAGCACAAAAAGTCTATATGATGACGCCCCTCGAAGGAGAATCTCCTAAGAGTTGGATAAAAACACTTGCATATCACCATATTTTTTGCGTATAGATAATACGTATATGATGAGGAATGCCCTATATGGCGAATGACAACCAAAATCAAGTCTTGGACGAACAAACTGATGTTGTAGACGAAAAGTCTACAAAACGCGTGCGTAAAACAAAGCCAAAAGCGTCAGAAAGTGGTTCTACTGCTAGCTTATTTGGTATTGCACCTTATCAGCCGAAAAAAAATGAAGAATACATGTCCGAAGGACAGCTTGAACATTTCCGCCAAATTCTGTTGGCATGGAAAGAAGAGCTAATGTCTGAAGTGGATCGTACCTTAAATACAATGCAGGATGAAAATACTGCATTACCTGACGTCAATGACCGTGCGACACAAGAAGAAGAGTTTGCAATTGAACTCCGTACACGTGACCGTGAACGTAAATTAATTCGTAAAATTGAGCAATCAATTGAAGCGATTAAAAACGATGATTATGGTTTCTGTGAAACTTGTGGTATTGAAATTGGTCTGCGCCGTCTTGAAGCGCGTCCAACTGCAACCCTTTGTATTGACTGCAAAACTTTAGCAGAAATCAAAGAGAAGCAAAATAACGGTTAATTGCAGTTAATGCTTAATAATCCTCCCCTAACCCCTCCTTTAATCAAGGAGGGGGACAGGATGGCTTATGTGGGCCGGTTTGCGCCATCGCCAACCGGCCCTTTGCATTTTGGCTCACTGATTACCGCTGTGGCCAGTTACTGCGATGCACGTGCGCATAATGGCAAATGGCTGGTTCGGATTGAAGATACCGACATTCCGCGTATTTATCCCGGCAGTGAAGAGCATATCCTGCGCTGTATAGATGCATTTCAGTTCGAAGCTGATGATGCCATCATCTTTCAAAAAGACCGCTTAGACCTCTACGATGCAGTAATCGATCAACTCAATCAAAATCATCTGGTGTATGCCTGCCAATGCACCCGCAAAATGCTGGGTTCAAATCATATCTATGCTGGAACGTGCCGCGATTTAAATCTGCCTTTTGAGCAGCAAGCCATTCGTGTCAAAGTATCCGATCAAGAAATTTGCTTTAGCGATCGTCTGCAAGGAACACACTGTTCCAATCTGCAACAGGACTTAGGCGATTTTGTCCTCAAGCGTCGTGATGGCATTATTAACTATCAACTGGCTGTGGTGGTGGATGATTATCTGCAAGGCATGACCCATGTGGTTCGTGGTGCAGATCTGCTTGATAACACTGAACGGCAAATCTGGCTCGGTTCGATATTGAATTATCCAAAACTTGAATATATGCACCTGCCGCTTGCGATGAATGATCAGGGACAAAAGCTCTCTAAACAGAACATGGCGCAAGCACTCGATCTCAGCCGTGCACCAGAACTCTTACAACAAGCGATTCGTGCTTTGCATCAGCCAGAAGTTGATTTAGACACCCCAACACATATGCTAAAACAAGCCATTGACCAGTGGGACATACAACATATTCCCCACACAAAGGAACTAGAAGGCACTTATTTATAAAATAAAAACTGGGCTAAGCTCAAAGAGAGTCTTCAGGAAAGAGACAGGTCTATGTTTTTTATTTTTGGAATTGGTCCTAAAACCAAAGTCATTCAGAAAAGTCAGTTTCTTTGTCCGGTATGTAGAACCAGAAGTACATATGAATTAAAACAACAGCGTAATTATTTTTCTTTATTTTTTATCCCACTGATTCCCCTTTCAAAAGCGAAAGGAGAATTTGTGAAATGTCTGAATTGTGGAACTGAAATGCCAAGCACAGTGTTAAACCATGCTCAGCCAGATTAGGAATAATAGCCAAGCTTAGAAGCTGGATTCTTCTTTACTTGGATTGGCTTTTTGCGTGGTGGCATCAATTTTTAAAATCAGACTGATCATCACCGCACACATAATTAACGATGAACCGCCATAACTAATAAACGGCAGGGTCAAACCTTTGGTTGGCAGCATACCCATATTCATCCCTGCATTCACCAGAATTTGCAGCAAGAAAATAATACTGATGCCATAAGCCAAATAGCCTGCACGTAAATATTGATGCTGCAACGCACGATGGCCGATCTTGATACAACAGACCAGCATCACGAAGGACAAGATCAATACGGTGCTGATTCCAAAGAAGCCAAACTCTTCACCTAAAATTGCCAACATAAAGTCAGTATGCGCTTCAGGAAGATAAGACATTTTTTGGATACTGTGTCCTAGACCGACTCCGACCCATTCACCCCGACCAAAGGCCATCAGTGCATTGGAAAGCTGGTAACCGGTACCTAAGGGGTCAGCCCAAGGATCGGTAAAAGACAAGGCCCGTTGTAAGCGGTAGGGCTCAAAAATAATCGCGGCCGCTAAGCCCAGAATAATCGCCAGCATGAAACCAATAAACTGAATCGGTGGTGCGCCTGCTAAAAAGAACACACCCAAAATCATCAAAACAATAACCGCAGTTGCACCCAAGTCCGGTTCAGCCAGAATTAAACCGACAGTAATCACCATAACCCCGCCTAAACGGAACAGACCGGAAAGGTTATTTCGAACCTCTTCTGCCCTTCGTACCACATAGTCTGCAGTGAAAATAGCCATCATGACTTTGGCCACTTCGGATGCCTGTAAAGTAAAGCCGGCAATACGAATCCATCGGGTTGAACCATTTACCTCGGTGCCGACAACCAAAACCACAGCCAGTAACAGAATGGTCATGATCCACAAAGGGAAAGTATTATTGAACCAGATATTCAACGACACTTTATAGGTTAAAAATGCGGCTACAGCGGCCACAAAAATTGAAATCCCATGTCGGATCACATAGTGAAATGCATTTTCATGTAAACGGTCTGCATAGGGCATCGATGCTGATGCCACCATGATTGAACCGATACACAGCAAGGCAATCACGCAAAAAATCAGCACATTACGCGGTGTAACTTCAGCGGGGATTTTTGCTCCCCACTCATTATAGACCTGATTAATTTTACTTATGGTCGTCTGAGCTAACCCAGCCATACAACTTTCCTTATCATTCTTCTAAGCAAGTGTGTTCACACATTCAACAAACTGGTGCCCACGTTCACTATAACCTTTAAACATATCAAAACTTGCGCATGCAGGTGACAATAACACCACATCATTGGCTTGGGTATGTTGCTGGCATAATTCCACAGCTTCTTTTAAAGAGTCCGCATGAATCAAAGTCGTTGTTCCTGCAATGGCTTTTTCAATCACTGGACAATCTTCACCAATCAATACCGCAACTTTTGCATATTTGCTTAAGGCATCACGTAAGGCAGTAAAATCCTGTCCTTTACCTTGCCCGCCTAAAATAATCGCGACTTTGCCATGTTGCGGCTCAATAGCAGCACCCAAACCATCAATGGCAGCCAATGTTGCGCCAATGTTGGTACCTTTAGAGTCATTGTAATAACGCACACCATTCACTTCTTTCACGAATTCACAGCGATGCTCCAAGCCTTTAAAGGTTTTCAAAGTTTCAAGCATAGACTCAAGTGGCAAACCAATCGCTTCACCCAAAGCCAAACATGCCAAAGCATTGGCAACATTATGGGTGCCTTGAATGTACATCTCCGAGCTTTTCAGTAAACGCTCACGACCACGTGCCAACCAGATGGTGCCATCGGTATCTCTCAATACACCATATTGATTGATACCGGGTGCATTTAAACCAAAGCTTTGCATGGGTGTACTATCTGGAACCAGTGGACGAGTGAGCGAGTCATCACGGTTAAATACGACTTTTTTGACAGCTTGGAAAATACGGTGTTTTGCAGTGTGATAGCCCATCATATCGCCATGACGGTCCAAGTGGTCTTCACTCAAATTAAGGACTACAGCGACTTCCGCGGCCAAGTTGGATGTGGTTTCTAACTGGAAGCTTGAAAGTTCCAAGATATAAAGTTCCGGATCATCTTTGATTAAATCCAGTGCAGGACGACCGAGATTGCCACCGACTGCCACCTTGATTCCCGCATCTTTCGCCATTAAACCAATGAGCGTAGTGACGGTACTTTTTGCGTTTGAACCGGTGATTGCCATAATCGGCTTATCAGTCGCACGGCGTAAAATCTGGATTTCACTGACCACAGGAATGCCTTTGGCAACTGCTGCCTGAATTTCAGGAAGTTTTGGATCAAGTCCCGGGCTAATCACAATTTCCTCAGCTCCTAATAACAGCTCTTGATCGAGCTGACCAAAACTGGTTTGAACTTCGCTTGGAATTTGATCGTGTCCCGGAGGCGTCTTTCGAGAATCTGTTACTGCAACGCGGTAGCCATTTTCATGTAAGAAATTTACTGCTGCAACACCTGAAATTCCGAGTCCTGCAACGACTTTTAATCCACCACGTTGAATTAACATTTTTACCCCATATTTTGGTATGTTTTAAAACTGACAAAATGTTAGCACTTTGCTCTTTTGAATGCTTTTTCTGTTTTAACTTTATGCGTCTTTTTTTGTGTCCGCGCGTAAAAAAACCGTCATAAAAAAGACGGTTTTTTTAAATTGGGCGAAAACTCGGAATTTATTTCCATTTTACTGCTTGGACTTCTGGTTTTTTCTGCGCACTGTCCTCAGTTGCCGAACAACCACAGCTTCCACCGCAACCCAAAACTGTAGCAGGTTTTAACCATTTGGCTAAAGTGAGCCAGCCCTGCTTGGCACAGGCAGTGGATAATTGCATGAAGACTGAGTTTGCCGTCTGAGGAAACACTTTTTTGAAGACCACAACAGCGCTCCAAAGCACCAATGCCGCAACAATTACAACTTCAATCATCTCAATCTCCCGTGCAGATTATTTTTAGTCAACTGAACCCAGTCCAGTTAACCCAAATAGTGCGATGCAATTTGATACGTCAGAAACGACATCAAATAAGCCAAACCAAATAAATAAGCCGTCATAAAGCTCACGGTTTTCCATGACCCGGTTTCACGTTTCACAGTTGCCAAGGTTGCAAGACAATGTGGCGCGTAAATAAACCAGACCAGAAGGGATAAACCGGTAGCCAGTGACCAGCCAAGGCGACCATCACTGCTAATAATGGATGCCAACCCTTGTGATATTGCATCATCATTGGTCGCAGACAACGCGTAAACCGTACCCAGTGCAGCCACCACCACTTCACGTGCTGCCATGGCAGGAATCAAGGCAATACAGATCTGCCAGTTAAAACCTAGCGGTGCAAAAATCGGTTGCATGAGGTGTCCGAGCATCCCTGCAAGAGAATAATCAATAGCAGGTAAAGTCGCGCCTTCTGGGGGTTGCGGGAAGGTACACAAGAACCAAAGCAGAATAGATAACGCGAAGATGATGCCACCGACACGTTTCAAGAAAATTTTGGCGCGGTCCAGCAAACCAATCCAAATACTTTTCACGTCAGGAAAGCGGTAGCTTGGCAATTCCATCAGCAACATATGTTGCGATTTATCTTTTTGGAAGAATTTCAATATGAAAGACACAATCAGCGCACTGACAATCCCTGCCATATATAAAGCAAACAGCACCAAACCTTGCAGGTTAAAAACGCCCCAAACCATATATTCAGGAATAAATGCGGCAATCAATAATGCATATACAGGTAAACGTGCGGAACAGGTCATTAACGGCGCAACAAAAATCGTGGTTAAACGATCTCGTGGGTCGCTAATACTGCGTGTTGCCATAATTCCGGGTACAGCACATGCAAAGCTTGAAAGTAATGGAATAAAGGCACGACCACTTAAGCCGGCTTTAAACATCAGTTTATCCAGCAAGAACGCAGCACGTGGTAAATAACCCGATTCTTCCAGGACTAGAATGAAGAAGAATAGAATCAAGATTTGTGGCAAGAACACCACCACTCCACCGGCTCCGGCAATCACCCCATCCACCACCAAGCTGTTCAGTAATGGATGTGATATGTGCTGTCCGACATATTCACCGAGCCAGCCGAAGAAGGCTTCAATGCCATCCATAAAAGGGGCAGCCCAAGCAAATACCGCCTGGAAAACCACAAACATCATCAGCGCGAGACTAACCAGCCCCAAAACAGGATGTAAAAATATTTTATCGAGGAAGTCAGAGCGTTTATCTTCTTGATCGACTGAATGCACCACATCATGCAAAATCGTGGTGATTTTATGATGATTATCGCCAGTTAAACCGCTGAGTTCGGTATGTGGGATCGAATATTTACCTTGATCGAGCGCATTCATCAGGTTTTCAATACCTGAATTACGCACGGCAACGGTTTCCACCACAGGAATACCTAAACGTTCCGCCAACTTTTGCGTATTGATTTGCATGCCACGGCGACGTGCTTCATCCATCATGTTCAGCACAAGTAGAATCGGACGACCCAGCTCGATCATTTCCAAAACCAGACCTAAATGCAATTTTAGATTGGTGGCATCAACCACACACAAGAACGCATCTTGCTGCTCTTCTTCGGCAATTTTGCCTTGCACCACATCGCGGGTAATCGCTTCATCCGGACTGGTCGCATTTAAACTATAAGTTCCGGGTAAATCCAGAACACGAACCGGTTTACCGGATGGCAATGTGAACTGCCCCACTTTACGCTCAACTGTGACACCGGCATAGTTCGCGACTTTCTGACGGGTACCAGTAAGATGGTTAAATAATGATGTTTTACCGCAGTTTGGGTTACCTACCAGGGCAATACGCAGCGCATCACTCATGCAGGTGCTCCCTCAAGATTAATTTCAATTTTTTCAGCTTCAACTTTACGCAGTGCGAATCGGGTAAATCCAACTTGAATCAAAATCGGGTCTCCACCAAAAATACCTTTGGTAATGACCTGTACTTTTGTGCCCGGAACAAAACCTAGAGTCTCTAAACGACTTGCGACCAAATCATTTTGAGAATTATTGCCATCTAAAGTTCTGTTGACTTTGCTGATGATGGCCGTTTGTTTCACTTTTAAATCAGATAAACGCACCGCATCTAATCCTAAAATATTTTGAACAGTATACAAACAAATGAGAATAATTACCAAGTAAGGTTTGATTCCAATTCTCATCTTCTCTCACATCGACATTGGCAAAGAATTGTTCTAAATTGATCCAAGCCAAGAAAAACTTGGATTTTTCATTCAATGTAGAAGTGACATGCTTAATAAAAAACCTCGTATTCCTGCTCCGGTGAGCATTCCTGAACATTTAAGTTTTTTACAGGGTTTCCGAGATTATTTAATTGCACAAACCGTAAGTCCGCATACACGTAACGCCTATCTGTCTGATTTGGTTCAATGTAGTCAATGCAATTCCAATTCAATGCCGAATTGGTCCAGCGATGATGTGGCTGATGTTTTACTGGCATTAACAAAACAAGGCAAAAGCCCGCGCTCGATTGCCCGATCACTTTCTGCACTGCGTTCTTTTTATAAATTTTTACGTGAACAAAAACTTCGCTCCGACAATCCGGTTGCAACCCACAAAACGCCCAAAATTGGTCGTTCACTCCCCAAAGATATTTCTGAACAAGAAGTTGAAGCCTTAATTCATGCCCCCGATGTCGAAACGGCTTTGGGTTTACGTGATCGTGCCATGCTTGAAGTGCTGTATGCCTGTGGGTTACGGGTGACTGAATTGCTCAATTTGCGTCTTGAATTGATTAATTTAAAACAGGGTTATTTACGTATTGTTGGTAAAGGCAATAAAGAACGCTTGGTGCCTTTGGGACAAGTGGCTTGTGAATGGATTGAAAAATACCTGAATGAGGCACGTTCCAGTTTATATAAATCTGCCACTGACTATGTGTTTTTAACCCAACACGGCGGCATTATGAGTCGGCAAAATTTTTGGTATGCTATTAAACGCTATGCGCTACAGGCAGGTGTACAGGCTGAATTGTCACCGCATACTTTAAGGCATGCTTTCGCCACCCATTTACTCAATCATGGCGCGGATTTGCGTGTCGTTCAGATGTTATTGGGTCATAGTGATTTATCTACCACCCAAATTTATACTCACGTTGCTCAAGTTCGAATGCAGCAACTGCATGCCACACATCACCCTCGTGCTTAGTCTGGTCTTCATTCATCATCTAAGACCAAGAAGTGTTAACGAGCCTGGCTTTTTTTTTGTTATGCTAGGCCATCAATTTTTATCTATAGCTAAAAGAAAGGGTTACTTATGTCATTTACCCGCTCAAAACTTTTTATTGCATGCACTTTGGCAAGCAGCCTGGCAATTACTGCGTGTTCCAACTCAAACAACGATGAAAAAAAGCAAAGCACTTTAACCGCTAGCGCACCTGCAACCGGACAGGCATCGAATCTTTCCGAACGCAATGCACAGCAGCGTCTGATTAACACCCTGCAACAGCACTTTAAAAAAGCCAATATCAACGCCAAAGTTCTAGATATTAAAGCCACTGAAGTACCAAATCTGTATTGGGTCACTCTTGAAGGCATGTCCTCTGTTTATGCAACCGCAGATGGTAAATACATTATTCAGGGGGATGTGCTTCGTTTAGGTGACAGCAAAATTCACAATGTCAGTGAAAACCTGCAATCTGCTGCCAATAAAAAGCTTCTGGCGGGCTTAAAAACCGAAGACCTGCTGGTTTATAAAGCGCAAGGCAAAACCAAACATATTGTGTATGTGTTTACTGATGTTAGCTGCCCGTATTGCCATAAACTGCATGAACATATGAGCGAAATTAACGCCAAAGGCATTGAAGTGCGTTATATCGCATGGCCACGTGGCGAACAGTTCATGCCAGCCATGGAAAGTGTCTGGTGTAGTGAAGATCGTCAGGCTGCCTTTAATCAAGCCATTGCAGGTACACCACTTGCTCCAGCAACATGCAAGAATCCCGTTAAAGATCAGTATCAACTCGGTCTGAATATGGGCGTGAATGGCACCCCTGCTATTTACAATGAAGAGGGTGTTTACCTGGGTGGATACTTGTCTCCTGAAGAATTAGCAGAACGTTTAAATAACTAATTTTTATTCGTTAAATTACTGTTTTTTATAGTTGAAGATAAAGTGATTTCTTTCCTAGAGTCTCATGCTTTTTTTAGCTATGATCTAGGTTCGCTTAAAATTGATTAGATATTGGAGTGTGACGTGAAACCAGTTCGTCTGGCAATCCTCGGTCTTGGTACTGTAGGTGGTGGTGCCCTTAAACTTTTAAAAGAAAACGCTGCTGAGATCAGACGTCGCACCGGTCGAGAAATTGAAATTACCCATGTGGGTACACGTCGTCCGCGTCCTGATTTGGATCTTCCAGAATCAATTAAACAAAGTGCTGATTTACTCGATATCGTTCGTCAGCCAGATGTTGACGTTGTGGTTGAAGTGATGGGCGGTATCCACCCTGCCTATGAAGTCATCATGGAAGCCATGAAACATGGCAAGCATATTGTTACTGCAAATAAAGCTTTACTGGCTGAACATGGTAATGAGCTATTTAAAGCGGCCGAAGATAATGCCGTGCAGATTGCCTATGAAGCAGCGGTTGCCGGCGGCATTCCAATTATCAAAGTGATTCGTGAAGGCTTGGCAGCCAATAAAATTGATTGGCTTGCCGGTATTATTAATGGCACAGGCAACTTCATCCTCAGTGAAATGCGTGAAAAAGGTCGTGCTTTTGAAGATGTGCTGAAAGAAGCTCAAGAACTCGGTTATGCCGAAGCGGATCCTACCTTTGACGTAGAAGGTATTGATGCTGCACATAAACTGACGATTTTGGCTTCATGTGCATTTGGTATTCCGCTACAGTTTGACAAAGTATTTACTGAAGGGATTGGCAAAGTCACTGCACAAGATGTGAAATATGCAGAAGACTTAGGTTTCCGTATCAAACACTTAGGTATTGCACGCCGTACCGATGCCGGAATTGAATTACGCGTACACCCGACCCTCATTCCAGATGATCAACTGATTGCCAATGTCAACGGCGTGAAAAATGCCATCTTGGTACAAGCCAATGCCGTCGGTCCAACACTGTATTACGGTGCAGGCGCAGGTGCAGGTCCAACAGCTTCTGCTGTGGTTGCTGACGTCGTCGATATTGTCCGCGACATCATTTATACCGAAGATGGTGCCGGAACCATTCCGCAATTGGCCTTTGAAGCGCTCACGGATTTGCCAATTTTAACGCGTGAACAAATGACCACTGGCTACTACATTCGTATTAATGCCGAAGATCAAATGGGCGTCCTTGCAGATGTAACGACTATTTTAAGTCGTGCCGGAATCAGTATTGATGCCATCATGCAGCAACCGCGCTTAAAAGACCTTATTCCGATCGTGATTTTAACTGATCCTATCGTTGAATCAAAAATGGATGAAGCGTTAAAACAGATTCAAGCATTGCCTTTCATTCATGGCGAAATTGTACGGATTCGTTTAGAATCGCTTGATAATTAATCGGGTTGAGGGGAGTATTTCCCCTTGCCAAGCTCTACACACAATTGGAACATCATCATGTCTAATGCCAATCGTTATACTGGTTTAGTTGACCGTTATCGTGACCGTTTACCAGTATCTGCAACCACTCGTGCAATCTCTTTAGGCGAAGGTAATACGCCACTGATCAAGCTTGAGAACATTCCACGCATTATTGGTAAAGATGTTGAAATCTATGTGAAGTACGAAGGCTTAAACCCGACTGGTTCATTTAAAGACCGTGGTATGACCATGGCCGTAACCAAAGCGGTTGAAGAAGGCTCTAAAGCCATTATTTGTGCCTCTACCGGTAACACCTCAGCTGCAGCTGCTGCTTATGCTGCACGCGCAAGCATCAAAGCATTCGTTTTAATCCCGGAAGGCAAAATTGCCATGGGTAAAATGGCACAGGCAATGATGTATGGTGCAATCACTATGCAAATTCGCGGCAACTTCGATGACGGCATGCGTCTTGTTAAAGAAGTGGCTGATCAAGCACCTGTAACCATTGTAAACTCAATCAACCCTTACCGTTTGCAAGGTCAAAAAACCATTGCTTACGAAATCGTTGAAGCTTTAGGTCGTGCGCCTGATTACCACTGCTTGCCAGTCGGTAACGCAGGTAACATCACTGCACACTGGATGGGTTATACCGAAGCAGTTGCAAATCAGCCGAAAGAACAGTTTGAGCAAGTGATTTACGACGCTGAAACAGATGCTTTCACTGGTCCTAAACCTGCTGGCCTTCCAATTATGGCAGGTTATCAAGCATCTGGCGCTGCACCGTTCCTACGTGGTGGCCCTGTTGCAAACCCTGAAACTGTTGCGACTGCCATCCGTATTGGTAACCCACAAAGCTGGAACCATGCGAAAGCGGTTGTTCGTGACTCAAACGGTTGGTTTGATGAACTGACTGATGCTGAAATTCTTGAAGCACAGCGTTTACTTTCAATGTACGAAGGCGTGTTCGTAGAACCTGCTTCTGCAGCGTCTGTGGGCGGCGCAATTCGTGACATCAAAGCTGGCAAAATTAAAGAAGGTTCAGTGATTGTTTGTACTGTTACAGGTAATGGTTTGAAAGACCCTGATACTGCGATCAAACAATGTTCTGATGCTGTCATGCTGTCTATTGATGCAACAATGAATCAAGTGAAAGAATCGATTCTTTCTAATATGTAATTCTTAGCATCATTAGAAATAAAAAAAGTCCTGCAATTGCAGGACTTTTTTTACGTTATGAATAAAGCGATATTAGATCAACGAAATTAGATACGTTTTGGTAACTGGCTTGCCCAACTCATTAAACGGGTTGCATCATTGGTACGTGCTTGTGAAGAATCTGCACCCAGCAACACTACAACCGCCGGACGATTATTTAAGGTGGTATGCATCACTACACAACGTCCTGCTTCATTGATATAACCAGTTTTTGAAATATTGATATTCCAGCCCCCATTACGAACTAAAGCATTGGTGTTGTTTGATTTCAATACCCGATAACCTAAATTGAAGTCATAGTTAGGTGTAGTCGAGAATTGACGAATCAAACTATATTGTGATGCCGCATTGACTAAAATACCCAAATCACGTGCTGAAGCGACATTACGTGGATGTAGGCCTGTGGATTCCATAAAATGTGCAGAATTCATACCCAGAGATTTGGCTTTGGCATTCATCGCACTCACAAAAGCGGCACGACCACCTGGATAAGTCCGGGCTAAAGCAGCTGCTGCTGGATTTTCAGATTTCATCAAAGCAAAAAGCAAGGCTTCTGCACGGTTCATGCTGTCACCGGCACGCAAGGTTGAACTTGAGCTTTTACAACCTGAACAGGAAAAGTCTGCTTGTTGCAAAGTGATCTTTTCCGACATATTCAAACGTCCGTCAGAGATCACCACTGCGGTCATGAGTTTAGTAATGGATGCAATCGGGAAAGCGGTATTACTGTTTTTGCTATATAAAACTTCGCCTGTTTGACCGTCCATCACTAAAGCAGCACGTGCATTGACAGAGGGTTGATCGCCAAAGCTTGAATTATTCAGAATTTGCACAGTTTTAGGTGCAGAATGACTAACCACACCATTAGAACTACGTACCGAAGTGGTAATTTTAGTTGAACCTTGTGGCGTGGGTTCTTCGGTCAATGCCGAACCATCACCATTGAGTAATTGTTTGGCATCTTCAGAAGACCAATTTAACGCAGCTTGACCTGTGCCTCCAGAAGCATCCATGATGAGTTCTGCAAAACTACTAGAACTCATGCTAAGTAAGATGGACATACCCAGCACATGCATTAAAGACTTGTTCGAATTTTTCACGATGGTTTACTCAACTCATGGAGGCAAGATACATTTGTGTATTACCTCAAATATGCCTTACATTTAAACATAAAGGTGAACATTTTTTACGCATAAACCTTTATGCTTAACATTTCACTTAAAGATTGATAATAGGATTGCTAATTTTGTCATTTCATTGCAAGCTTATTTTGCTTTATGTAACAAAAAAATTGCTTTTTTTATATGAGGGGAGAAATAGGTGATCACAGTTTTAGTAGTAGATGATCATGAGTTAGTACGTACCGGGATTTGCCGAATGCTCGAAGACCATGCGGATGTTCAAGTGATTGGTCAGGCTGAATCTGGGGAAGAAGCGATTACCTTAGTCCGTCACCATCATCCCAATGTGGTTTTACTTGATGTGAATATGCCGGGCATCGGTGGGGTAGAAACCACCCGCCGTCTGTTGCAAACCGCACCTGAAACCAAAGTTGTCGCTGTGAGTGGCTTGGCTGAAGAACCCTATCCGTCATTATTGCTTAAAGCAGGCGCAAAAGGTTATATCACCAAAGGCGCACCTGTGACTGAAATGGTTCGTGCCATCAATAAAGTCATGCAAGGTGGCAAATATTTTAGTGCAGACATTGCCGAGCAACTGGCCAGTTCATATCTTTCAGATACCCAGCAATCACCATTTGATGCACTCTCTGAACGTGAAATGCAGGTTGCGATGATGGTAGTGAATTGTATTAGTGCACAGGAAATTGCCGATAAACTTTTTGTCAGTGTCAAAACCGTGAATACTTATCGTTATCGTATCTTTGAAAAGTTAAATTTAGATAGTGATGTGAAACTGACTCATTTAGCCATTCGTTATGGGCTGATTAAACCTTAATGACTTTCCTTGAGAACTTCCCTTAAGCTTTTTAGAAGACATGCATGACGCAAAACACCAAAAACTTTGAGTTTAATCAGTATCATTTAGGCATCTGGTATGGCGCCTACAGACTGATTATTGCGACATGTCTTCTGCTGATTTTTCTACTCACTTATCAACACTTAAATACAGATTACCGCTATCCACAGCTCTATCTTTATGTACTCATTTGCTTTGTAGCGATAGGCTGCATGCAACTGCTTAGTCTTAAAAAAATACGAGCCAACATTCCCCAACAACTGACGCTGTTATTTGCTGTCGATGTCATTGCTTTAAGCTTACTGACTTTCGCATTGGATGGTCCGAATCTGCATTTAAGCCTGCTATTCGTGATTACCATCTTTGCCGCTTCTTTATTATTAGATGCAAAAAAAGCCTTAATCATTACCCTCATCGCTGTTATTAGCGTGATTTATCAAATATTTTTAGGCAGCATTTTTGATTTTTCTTCACTCAATAATATTGGCAATAGTGCCTTATTGGCTTTTCTGTTTTTTGTGGTTTATGGCAGTGCGCAAATTGTGGTACGGCGTTTCCAATTGCTGGAAAATTTGAATTTTTCTCAATCCTTGGAACTCAATCGACTGCAAAATTTGAACCGTTATATTCTGGAACAGATTGAACTGGGTTATCTGGTTTTAGATGAAAACTGTCACATCGTGCTGAGCAATCCTGCGGCGTGTATGCTGTTAGGCATTCCCCCATTCTATGCCTATGACAAATCTCCTTTATACAAAATACAGCCTGATTTATTTGAATTAATTAAATTTGAGCAACTGCAAGATGGTGAAAGATTTCAATTCGAATCCCAGCTGAGCCGTTATCATATGCATATCGAAGTGCAAAAATTAATGGTTCCCCATCAAACCCTGACCCTGTTGGTGCTGCAAGATGCCGGCAAGCTCAATCAAAGGGTACAACAATTAAAACTGGCTGCCTTAGGACAATTGTCTGCCAGTATTGCCCATGAAATTCGCAATCCTCTGGCGGCGATTGTTCAAGCCAATGAACTGTTGCTAGACAGTGATCTAAATCAACAAAACCTATTAAGTCAGATGATTGCAAAGCAAGCACAGCGCATTGATCGTATTATTCAGGATACACTGAATATGGTGCGAAATAGAGAAACGCATCCGGCTAAGATCCAGCTGAATCAATTTATCCCTCAAATGATTCAAGAAGATTTATCTGATATCATCCACCAAATTCGATGCAACATACAAAATAAAATTTCGATTACTTTTGATGAAGCACAATTTCGCCAAGTCCTGATTAACCTGATTCGTAACGCCATTCGTCATAATTCACCTGAATACTCTCATATTGAGTTAAACATTTACTCACATGAATCCAATGTCCGAATTGACGTTCTCGATTTTGGTACAGGTGTGGCATCCAAAGATTTGAGCTATTTATTTCAACCTTTTTTTAGTACCGAAATCACGGGAACTGGTTTAGGATTGTACTTATCACATAGTTTTTGTGAAGCAAACCAAGCAAAACTCAACTATGTAGAACAAAAACAAGGGGCATGCTTTCGAATTGAATGCCTACGTGTTGCTTTAAATTAATATTGCTGGGGTGTAATTGTGGAAAGACAACCACTTGTTTTATTGGTGGATGATGAGGAAGATTTGTGTACGCTGATGCAAATGTCTTTATCACGCATGGGCATCAAAACGCATATCGCACATCGTCTTGAACAGGCGAAAAAACGCTTATCTGAAAATAAATATGATGCCTGTTTAACGGATTTGAATTTACCAGATGGTAATGGACTGCAATTGGTAGAATGGATTGGTCAACATCTTCCAGCCCTACCTGTGGCTGTGCTGACCGCATATGGCAATATGGAAATTGCGATTGCGGCATTAAAAGCAGGGGCTTTTGATTTTGTCAGCAAGCCCATCAATCAGAAACACCTGGAACAACTCTTACAAAAAGCTTTGAATAAACCAATCGAAAACTTCCAAAGCAAAGAAGATAGTCTGGAACAAAAATTATTGATTGGCCAATCGCTGCCGATTCAACAATTACGCATTACTTTAAATAAAATTGCCCGTTCTCAAGCACCAGTCTTTATTACCGGTGAATCCGGCACAGGAAAAGAAGTCATTGCCAATCTGGTACATCGACTCAGCAATCGTAATGAAGGGCCTTTTATTGCAATTAACTGTGGCGCTATTCCAACGGAACTGATGGAAAGTGAACTGTTTGGACATAAGAAAGGCAGCTTTAGCGGTGCAACTCAGGACAAACAAGGTCTGATTCAATCTGCACACGGTGGTAGTCTGTTTTTAGATGAAATTGCTGAACTGCCTTTAACCATGCAGGTCAAACTGCTTCGTGCCGTACAAGAAAAACGGATTCGTCCCGTCGGTTCAGATGCTGAAATTGATGTCGATTTTCGTGTGATTAGTGCCAGCCATCAAGACTTGGAAGCATTGGTGCAACAAGGTAGATTTCGACAAGATTTATTCTTCCGTATTCATGTGATGGATCTGGTTCTTCCGCCACTGCGTGAACGTGGTGATGATATTATTTTATTGGCGCATCATTTTATTCAAAAAATTAGTCAGGAATGGAGTATCCCTCAAAAACAACTGACTGAACGCGCGAGAAACTTTTTGCTGAGCCAATATTATCCGGGTAATGTTCGAGAGCTGCGTAATATTATCGAACGCGCCATCACCCTGAGTGATGAGGATAAAATTGATTTACCGCATCTACAAAGTGCGCCGTTGCGTTATCCAACGGTGACACCTTTGGATCATCAGCAAGAAGCTAGTAATGTTTTTCGTAGTGACATTTTAGTTTCTGCTAAAAAGTTACCCGATGAAGGTTTAGAGCTTTATCTGGAAAATATTGAAAAAGATATTTTACTCAATGCCCTAAACTTAACCCATTGGAACAGAACGCTTGCAGCCAAAAAACTGGGCATGTCTTTTCGTTCTCTACGTTACCGCTTAAAGAAATTTGGCTTAGATACGGATGATGAATAAACCGTTATTTACGGTTTAGAATGATTTCTGCAACATGTTCCAGATAGTTTTCCTCTTTCATTTCATGTTGCGGCAGGTATTGCTGATTCGGCTGAATTCCGACCCCTTCAATCATCTGCCCTTTAGGGGTGTAGTAATGCGATACCGTCATCTGTAAAGCGGCACCGTTGGAAAGAGGAAATAGCTTTTGCACCACCCCTTTTCCATAGCTTTTCTCCCCCACGACCCATGCGCGACCATGGTCTTTCATTGCCGCAGTAAAGACTTCGGCGGCTGAGGCAGAACGGTTATTGATTAATATGCCTAGCTTTAAATTTTGAAATTCAAAACTCGGTAAAGCTTGAAATTGTTGATCACCTTCAGAACGACTTTTGGTGGAAACAATCACGCCCTGATTCAAAAATAAATCGGCCGTTTCAACTGCGGCAGACAATAAGCCGCCTGGATTATTTCTTAAATCGAGCAACACCGCTTTCAGACGTGAGGAAGAACGCTCTTCAATTAGACGTTTAATTTCATTGGCAGTATCTTGCTGAAAAACTTTCACTTTGATCACTAAAACCTGATTATGCAAGACACTGGCTTGTATATCGGTTTCTATTTTTTTATTACGCACCAAAATAATCGGGCTGCTATTTTGTGCCAGTTGCAAAGTTAAGGTCGAACCAATCGAACCATTAAGTAAACTATTGACCTGATCATGATTGAGTTTTTTCAGTTCTTGATCATCAATCTTAAATACAGCCACACCATTGCGCAAACCTTGCTTGGCCGAATCGGCATTATCCTTTAGACCATGAATAACCCATTGATGTAACTGCTGATCATAAATCAGTTCAAAATCGACAGAGGCTATATCGCCTTCAGTATATTGTAATAATTGCTTATAATCTTCAGGACTGAGGTAGCGAGAATAACGGTCTAGACCACTAACCAGACCTTTAATCGCTTGTTGAAATAATGCATCATCATTTTTAGCATCAACATAATTTTCTTTGACAATGCTATAGATTTGAACAAATTGCTGAATCGATTCCACCGGAACTTCAGCATAATTTTGTTCGACTTCATCATCAAAATCTAAAACAGGCTGATCTTTCACAGCAGCAAGTGCAGAATGGCTCACACAGATGAATAACGTTGTTAAAGTGACAACCATCTTCCAGCGTTGTAAAGCCATCCTTTCACCTGTTTGTCGTGTTAATTTTATGATTTTAAAGTAATTAAATTTCGACCTTTCATTTCTTCAGGTACAGGAATTTGCATTAAGCTCAACAATGTTGGCGCGACATCTGCCAGTACACCACCTTCAGCAATCGTCGCAGAGGTTGGTCCTACGTAAATGAAGGGAACCAATTCCGTCGTATGCTGAGTATGTACCTGACCACTTTTGTAGTCCTGCATTTGCTCGACATTACCATGGTCAGCGGTAATCAGCATATGGCCTTTTTGTGCCATCACTGCTTCATATACACGACCTAGGCAGGTATCGACAGCTTCAACAGCTTTCACTGCAGCATCAAATACACCGGTATGTCCGACCATATCACCATTGGCAAAGTTCACCACCAACAAGTCATATTCACCTGAATTGATTGCAGCAACCAATTCATCCGTGACTTCATAAGCACTCATTTCAGGCTTAAGATCATAAGTCGCCACATTTGGAGATGGAATCAGGATACGTTTTTCACCTGGATATTCATCTTCACGGCCACCACTGAAGAAGAAGGTCACGTGCGCATATTTTTCAGTTTCAGCAATACGCAGTTGGGTTTTACCCAAGTTTGATAAATATTCACCAATCGAGTTTTTCAATGCTTCTGGCATATAGGCAACAGGCGCATCGATTGTCGCTTGGTAACGCGTCAACATCACAAATTTAGACAGGTTTGGAACTACTTTACGCTCAAAACCAGCAAACTCTTTTTCGACAAAGGCTTTGGTGATTTCACGCGCACGGTCGGCACGGAAGTTCATAAATACAACGCTGTCGCCATCCTGAATTTTAGCCAACTCACCAATACGGGTAGCTTTGACAAATTCATCCGACTCATTTGCCGCATAAGCCTGTTCCAGACCTTCAACCGCGGTTGCTGCGGTACGTGCAGCTTCACCTTCAGTCAATAGACGATAGGCTTGTTCAACACGATCCCAACGGTTATCACGATCCATGGCAAAATAACGGCCAATCATGGTCGCAATACGACCTTGACCCGGATATTGTGCAAAGACTGCATCTAATTTTTCCAGTGATGGTTGTGCACTTTTTGGCGGAGTATCACGGCCATCCAGAAAAGCATGCAAATAAACTTTTGCACCACGTTTCAGTGCCAATTCCACCATTGCAACAATGTGGTCTTCATGCGCATGCACGCCACCTTGTGACAATAAACCCATGATATGTACAGCACCACCCGCTGCTTTGGCTTTTTCTACCGCATCAATCAATACTTCATGTTCAAAAAAAGCGCCGGTACGAATATCTTTGGTGATCCGGGTAAAATCTTGATACAGCACACGACCTGCACCGAGGTTCATGTGACCCACTTCAGAGTTGCCCATTTGACCATCCGGCAGTCCGACATCTTCGCCCGAACCTGAAATCAAACCATGTGGATGCTTTTGTTGCATAGCAGTTAAATTTGGTCGTTTTGCTGCCAGAAAAGCATTGTCTTCGACCGCTTCGCGATGACCCACACCATCCATAATTACCAATACGTGAGGGATTTTGCCAGCAGTTGCATCCGTCATAATGAACACTCTTTTGTTTACAATTTCATCGTCATATCTTACCGAATTTTCGGTCAAGACTCTATGTGCAGATCATGACTAAAGCGGATCATGCACATTGTTTTTATCACTGTAGGGTCTGTTGAGACTTCGTCTATGTTTGCCATTTATGAAATGTTAACAGACCCTATTCAACAGTTAACGTGCGCGTCGCAGCAGATAACCGCCCACTAAAGTCATGAAAATAATCGGTACAAATACGAACCATGCCGGCGAAGGTGAATACACCAAACTTGCATAGCCCAAGAAGTCTTGCAGATAGAAGAATCCCAAGCCAATAAATAAGGCAATCACCAAACGAAAACCCATCGACTGTTGACGCAAGGGACCAAAAATAAAGGAACATGCAATCAGTACCAAGGCAATGAGTGCAAATGGCGAACCGACTTTTTGCCAAAATGCCAGCTTATAGGTTTTCGGTACTTGGCTGTATTGATGCATATAACTCATAAAGCTCACCAATTGACTCGGCGATAAATCTTCAGGGTCAATCGTAACCATATGCACATATTTTGGTTGCAAGGCTAAAGCCAGAGGCAACTGATCGGTTTTTACCAGGGTTGAATTACCTTGCGGCAAAATATCCATTTGCGCAGCACTTTTTAGATTCCAATCACCATCTTTAACGAACTGACCTTGCTCGGCATTTAAAACACCTTTCAAGCGATAACTATCATCAAAGTCAACCACCTGGACATGTTTCAGCTGACCTTTGGCATTGGCATAATCAATATAGATAAAACGCTGACCTTCGCGAGTCCAGTAACCATTGACTTCACCCAGTGAACTGACACTGCGGTGATCTTTCACGCTTTTGGCTTGCTCGTTGGTATAAGGAATCACCCATTCACTGAGTACAAAGGACAAAACCACTAAGATTAATGCGGAACGAATCACCCAACCGACAATGCGCCATAAGCTAATACCGACTGAACGCATCACTACCAGTTCACTATTGGAAGCCAAAGTGCCCAGACCAAGCACAGCCCCAATCAATGCAGAGATCGGTAAAATTTCATACAGATAATTGGGTGCACTCCATAACACATATTGCAGTGCCTGCCATGCATTATAAGTTTCATTCAAGGAACCCAATTCACCTAAATAGGTAAATAAAACTTGCAGAACCGATAAAATAACCGTTGCACCCAACATGGCTAATGCCGTGGTTTTGGTCACATGTTTGGCAATGATTCGACGTGCTAACATTTTTAAGACCTCACCTGCTGAATTCGTTTCTTGATTTTAGGGGCGAGCTTTTGTTTTCGGGAGAACAATGCTCCAGCAATGCCATACACGATCAACACCAAAGGATATGCCCAAATCCCTAACTCATCTTTACTGACACGGGTTTTCACTGCCATCAGTGCCACAATCAAACTGGCGAAAATAAGTAAAGCCGGGAATAGTTTTAAATAGCGTCCTTGACGAGGACTCACTTCTGAAAGTGCAATCGCCAAGATTAAAGCCGCAACCACTGAAAATGGAACGAAGATCCGCCAACCCAGTTCACTCGCAACTACAGGATCATCACGATTGCTCCATAGTTTCGCTATGGGTAACGCTTCGACTTCGGCACTTTCAAATTTGGCTTCGGTATCACTTTCTAAACGTAAACGATAAGATTGAAACTCTGCTTGAGTATATTTCGGTTTTCCGGGGAAAATTTCGTAACGGCGCCCTTCATATAAATCGACAATACTGGCCGTTTCATTGGCAACTTCTACACGAGTTGCTTCCTTGGCCAAAATCATCACGTCAGGTTTACCCGGGTTTTCCGCGCGTTGATAGAAAAACACATCTTTGAGATTACGACGATCTTCTGACAAATCCCCGGCATAAATGGTATAGGGGCCTGAGGAAATAAACTCTTTTGGACGCACTAAATCGAAACCGGTTCTGACCGCCTGATTGGTCGTCAGCTCTTCAAACTGGCGAATCCCCCACGGAGACATCCACACCATCAACACGGTTTGAACAGCAAGAAAAACCACAGTAAGCGGAATCAGTAAGCGCCCCAGCTGATGCCGACTGACACCACTGCCGTTGAGGACTGCCATTTCATGGTCGACATACAAACGACCAAACACCAGCATCAAACCGATAAAAAAGCCGAGTGGAAGAATCAGGGTTAAAAATTCTGGCAGTCGGTAACCAATAATACTGAACAAAATACTGACATCTAAACGACCTTGTGCCGCCACACCAAAGTACTTGATCAGTCGACCACCCATCATGATCAAGGTAAGCAAGGCAATCACAACCAAGGATGTAGACACCACTTGCTTGACCAGATAACGCCGAATAATCAAATTAATTCTTCCAAAAAAGAGGCTAATAAAAACTAGCGCTAGTTTACCCGAATGGTGAAAATATAAAACCTATACTGTTGTTGCGCATTGAAACTCTATTCATAGAAATGTTTCAATGGTTTAATGGTTTGCAAACTTTCAAAGGCATGAATACAGAACATGAAACTGACAATTAATACGTCATTCCAAGAGAATGCATCTAGCCCCTATTTGTTGATATTAGTCGATTCCGAGCAGCTTCAAAAGGCAGCGACTGCCTATGAAATCAATGATTTAAATACTTTAGTAGAAGCCGCACAATTCAAAGCTGGTCTAAGCGAATCTTTACCCCTTATCGGGAAAGTGGCGGCATGTAGCAATAGTGCGCTCATTGGGATCGATAAAGCAGCTGAAATTCAGCCGGCTAAATTAGCAAAAATCGCACAAACCATTATCAAAGCGTCACAAAAAAAATTCAAACAGATCAGTATTGATATTTCTGCCTTAGCACCTGAACATCATTATTTATTTGCTTTGGCTTTAACCCAAGCCGGTTATGCTTTTGATGAATATAAATCGAAGAAAAATGAATTCATCCTTGAAGAAATTCATCTCATTTCAAGCAATAGCACTTTAAATTCACAACAACTCAGCTTGATCCATGCAGTGCAATCGGGTCAAAGCTTGGCACGTGATTTAGGCAATCGTCCGGGAAATATCTGTTTCCCTGAATATCTGGCGGAACAAGCACAAGCATTGGCGGCTGAATATCCTGAACTATTAAAAGTCACCGTTCTTGATGAGCAGCAAATGGCTGACCTCGGCATGGGCGCTTTCCTGGCAGTCAGCAAAGGTTCAGATCGTCCGGGACGCATCATTACCATGGAATACCAGGCCAATACCGAACAGGCGCCTATCGTACTGGTGGGCAAAGGCGTGACTTTTGATACCGGCGGCATTTCACTCAAACCTGGTGCGGGTATGGATGAAATGAAATTTGACATGTGTGGTGCAGCTTCTGTACTCGGTACGATGCGCGCACTCTGTGAATCCAAACTGCCAATTCATGTAGTCGGTACCATTGCTGCAGCTGAAAATATGCCTTCAGGTCATGCAACCCGTCCGGGTGATATCGTGACCACGATGAGCGGTCAAACGGTAGAAATTTTAAATACCGATGCTGAAGGTCGTTTGGTTTTATGCGATACCTTGACCTACATCAAACGTTTCAACCCTGCTCTGGTGATTGATATCGCAACCTTAACCGGTGCATGTGTGGTTGCCTTAGGTTCGGTTCTAACTGGCCTGTTTACACCGGATGATGAACTGGCTGCGGAAATCAGTGCTGCTGGTCAAACCTCATTTGACCGTGTATGGCGCATGCCGGTGCTTGAAGATTATCAAGAGCAACTTGATTCTCCATTTGCCGACATTGCCAATATTGGTGGACCGAAAGCCGGCTCGGTGACTGCAGCATGTTTCTTGCAACGCTTCACCCGTGAATACCGTTGGGCACATTTAGACATCGCTGGAACAGCATGGAACTCAGGTACAGCGAAAGGTGCAACTGGTCGCCCTGTTCCATTACTGGTTCAATTCCTGGCGAATCGTGCGCAGTCGAATGGCTAAAGTTAGCTTTTACTTATTTGAAAAAAGTCCCGAACGGCAAGTGGAAAGCACTTGCCGTTTGTGCCGTAAGATTCTGAAACAGCCTGAACATATCTGGTTGTATTGTGAAGATTTGGACTTGCAACAGCAGTTAGATGAACGATTGTGGAGTTTTGATCCCAGCAGTTTTATTCCGCATGGGATTGATCAAGAACGCGCTACAATTTGTATTTCAGCTCGACTGCCGCAGCAATCTGACTGGATTGTGTTTAATTTTAACAATCAAGCTATTGAACAGATTGATAAATTTAGTCACATTATAGAAATCATCGAAAATAATGAATCGGCAAAACAGCTGGGGCGTGAAAAATTTAAACAATATCGACGCCTAGGTATTGAACCGCGAACTTTCAAGCTTTAGCCGATCAATTGCAATAAGGAGATATGTGGTGGCATTAAATGTCGGTCAAGATTTTAAACAGCGCTGGTTAAATGTGCCTGAGGCTGTTCGTCAGGCATTTATTGATGACCTACACCGCGTCTGCAATGTGCTGAAACCTGAAACCAATATTCAAAAGTGGTTAGAAAAAGATAAAGAAGCACAACAGCTCTCTTATGAAAAAATTGAACGTGCTTATATCGAACGTAAGGCACAATTGATTGAAGAAGCCCGCTTGCGCAAGCAACGTGCTTTAGAACAGTCACTGGAAAAAAACCGTGCAGCACAAGCTGCCTATGCTCAAGCATTGCAGTTAGATGAAGCCAGACAGTTTGCCGAACAAACTCAAACCTTGGCCTTTATTCGTCAAACTTTAGATCATGAAACCCAAGTTTATACAGCGCGTTATCATAAGAATCCTGAAGGCTCAGCACTGAATTTCTCCAGAGGCATGCTGTCGATTCATGACCATGAAGTACTCTCGGAACTGGAAAGCGTGCGTTTACGTTTAGAGTTAGAAGCTGAGACCCTCATTGAACAGGCGGTGACGGTATTTCGTGCCAAGTTACATCAAGCCAGCCAAGAAGAAATTGACTATATTTTGAAAAACTCTGATTTATCAACAGAGAAACCAAAGCACTAATTTCTTATCTCTATTGATCTAGGCTATTTTTCTACTGTCATATAAATGACATGTTTATGTCACAAGATAGTCATGTTTTTAAATAGATTTAAAAACATGACTATTGAAATGCTTAAACATCATCTTATTCAGGAAGAAAAAATGGATATCTTGAACCAAATTTCCACTCAAATTGCGGCACTGGATTCGGGTGAAAAATGGAGTGTATCTGCTCAAGATTTATGGATTAGCCATGCCGACTTCCACTCAGTTTCAATTTATATTTCCCGAGAAGCGGAAAAAGGACAATTTTCTGTTTCTACTCCAGTGGCATTAAGCTCTTGGGTTGCCAGCACATCTGTCACGATTACCAAACACTGAAATAGATCAATCAAAACAGTCCACTTCGGTGGGCTATTGTTATTTTAATCAATATAATAAATTTAATTTTTTATTCAATTCAAGTAAATTTAAATACGACCCGAATCATTAAAAACTAAATTAAATCTACGGCAAGTCCCAGCATATTGCCTACGCCATAGCCCATACCTAATAACAAGCTAATCCAGATCAGCCCGCCTACTACGTTATAAAGCATAAAACTAAAAATATTCATGTGCCCCGCCCCTGCAGCAAAAGGTGCAAATGAACGGACAAACGGCACAAAGCGTGCAACCAGAATGGTTTTTCCACCATGTCTGGTAAAATAATGATTGGTTTTAACAATATATTCAGGTTTCAAAAACCGTGAATGTTCATGAAAAAATTTAAATCCCAACACCTGACCAGTATAATAATTGACGATATAGCCCAATACAGAAGCACTAAAAAGTAATAGCCCCATATAGTGTAAATGGATCACATCGGTGGTTGAACATAGTGCGCCAATGGCAATCAGCAAGCTGTCCCCAGGCAAGAAGAACATGAATACAGAACCAGTTTCTGCAAAAATGATCAGAAATAAAATGGCGTAAATCCACTGACCATAGTTGTCCAGTAAAGTCGGTAACCATTGTTCAATATGCATTAAAAAATCAAGCATTTGCACCTACCCACTTGCACTTTATTATTTGCATAAATTACTAAAAACCATAAATAAAAATAAAAAAACAGCCTAATTTTTCAACCAGACTGTTTTCTATTCTATGGATTTTTACTTCAAGAAGCCATTTTCTGCCAGAAATGCCATACTTAATTTGGATTGTTCTTTTGTTTCAGCCGCTTTATCACCAAGCATTAAACGTTCGATATAGCGCGCTAAAACATCGACTTCCAAGTTGACTTTAGCACCGGTTTTCCATGTGCCAATATTGGTTCTTTCAGCCGTATGCGGAATAAGATTGAGACTAATCACATTACCGCGTAAATGGTTAATGGTCAGACTAATACCATCCACAGTCACCGAACCTTTTTCAGCTAAATATTTGGCAATTTCAGCCGGCGCAGTCACTTCATAATAAATTGAACGGGCATCTTCACGCACAACAGTAATTTCACCGACAGCATCGACATGACCACTGACAATATGACCGCCAAAACGTGTGGTTGGCAGCATGGCTTTTTCCACGTTCACGCGCTGACCCACTTTCCATGTGCCTAAGGTGGTGCGATTTAAACTCTCGCGCGAGACATCGGCAGCGTACCAGTTTTCGCCCCATTCAATCACAGTGAGGCAAATGCCGTTAGTGGCAATTGAATCGCCCAAATGAACATCCGACATGTCGAGACTGGTGCCAATACGCAAACGGACATCACCGCCCACGCTTTGTAAACTTTCCACTTTGCCTAGACTTTCAATAATGCCTGTAAACATAACTTGTTCTCTATTTATATCTTTGTTTTACCACAATGCCAGTTGTGTACTCACGCCGGTGGTATCGACACCACCCAGTTCAGCAAAATGATACAACTGACCCAAGAGTTGGCGCAGCGGTGGACCAGATTTGGCATGGGTATCGGTAATCACAATAAACTCTAGTACACGTGCGCGTTCTGACTGGCGTTGTTTGCTGACACGATAGCGTGGTACATCTTGCGTGAGCAAAGTCACACGACCACGTTTTAAGTTCGCCTGTAGCAAATCACCGGCTTCAATATTACCATCGGTAGAATAACTGGTCAGAATATAACGTGCATTAATTGTCGCAACCAATTTCTCATAGGCTTCTTTGGCATGCTTGGAAGAGTTGTATTGACTTGGACGCTCTTTACGCCATGCACGGTCAATCCCGCTCTTGTAGCCTTTGGTATCTGGAGTCGGCAAATCAGCCTGATCCCACAAGGTTAAAGCATTCAGTACATGATAGTTACTACCATACGCATGCTGGTTATACGGTGGATCCAGATAAGCCACATCCACTTCAAAGCTGCTCATTTGATTGGCAAGATGCTGAGCATCGACACACCACATTTCTGCTGCCGGTTTTTTCGGTTCGCCAATGGCACAGAAACGACTGGGTGTCAGCCAGAGTAATGATTCAATTCGTTCCAAAGCGGTTTGGGTTTTACCACCCCAACCATGATGGAAACTTTTGAATACCCCACTGGTATTGCTGACAAAACTGGCTGAATAAAGCAAGGGCGCAAGCAAGGCACTCATCTCGACATCATCAATTGCCCCTTGTGCCTGCCACGCGGCAATTTGCTGACGGATCGCATCGATACGCATGCCATTACGGCGTTTGAAAAATAGACGATCACGTGCCGGATCATAAATTTCGTCATTACGCGGACACAGGTTATGCGTTACCCAGCCTTTGACTTCCGGCAAACGATTCAGGTAATCAATAGCTTTCTGATAACCACCCAACTCTTTAAATGCCGGTGCTTCTGTGCAGGATAAAATTGCACTATTTAAAGCATGGCTATACGGTTCCCAGTCATTGGCAATCACACGATAACCATTTTGACGCGCCAGACGTGAAACCACACCAGAGCCTGCAAAAAAGTCAGCGAAAATCGGGGCACGACCATTTTTGCTATTTAATGTTCCCGTGCTCTCAAGTGCTTCCAAAATCAGATGAAGTAAACGACGCTTATTGCCTAAATACGGAACAAGCTGATTGAAAAGATATTCGTCTGTGGTACGTGCTGAATGACGACGTTTATGATAAACCGAAGACTCTGAATTCATACTGTCTCTTGAGAAGGGATTAACCTTAAGCGCACATCATCCCCCAATTGGGTGACCTCCATGAGCTTAAATCGAAGTTGCTCTGCCATACGGCTAAATTCCGCACTAAACATTGCACGTGCTGTTTGACCTAAAAATGTTGGTGCAACATAGCTGATCATTTCATCGACTAACTGTTGTTGTAAAAAGGCAGTCGATAATGTTGCCCCCGCTTCCACCAGCACATCATAAATTTGATGTTGCGTAGATAGGGTCTGTAGCAAGTCTTTTAAAGGTTGTACTGCAAATTGTAGCACGCCTAAATCAGCAAGTTCCTGACGGAACGGTCCCATGACCATGAGCGTATCGGGCTGCTGAAGTATTTTTGCGTTGAGGGGTAAACGTCCCTGACGATCGAGCACCAGACGTTTGGGCTGAACAATGCTGGTGATATCTTCAATACCATTCAGCTGACGCACATTAAGCCGACAATCGTCTGCAAGTACCGTTTCAATCCCGGTAATGACCACACCAGAAATGGCACGCCAATGCTGCACATCTTGACGGGCTTCAGGTCCGGTAATCCATTTCGATTCCCCTGATGCCATGGCTGTACGACCATCAAGGCTTGAAGCCACTTTTAAACGGACATAAGGTATACCGGTTGCCATGGCTTTAAGAAAACCAAGATTGAGTTTTTCTGCTTCTTGTTCACAAATGCCCACTTCAACTTCAATGCCGGCATCTTTTAGAATTTGTACACCCTTGCCTGCCACCAGTGGATTCGGATCAGGACAAGCGACAATTACTTTAGCCACACCTGCTTCCACCAAGCCTTTGGCACAAGGTGGTGTACGACCATAATGTGCACAAGGTTCTAAAGTCACATAAGCAGTTGCGCCTTTGGCATGATCTGCTGCCTGACGCATGGCAAAGACTTCCGCATGCGGTTGTCCTGCTCGAGGATGAAAGCCTTCTCCGACCAGTTGACCATCTTTAATGATCACACAGCCGACATTTGGATTCGGTTTGGTTGAGTATTGTCCAAGTTGCGCTAATTCAATCGCACGTTGCATCCACAGCTGATCTTGGTGAATGGGATCTTGGCTTAACTTAGACATCTTCAAACTCTTTTAGTGTTCACGGTGTTGCATTTGTTCAATTTGACGTCGAAAAGCTTCTACATCCTGAAAGTCTTGATACACCGAGGCAAAACGTACATAGGCCACATGATCGAGAGCAAATAAGGATTGCATGACAATTTCACCAATCATTCGTGATTTGACATCACGCTCACCCAGGCGGCGAATTTGTAATTGGATATCGCTGAGGACAGTTTCAATTTGCTCTTGTGTGACTGGTCTTTTTTGTAAAGCATGCATCAATGAACGGCGCATTTTCGCTTCATCAAAAGGTTCGCTCTTGCCGTCAGATTTAATCACCCGGGGCATCACAACTTCATAGGTTTCAAAGGTGGTAAAGCGTTCTCCGCAACTAATACATTCACGACGTCGACGAATTTGACAGCCTTCAGCAGCCAAACGCGAATCGATAACTTTACTATCTGCGGCGTTGCAAAACGGACAATGCATAGCGGTTTAATTGAACAAATCAAATCGGATTTAGAGTGTAGCAAAAATTCTGCCCTTTGTAGAGACTTACGCAAGATATGGAAAAAAAACAGCCCTTACGGGCTGTTTTACACAATATATTGATTATCGGTTTTTATATTATTCGACACGTTCACCATGTTGACTTAAGTCTAGACCCATACGTTCGTCATCCGCTTCAACACGAATCCCAATCACCAAGTCAATCAATTTAAGAATGATGAAAGTCAGTACTGCAGAGTAAGCAATCGTTGCAAGTACACCTTCAATTTGCACCCATAATTGATGCATCATATCTGCAGGGACTTTATCACCCATGATGAATTCACTCGCGAACACTGCCGTTAAGATTGCACCGACAATACCACCCACACCATGTAGACCAAAAGCATCTAAAGAGTCATCGGCTTTAAGTGCACGTTTAAGCGCAGTAATACCCCAGAAGCACACGACACCGCCAATTAAGCCCATTGCCATTGCACCGCCTACAGTCACGAAACCTGCTGCAGGGGTAATCACCACCAGACCGGCAACCGCACCAGATGCACCACCCAATACAGAAGCTTTACCACGAACCACTTTTTCAGTAATTAACCATGCAATTGCTGCGGCCGCCGCTGCAACTTGAGTTACAACTAATGCATAACCAGCAGAACCGTTAGCACCCAGTGCAGAACCACCGTTGAAACCGAACCAGCCTACCCAAACCAGGCTTGCACCGACCACAGTTAAAGTCAGGTTATGTGGCGCCATTGATTCACGGCCCAAGCCCATACGTTTGCCAAGCATGTAGGCAGCAACCAGACCTGCGACACCCGAGTTAATGTGAACGACCGTACCACCAGCAAAATCCAGTGCACCGTCGTTACCTAACCAGCCGCCACCCCATACCCAGTGGGTAATTGGTGCGTAAACCACAACACTCCAAATGGTAATGAATGCAACGAAAGCGCTGAATTTCATACGTTCTGCAATCGAACCTGTAATGATAGCTACGGTAATGATCGCAAAGGTCATTTGGAAAATAACAAATAGAATTTCTGGAATTGTTCCGGTTAAGGCATCTGTGGTAATGCCGGATAACATGATTTTATCCAAGCTACCAATGAATGCATTTCCTTCGCCAAAGGCTAAGCTATAACCGATCACCACCCAAGTAATACTTACGACTGCCGCTGCAACAAAGCTATGTGCCATTGTGCCGAGGACATTTTTCTTGCGAACCATACCACCGTAGAACAGGGCCAAACCTGGAATAGTCATCAATAAAACCAGTGCTGTAGACACTAAAATCCATGCGGTATCACCTGTGTCTAATTTTACTTCTTCTTCGACAGGTGCTGCTGTTGCTTCAGCTGAAGCAGGTGCCGCAGCTAATTCAGAATTTGTTAACGATGTATCAGCAGTTTCAACTACTGTGACATCTTCAGAAGCAGCGGATGTTGTTACGGCTTCTTCAGCCCATGCAACAGAACCACCTAAAAGTGCGCCAGACAAACTCAGCGCAATGAGCATTTTTTTCATTCGTATCCCCCAACCTAGTATTTTTTGAGTTATTAGGTACTCAGCAAACTTCGTGCCAAATTAGACAGCGTCTGCACCTGTTTCACCGGTACGAATACGGATGACTTGTTCTAAATTAGTAACGAAAATTTTACCGTCACCAATTTTTCCTGTGCTTGCAACACGGGTAATCGATTCAATCACTGAATCAACCATGTCATCGCTAATAGCGATTTCAATTTTTACTTTAGGCAAGAAATCAACGACATATTCAGCGCCACGATAAAGTTCAGTATGACCTTTTTGACGACCAAAGCCTTTGACTTCAGTTACGGTGATCCCTTGAACACCAATGTCAGAGAGTGCTTCACGCACGTCATCTAATTTAAAGGGTTTTACAATTGCAGTTACGAGCTTCATGTTTGTTTTCCTTCGGCTTCTTTCACCAGTAAGGTTTTATGTTCAAATTTCGTGCCAAAATTTCTAAGGTTGGGGGAAAATAGAGAGTTTTGACACGAGTTTTCTTTATAACCTATTTTATACTTTTAAACGTAGTCCGATCTTAAAAAAAGAGTCATTTTTATTATAAAATTTACGATTTTACTCATCGAACAAAACTATATCTGATCGATGGGGACTATAGTCTAGGTTTGAGCAATGCTACACTGCTCATACTTCTGCACCGTTAGGGAATCAGCAATGATCGAAACTTTATTACAAGCAATCATGGAACAAATCGACCAACCCAAAAAAGATATTGAACATAATTTGCGCGCCTTACTCAATGAAGCTGTTTCCAAGATGGATCTGGTTTCAAAAGATGAAATTGAACGTCAACGTACTGCGCTAAATAATGCCAATTTACACTTGAATGAACTGCTTAAACAAGTTGAAGCATTAGAACTTAAAATTAAGAACAATAAATAAGCACTTTTTTGGTGCACTAAAAGACACAAAACGACTAAAAATAACGCACTATAACGGAACAATAAGAATGTCTTTTGCTAAAATTTACACTCGAGGTCTGCTTGGACTTCATGCACCTTTAATTGAGGTGGAAGTTCATGTCAGTCAGGGCCTACCCTCTTTAACCATTGTGGGACTGCCTGAAGCGGCAGTTCGTGAAAGTAAAGATCGGGTACGCTCAGCCATTATCAATAGTGGTTTTCAATTTCCGACTAAGCGCTTAACCATCAATTTAGCCCCGGCAGACTTGCCAAAAGATGGTTCACGTCTTGATTTACCGATCGCTTTAGGGATTCTTATCGCATCTGGGCAAATATCTGAAAATATTACAGATAATCTGGAATTTATTGGTGAACTGGCTTTGGACGGGCAACTTCGCCCCATCACCGGTATCTTGAGTATTGCCATTGCTTGCCAGCAGCTAGGACATCAACTGATTTTGCCAGAACAAAATGCCGAGCAAGCCTCTCAACTGCCTAATTTTGAAGTGTTTTCAGCCAAACATTTAAAAGATGTGTGCGATCATATTTCTAATCAACAGCCCATCCAGCAATATCAAGCCAGTCACTCTGCTGCACCAGATCAGTACAAATTTGATTTAGCCGATGTTAAAGGTCAGCTCCGTCCACGACGCGCTTTGGAAATTGCCGCAGCAGGTGGGCATTCCTTATTATTTAAAGGTCCACCGGGTACAGGAAAAACACTGTTAGCATCACGGCTTGCCAGTATTTTGCCACCTTTAGATGCACAGGAAAATTTGGAAGTGGCCAGTATTTATTCCGTTTCCAATACCTCACATCCCTTTGGACAGCGGCCTTTTCGCGCACCCCATCATACTGCTTCAGCGGTCGCTTTAGTCGGTGGCGGTTCACATCCGAAACCCGGTGAAATCACCTTGGCGCATTTAGGGGTTTTATTTTTAGATGAACTACCTGAATTCGATCGCAAAGTATTAGAAGTTTTAAGACAACCGTTGGAATCTAAAGAAATTGTGATTTCTCGTGCTTCACGGCAAATTACCTTTCCGGCAAACTTTCAACTGATTGCCGCAATGAATCCCTGTCCTTGTGGTTATGCTTTTAATCAGGATATTCGTTGCCAATGTTCCGCTGATGCAATTAAACGTTATCAGAATCGTATTTCAGGTCCACTACTCGATCGTATTGATTTGCATCTGGATGTTCCACCCTTACAAGTGCATGAATTGCAAGATACAACACCGGTCGAAAATTCACAGACTGTGCGTGAGCGCGTGATTCAAGCCTATAACCTACAAATACACCGACAGCAATGTCTGAATCACGCTTTAAGCCCTAAACAGCTTGAGCAATTTGTACCATTGGATACGCAAGCACAAAAAATCATGGAAATGGCACAGCAGCGCTTAAACTTGTCTGCCCGTGCTTATCATCGGGTATTACGTGTCGCGCGAAGTATTGCCGATCTATCCCAGCATTCGGAAATTCAAAGCCAACATTTAACCGAAGCTTTGTCTTATCGGGCGCAACAGGGCTAATTTGAGATGCATAACTTACTTATCCGTCGTGAAAATCGTACTGATCATGGGGCAATTAGCCATGTGATTGAACAGGCATTTAAAAATCAGCAATACTCGAGTCATACTGAGCATTTCATTGTAGATGCCTTGAGACGGGCAGATGCACTGACTCTTTCTTTAGTCGCTGTTTTAAATAAAAAAATTGTGGGGCATATTGCCATTTCACCGGTACAAATTTCTTCAGGCGTACAAGGTTGGTATGGTTTGGGACCGGTTGCAGTTTTACCTGAATGGCAACTGCAAGGAATCGGTTCAGCACTGATTCAATCAGCATTGAATCAATTGAAAATGATTAGCGCAAAAGGTTGTGTAGTTTTAGGTGATCCGAATTTTTATTCTGGATTCAGTTTTAAAGCTGTGCCTGATCTTATTTTAGCAAATGTTCCTGCTGAATATTTTCAGGCTTTGTCATTTGATGGGAAATTTCCACAAGGAATAGTCACTTATCATGAGGCTTTTAATGCGACCTCGTAACATTCTATCAAACTAAAAAGGCGACTCTCATGAGTCGCCTTTTTAGTTACATTTTTGGATTAGAATCCATATTTCAAACCTAAGACAACTTTATTTTTCAAATCAGTATCATCACGTAATTTACCACCAATGATATAGTCCATAGAAACTGATGCACCTGTATCACCCAATGGATGGCTTAGACCCACTGTTAAATGACGCAAATTGAAATCCTCTGTGGTATTTAAAGTGAGACCTTCAAAATCACCACTATCAGAATAGTAATACGCGCCTAATGATGTATTCAAAGTAAAGTCTTTCGGTAAACCATAGCTATAACCGGCAAGAAAATAGGTATCCCCTGCATTGCCCCAAGTGACATCGTCTGTAAGCGTTTGAGCAGTAAGACCAAAACTCTTATAGTTTAAGCCCACCATGGTTTCAAAAACATTTGAATCATCAGACGGATAATAAACGTAGTAAGTACCACCTACTTTAAAGCCTAAGTCTTCAGTAATTTTACCACTGAAACCCGCATAAAAATCATGTTCAAAGCTTTTCTCACCAGATTCTGCATAACTTATATCTAGTGTAGAACCCCAATATCCAGCATAGAAACCTGAAGCATGACTGTAATCTAAACCGCCTTGAACCGCTGCCCCCGAGTTTTCTAAACCTGCAGTATTACCACGTAATACATATTGAGACACCACTCCAATATTACCTGTCACTGTATGTTCTGATGCAGGTGCCTCTTCTGCAAAAGTGAAGGTAGATGCTGCGCCTAATACAGCCAGAGATAATGCTTTTAAAGTTAATTTCATTGTTTGATTCCCCCACATCGTGCTACGACGGTTTTTTTGGTTATTTCGATAAACTCAATGAGGTAATAGCAATTGCTATGCCAAAAGCAAAATGAGCTATCTACAAGTCATCTAAAATAAAAAATAAACAGACCTATCATTTTGTTTTTATTAAATTTTAATTAATTATCATGAATTTATCTGAAATATGGTTTATTCGCTGCTATAGCCAATTTATTCATTATTAAAACTCACTTCAACTTTAGCGTAAGATTCATATTTACTTACATCATGCCTCTTTTTAAGGCTATTTTTTAATCACATTATTTCATCATGCGCAAAAAAAGTGCACAAATTTAAAGCAATTTATGCACTTTTAAAAATTCTTGCAGTTTTAGGCTTAAAAACTAAAATTCAAACCGAATACAACCTGATCATCAAAATCTTCGCCAACTCGATCTTTACCGCCGACGACATAATCTAAAGATGCGGTAGCCCCCGTATTTGCAATTTCTTTACTCACACCCATACGTGCCTCACTAAAAACAACATCATTTTTAGTTTCAATAATGCTGTCATCGCGGCGGCTGTTATAGATGGATGCACCAACTGAAGTATTCAACATAAAATTTTGCGGCAAAGCATAACTATACGCTGCACTTAAATACACATCTCCCGCGTTCGCGAAGGAAGCATCTGCAAGCATTACGGATGCAGCTAAAGTTAAGTCTTTATAAGCCAATTCGCCCAATACATCGAATGCTGTGGTTTTACGTTTATCGCCACCTTCACTATAAACTGTACCGCCATCTTGGTAGTAATAGGCAGTCCCTTGAACTTTATAGCTCCAGTTTTGATTAATTTCATTGCCGTACGCCACATAAAAATCATGTTCAAAACCATGATCTTTATTCTCATCAGACAGATCATAATCAAGCGTTGAACCCCAGTATCCTACGCTAACACCACTTTGAAGTGCATACTCAAGACCAGCTTGTAGAGCAACATCATCATTTTCCACACCACCGCGGTAAATATATTTATTCACCACGGCAAAACTACCTGTTAATTTTCCCGCTGTTGGTAAAATTGTATCTTCTTCAGCAAATGCAGGCATTGTGCACATTGCAAACAATAAAGATAACGCAATTTTGTGTGAAGTTTGATGCATTCCTACCCCTTAGAGAACCCGACTAAGATTCTTTTTCGATGACAAATTTAGCTGCGGATTCTAAAGCTTTTTTATAATTTTTGTTCAAATTTATTAAATAACAGCATCTTTCTTTTATTTAATTTTAGGTAAATAACGGTGCTTAACATTTAAGCAAACTATATTTTTATTGTAGAAATTAGAGGATATTCACATTAAATATCATGATTATCTGAGGATTTAGATGATCAGCAAGATCTGATCAAAATGCACCATCAAGACTTTTAATTACTGCTTAAAGCCTTTATTAGACCAAAGTAGTAAGCGTTGAAATCCAATAAAATGAAAGTACAAATCAAGGTCCTACTTATCTATTCTTTATAAAAAATTACATAAAGAATCATCTTTCATTTAAATATATTATTGTTTTAAATAATATTTTAAATGGAATCGATTTTTTTGAACATTTATTCAATTTCTTACATGCGTTTATATTCAAAGAATGCATAACTTTAATGAAATAAAATGAATAAAAAAAAGATTTTTTTGCTCTACATTACGTATACAATTCCTCCAATTTAATTTCTCCCTCTTTTGTATAAGGCCACCTCCCAATGCAAAAAGCACAAAAACTTACCTTAGCAGTTTTGATTCAAGCTGCATTAATCTCAACGGCATATGCTAGCGAGCAAAGTGAATCTAAAGGCTTTGTTGAAGATGCTGAAGGAACTGTTTTATTCCGTACCGGTTATATCAACCGTGACAAGAAAGCACCTGGTGTCAAAGATCAAAGCTCTGCTGCACAATCTGCGATCGTCAAGCTCGAGTCTGGTTTTACCAAAGGTGTGGTAGGTTTTGGTGTAAATGCAGTAGGTGATGCTTCATTTAAACTGGGCGAAAACAAAAATGCGAATAATGGCATGATTCCTAAACATGCACCGACTGCAGAAAACCCAAATGGTGATGCTTATGACCATTGGGCTCGTGGTGGTGCAAGTGTTAAAGCGCGTGTTTCAAATACGACGGTTGAATACGGTACTCAAGTATTAGATATTCCTGTTCTTGCAAGCAACACTGGCCGTATGGTTCCTGAATATTTCACTGGTGTACTTGCAACAAGCCATGAAATTGAGAATTTGGAAGTTATTGCGGGTAAATTCACTAAAAACCAATACTCTGATCAAATCAATACTGATGGTGAAAACTTAGACCGTGCAGTGGTTTGGGGCGCAAAATACAAATTTAATGATGCTTTGAATGCGTCTTACTATGGCCTAGACAGCAAAAATAAATTAGAGCGTCATTATGTAAATGCCAACTATAAACAAGCTTTGGCTAACGACAGCTCGCTCACTTATGACTTCAGTGGTTATCACACTAAATTTGATAAAAATGCATCTACTTATTCTGCAACAGGTGAAACTGCGGCTGATTATGCAAACACAGGTATTGCGGGTGTAGAAAAAACCAATAATATTTGGGCAATTTCAGGGACTTATAATACTGGCGCGCATAACGTAATGTTGGCTTATCAACAAAATACAGGTAATGTTGGTTACGATTATGGCCAAAATGCCGACGGCTACCAAAGCATTTACTTGCCAAACTCTTACTTGTCTGACTTCGTCGGCAACCATGAGAAATCAGCACAAGTTCAGTATACCTATGACTTCAGTGCAATGAATGTTCCTGGCTTAACTTGGACCACTGCTTATGTTTATGGTTGGGACATTAATGTTGCAGGCAAAACAGGCGAAGGTAAGGAAAATGAATTCTTTAACCAGGTGAAATACACAGTGCAAAGTGGTTTTGCCAAAGATGCGAGCTTGCGTGTTCGTAACTCAATCTATCGTGCAAATGATGTCTATGATGGCGCTTACATCGGCGACACTAACGAATGGCGTTTATTCTTGGATATTCCTGTGAAATTATTTTAATTCACAGTAAGTTCAAGAGATAAAAAAACCTGCACAATGTGCAGGTTTTTTTATCTAAGCCTTTCAGGCTAAATTCGAAACAAACAATTATTTGTTTGCTTCTGCATAAGCTGCAATTGAGCTAAGTACTTCTTGTTTCGCAACATCAGCACCTTCCCAACCACTTAACTTAACCCATTTTCCTGGCTCTAAGTCTTTGTAGTGTTGGAAGAAATGTTCAATTTGGCTGATCAATAACGGTGGAAGATCCGTATATTCCTGAATATCTTTGTAGATTGGAGTCAATTTGTCGTGCGGTACAGCAACCAATTTCGCATCGATACCACCGTCATCTTCCATGTTCAATTTACCGACAGGGCGGCAACGAATCACTGAACCTGGTTCAACTGGGTGTGGTGTTACAACCAATACGTCTAATGGATCGCCATCTAAAGACAAGGTATTCGGTACATAACCGTAGTTCGCTGGGTAGAACATTGCTGTACCCATGAAACGGTCTACAAATAATGCATCAGAATCTTTGTCGATTTCGTATTTGATTGGTGCTGCATTTGCAGGAATTTCAATAATGACATAGATGTCGTTTGGTGCATCTTTACCCGCTGGGATATTGCTGTAGCTCATAGCATCACTCTTTAACAAGTTAAATCTTATTTAAACCGGCACGATTATAACGGTTTTTGAGAATTAAATAACTTTGCGATTATACATCCGCCACAGCAAAATATGTATTTCCACAGATTGATGCAATCTTAAGTTAATTTAATGACCAGAAGTAATAAGCAAATTGGACAAAGTAAAGACAAGGTCCAAACAATTGTACGCAAAGTTGCCCAATTGGCTAAATAGCAAATGCCGTAAACAATACGGAGTACAATATAGGCAATACCAAAGGTCATAATTACAGTTTGAGGAACCACCATATATTCCGCCATTAAAATGGCAGCAATAAACAATGGTAAACTTTCAAAACTATTTTGCTGTGCCGCATTGGCACGTGCTGCCAAGCCAGTGGTTTTGGCTAAAAAATCGCGCGGGTTTTGGTTATCTCGTCCTTTAAAGCCAGCGGTTTTTTTTGCAATTACTGTAAAAACGTAAGGCAATAAACATGCAATTAAGATGAGATAGATTATTCCGCTTATGCTTTGCATCTCATTTTTCTCATTAAGATTTTCTGCCCAATATCATAGCATGGCGTTTCAGTAATAATTTTTGTTAAATTATAATGTTTTTATTAATGAGGAATAAGGATCCAGTATGGTCAACCCAGATCAACAACAAATGTTTGATGTCCTGGAAAAACAGCGCCAGCATCAACTTAAAGTGGATCGTGTACTCAAAATCGTGTTGCCGATTGTGGGATTTTTACTTTCAGTCATGTGTGCAAATCTAAATAGACTGTCTCTTATTTTCACCATTGTCATCTCAATTATCGCACTTTGGAAGGTGGGGATTAAACGTCAAGCACTTTGGATATGGACGACAGTCGTTGCACTTTACTGTTTACTGGATAATTTCTACAGCTTTGGTTCATTTGATTTAAAGCGATACGTTTATCAGTTCGGCAGCATCACGACCTTTGTATGGATTATGGGTATTGGCCGACCTTATATTGATCGCTGGCTGATGAAAGATTAAAAGTTCAAGTATAAAAAAAGCGCCGAAAACGGCGCTTTTTTTATTGCAGGGTTTATGCTGTTTTACGTAAATCTTTACGTAAGATTTTACCTACGTTTGATTTTGGCAATTCATCCATAAATTCAACATAACGCGGGCGTTTATAACCGGTTAAGTTTTCTTTAGCGTAAGCCAGTACTTCTTCAGTGGTTAAAGAAGGATCTTTTTTCACCACGAATAACTTAGGCACTTCACCTGATTTTTCATCAGGCACACCAATCGCTGCAACTTCCAATACTTTTGGATGTTTAGAAACCACGTCTTCAATTTCAGATGGATAAACATTGAAACCAGAAACCAGAATCATGTCTTTCTTACGGTCTACAATTTTAATATAGCCGCGAGCATCCATAATACCGATGTCACCTGTACGGAAGAAACCATTGGTCATGACTTGTTCAGTTTCATCTGGACGGTTCCAATAGCCTTTCATGACTTGTGGACCACGAATCGAGATTTCGCCTTGTTCACCAAGTGGCACTTCATTGCCGTCATCATCAAGAATCGCAACTTCAGTCAGTGGCAACGGAACACCAATCGTGCCGCTGAATTCCATTGATGAAGGTGGGTTTGCAGTCGCAACAGGCGAAGTTTCGGATAAACCATAACCTTCAATGATGTTAGTGCCGGTAATTTTTTTCCATGCTTCAGCTGTAGAAGCAAGGACAGCCATACCACCACCCATCGCCATTTTAAGATTGCTATGGTCGAGTTGTTTAAACTCTTCATTGTTCACCAATGCATTAAACAAAGTGTTTACTGCAGGGAAGAATGACGGACGGTATTTGCGCAATTCTTTTATTACCGCAGGTAAGTCACGCGGGTTTGGAATCAGAATATTGGCTTGACCTTTATACATGCCGTACATAGCACAAACCATGAACGCAAAAATGTGATAAAGCGGCAATGCACAGAAAATGCGGTCATCTTTCGAACCATCTTGTGCACCAAACTTACTTTGGAAAATGCCGTCACACTGCAACATGTTCGCGACAAGATTGCGATGTGTCAGTTCTGCACCTTTAGAAACGCCCGTAGTACCGCCAGTATATTGCAGTACAGCCGTATCACTTAAAGTCAGGCTTGGACGTTTGTAGTTGCTCGCATTGACTTTAGACATTGCAGCATTGAACTTAATATGGCCTGGAATATCCCAAGCTGGAATTTGTTTACGTACTGAACGTAAAACAAAGTTCACCAGCGTACCTTTTAAGGCACCCAACATATCCCCTACAGAAGCTACGACCACATGCTTCACAGGTGTTTTACCAATAATTGCCTGGTAAACAGTTGCAAAGTTTTCAATAATGACCAGCACTTCAGAGCCAGAGTCATTGAGTTGATGCTCAAGTTCACGCGAGGTATATAGTGGATTCACATTCACTAGAACCAGACCTGCACGGAATACACCCAATGCAACCACTGGATATTGCAGCACGTTTGGCATCATCACTGCGACGCGAGAACCTTTTGCCAAACCTAAGCTTTGTAAGTAGGTTGCAAATTTACGGCTTGCTTCTTCTAGTTCATTAAATGTTAAGACTTTATCCATAAAGATAAAGGCATCACGTGAACCAAATTTTTGAAAATTACGTTCAAAAACATCATTAAGCGAGGTGTTTTCTGGTGGTAATTCTACAGTTTCCGGAATCCCTGTTTTTTGGTATTCAGCCAACCAAATCTTTTCCATTATGCCCTTCTCTCCAATCTGTAATCTTTAGTTTTCAACTGTTTTTTCAATGTTATGCGTCATTATTAAACTTGTTTAGGCATAACACGACATCCATTTACACGAATACGAATCATATATAACGTATTTTGATCAATGGATGCTAGTTTTATCTTTGAATGAACAGTTTATTTGCTTTTTGATATCCTCGTGGTAAGAGTTGACCTTTAGTCGCTCTTTTACCTATATATTTCTGAAGATCATCACCTTTTAGTTTTAATTGCTGCTGTCCCGCAACCACTTGAATTATTTCATTTAAACAAAGCAATGTCATGGACAAAATTTGCTCTTTCGGTTCAAGTTGTATCAACTTGTTTCCTTTACCTTTGTTCAGGATTGGTAATTCTGACAAATCAATCACCAATAACCGACCAGCGGTACTCAAGATAGCTAAATGGGTATTGGTATCCACCGTTTGCAATGGTAATGCTTTGGCATCATCAGATATGGTTAAGAAGGCTTTACCCGCTTTTGCATTGGTATCGAGCTGTTTTGCATTTGATTTAAAGCCGTAGCCTTTAGAGCTCACTGCAATAATTTCCTGCTCATCATCTGCAATCATGACTTGAATAAAGCCAATTCCATTTGCTGGAGCAAGTTTGGAGCTTAAAGGCTCACCCAAACCTCGTGCCGATGGCAAACTGTTAATTGAAAGTGCATAACTGCGCCCTGTTTCATCCAGCACATACGCACGTTGATTCGACTTACCTGTTGCATGACTTAAGTACTGATCCCCTGCTCGGAAATTCAGGTTTTCAGCATCCACCTCATGACCTTTAGCACAACGAATCCAACCCGCTTCAGACAATACTACGGTGACAGGGTCAGCCGGCATTAAATCTTGTTCGCTAATTGCTGCGGCTTCCGCACGTTGTACGATTGGCGAACGGCGGTCATCACCAAATTTCTTGGCATCATCTTTCAGTTCAGTAATGATCAGATTCTTCAATGATTCCGGATTTGCCAATTGTTCACGGATAATCTCGGCTCTGGCCTCTAACTCTTCCTGTTCACGGCGAATTTCCATTTCTTCAAGTTTTGCCAAATGACGTAACTTGAGTTCTAAAATGGCTTCGGCCTGAATTTCATCAATGCCGAAATGTGCGATCAGTTCTACTTTAGGATGATCTTCTTCGCGAATAATGCGGATCACCGTATCCAGATCCAGATACGCAATCAAAAGACCGGCCAAGATATGCAGGCGTTTTTCAATTTTATTTAAATGATATTGCAGACGACGGGTCACGGTATTCTTACGGATTTCAATCCATTCCAGCAAAATCCGACGAATCGATTTCACTTGCGGACGACCATCAGCACCAATCATGTTCATATTGACACGATAGCTCGACTCTAAATCGGTCGTTGCGAACAAGTGACTCATCACTGCTTCGGCATCAATACGATTTGAACGTAGCACAATCACCAAACGGGTTGGATTTTTATGATCCGATTCATCTCGAACATCACTCACCAAAGGCAGTTTCTTCGCCTGCATTTGATCTGCAATCTGGCTGATGAGTTTTGAACCTGAAACCTGATACGGTAACTCTGTAATCACGATTTCATTTTTTTCTATCGTGTACACTGCACGCATGCGATAACTGCCACGACCTGTGGTTTGAATCTTTAATAAATCTTCAGGTGAGGTAATAATTTCCGCTTTGGTCGGTAAATCTGGTGCTGGAATATATTCTGCAACTTTTTCATCCGTTAAGTTCGGATTACGAATCAGGGCGATGGTGCCTTTGATCACTTCACGCAGGTTGTGTGGCGGAATATCGGTTGCCATCCCTACAGCAATACCGGTGGTACCATTCAACAAGATATTCGGAACACGAGCAGGCAAATTGACCGGTTCTTTCATCGAGCCATCAAAGTTGTCCTGCCAATCACACGTGCCTTGACCAAGTTCAGACAACAGCACTTCACTATAAAGCGAAAGTTTGGCTTCGGTATAACGCATTGCAGCGAAGGATTTCGGATCATCGGGTGAACCCCAGTTGCCCTGACCTTCAATAAAAGGATAGCGATAACTAAACGGCTGTGCCATCAATACCATCGCTTCATAACACGCAGAGTCACCATGTGGATGATACTTACCGAGTACATCACCTACCGTACGGGCAGATTTTTTCGGCTTACCGCTATGCTTTAAGCCCAGTTCACTCATCGCATAAACGATACGGCGCTGCACCGGTTTTAAACCATCACTGATATGCGGTAATGCACGATCCATAATCACGTACATGGCATAGTTAAGGTAAGCTTGTTCAGTAAATTCTGCTACGGAACGATTTTCTGTGGCTTGATGCACAAGGCTGGTCATAAAAGCGTGAAATCCTAAATAATTCGTTTTTGTATCTACGTTGTTATGCTAAGTCGCAGGTGTACTCTATACAAGGGCAGTACTGAACACTCTGCGACAAATTGTGTCTTATGGCCTAAAAATATCCACTTTATAATGTTCGATCAACTAAAAAATCAGCAATTTTATAAACCCATCGATTCTAAAGTCTTGCCTTTAGTTTCTTCGCCTAATACTAAAACCACCAAAGCTACTGCCAGTAATACTGCAGTAAACATCGTAAAGACATGAGTGAAACCATTGTTCATGATCATCATATGGGTGACCACCATCGGTGCCACAATACCACCCATACGCCCCACCGCAGATGCCCAACCTGAACCAAAGGCACGAATATTGGTTGGATACTGTTCTGGCGTATAGGTATAAAGCACGCCCCATGCACCCAAGTTAAAGAAGGACATCAGGCAACCCCAGAACATAATCATGTTCACGGTATCCGCTTGACCAAAGAAATAAGCCGAAACAGCACACATGCCAATAAAGCCTGCCAGTGTCGCTTTACGCCCCAGTTTTTCCACCAGCCATGCTGCCGCGACATAACCCGGAAGCTGCGCCAAAATCATAATCAGCACATATTCAAAAGACTGCACGATGGTATAGCCTTGTTTTACTAACAAACTTGGCAACCAGGTAAAAATACCATAATAAGAATAGACAATACCGAACCAGATCAGCCACAGCATTAAGGTCCGGCGGGCAAACGGTCCTGTCCAAAGCTGTTTAAAAGAAATATTCTGTTTTTCTGCAACCGGTTTGACTTCAATGTGTTCAATTACTTCCACGCCACATTGACGTTCCAGTTTCTGAACCAGAGCATGCGCTTCTTCAATGCGTCCACGGTTAATCAAATACGGAACAGATTCTGGCACTTTTTTTAGAATCATAAACACATAAATGGCAGGCAAACCGCCAATTAAAAATGCGATATGCCAACCATAACTTGGAATCACAAAGTAGGAAACCAAAGCGGCAACCAGCCAGCCCAAGCCCCAAAAACTTTCCAGTAAAACAATAAAACGTCCACGAACTTGCGCAGGAATATATTCACTGACCAAAGTCACGGCAACAGGAAGCTGTCCACCTAAACCTAAACCCACGATGAAACGAAACACCAATAACCAGGTTAAATTCGGTGCAAAGGCACATAAAGCAGTGGCAATACTATAGGTCACCAAAGTAATCGCAAATACGGTACGACGCCCAATACGATCCGCTAATCCGCCAGAGAAAACCGCCCCAATGGCCATACCGACAAAACCGATAGACACCACCCAGCCTTTTTCAGTCGGGGTCATGTTCCATTCTTCGGCCATGGTGGTCAAAATAAATGCAATCAGACCAGTATCCATTGCATCGAACATCCAGCCAAGTCCGATCACCCATAGCAAAGTATAGTGAAACTTACCGATGGGTAAGCGTTGTACACGTGAGACTAAATCCATAACAAGATCTCTGATTTTGTGAAAGGATGTATACTGCTTTCCCAACAGGATTTATGATTTTGCTGATTTTTATACGCTAATTTGAAGATTATGACCGCTCATTTAGTCGGTCATTTCTCGTTTTTTTGTGCAAATTCTTATGAAGCATCTTTGGAAGATGCCGACTGATCATCATCATCTTTATAAATGAATTTTGGCATTTCTAAACCAAAATAAATGGCGATACAGCGTAAAGAAAAACCGAAAATCAGGGTCGAAATAACGGTCACTTCCAACGAAAAGCCAATCTCCTGACAGACCCAATAACAGATGACTGACACAAAAGAAATACTGGCATACAGTTCACGGCGGAACACCAAGGGTACATCGTTACAGAGGATGTCACGCAGAATACCGCCAGACACACCGGTAAGAACACCAGCCACAGCTGAAACCACGAAACCATGTCCCATTTCCAGTGCAATCTGGCAACCAATCACGGTAAAGCCGATCAGACCCATGGCATCCAGAATCAAGAAGATCGAGCGTAAATGACGCATCCATTTGGCAATCAGGATCGTGACAAAGGCAGCAGCGCAGGTCAGCACCAGATATTCAGGATGTTTGACCCAGGTCAGTGGATAATGTCCGAGCAAGACATCTCGAACTGAACCGCCACCAAGTGCAGTCACACAAGCAATCAGCGTTACCCCAAACCAATCCATACTACGCCGACCAGCGGACAAAGCCCCTGTCATGGCTTCGGCGGTAATCGCAATAATATAAATCACTAATAGCAACATTGCCCTTCTTCCACTGAGGGTAATCGATGCGCGCTATTCTAAGGCAAATTCAGATGAAATTTACAGATATTGTGCACAACATTGTTTAAATTTTTTCCCCGATCCACAAACGCAGGATTGCTTCATGGTAATTTGCATCTCTGTGGTCGGATCAAGGAAATACCAAGCTCCATCATGTAGCACAAAATGTGAAACTTCATGATGAAGCTGAGCCTGTTTGCCATCGTGGTAATGTGCCTTGAATTCTACTTGTGCATGATTTTTATCTATTTTTTCTTTGGCTTGCACCACTTCAAGCTTAAGCCATTGATTGGATTTACTCCAGTCACGAATAGCAGCCACATCCAAGGCCTGTTGTTGTCCAATGGCTGTGGTTTTAACAATATAGTCAATCTCATGTTTGGCAAATGCACTATAACGTGAACGCATTAGCTGTTCTGCGGTTTGCGCCTTCACCTGCCCCAAATGTAGCGGTTGGCAACAGCTGGCATAAATTCCAAGACCACATGGACAATTGCTTTCTGACATCAAATTTTCCCAATAAAAAATAGCCCGACGATGCGAGCTATTTTAATCAATTATCTTGGTTTAAAGATAATATGCCGTAATTTAGTTAATCGTCGGCATGGTTTTCAATTTGCGGAATGATATGGACTTTATCAATTTTATGACCGTCCATCGTCACAACTTCAAAGATATAACCATCGGCTTCGAGTTTTGCACCACTTTGTGGTAAATGACCCAAGTGATGCAAGATATATCCCGACAAGGTTGAATACTGTTCAGACTCATCCACCAAGTCACGGCCTAAAAGTAAGGAAACGTGACGAATATCGGTAGAACCTTCCAGAATTAAAGTGCCGTCTTCCAAACTTTCTGCTGCAGTTTCAAATTCATCTTCATCCGGGAATTCACCTGCAATCGCTTCAAGCACATCAATCGGGGTTGCAATCCCTTCAATCGAACCATATTCATTCAGGACGATGGCCAATTGTAACGGTGCTTGGCGTAACTGCTCCATCACCATCAACACTTGGGCATTCTCATGCACAATCACCGGTTCACGTAAGTGACGTTCAAAATTGAGTACACCGGTTTCAATGTATTCATTCATCACTTTATGGGTCAGGACCACACCGGCAATATTGTCCAGCTCACCATGCGCAACAATTAAACGCGAATGGGTCATGCTCAATAATTGTTCTTTAATGGCAGTATCGTCTTCGTCTAAATCAATCCATTCCAATTCAGGACGTGGTGTCATCACCGATTTCACCGGTCGTTCCGACAATCCAAGCACGCCTTGCACCATCACACTGTGATAAGCGCCATTTTGTTCATTAAAGACTTCATCGGCAAATGCACGGGTTGCAAGCACATCTTCAGCATCATTATTTTGCGACTCTGACTTCCCGCCGAGCATACGCATCACAGCAGAAGCTGTACGGTAACGTAAGTCCGTCGTGGTCACCATTTTCTCCTGATTACGGCGCATGGTTTGATTGACAAACTCAACCACCACAGAGAAACCAATTGCAGCGTATAAATAACCTTTTGGAATATGGAAACCAAATCCTTCAACGATGAGTGAGAAACCAATCATCATCAAGAAGCCCAAACATAGAATCACCACGGTTGGATGCTTGTTGACGAAATCCATCAGCGGTTTCGATGCCCAAAGCATAATGCCGACCGCAATAATCACTGCAATCATCATTACAGAAAGGTCTTTCACCATTCCGACTGCAGTAATCACGCTGTCTAGAGAGAAAACTGCATCCAGCACCACAATTTGAACAATCACCATCCAGAAAGCGGCATGTACCGGGTTTTCTTCTTTCTGTGGCTGAGTTCCCTCAATGCGTTCATGCAGTTCCATGGTGCCTTTAAATAAAAGGAACACACCACCAAACAACAGAATCAAGTCTCGACCGGAAAAAGGATGCTCCGAAATATGGAACAGGGGTTCGGTTAAGGTCACGACCCAGGCAATGGAAGCCAGTAAAACCAAGCGCATAGCCAAAGCGAGTAGCAATCCGACAATACGACCTGTGTTGCGCTGTTCTGGTGGAAGTTTTTCCGCCAAAATGGCAATAAAGACCAGATTGTCGATACCGAGAACAATTTCTAAAACCACTAAAGTGGCCAGTCCAATCCATGCAGATGGATCTGACATCCATTCAAAGATCATTGGATGTTCTCCTGCAGGGGATTGAGGTCTGATTTTAGGATGTTCATATTAAAATCGGTGAATATTCTATGAACAGCATTCTGTATAATTTTTGCGGAAGAATTGAGATGTTCAGAGTGAGGACAACCACTACCCATGTTGATTCATTTATTGGAAAACAGATTTTTAGTATAGCAAGCTGAACTGGAAATTCATCTTTTTTTCAGTTCTCCCCCTCTTTCTCTCGGCAAGTTTTAACAAATCTTTGCAAAGCCTGTTCATGACATCACATGCTGTGTCATATTTTCTATCTAAGCTAGAGCATGAAAAAATAAAGTGCTATGGTAAAAATATAATGATGATCAGTGTATTAAAAATGACTCCAAAACATAAAAATCCAACGCCCAAAACAACTCAACCTTTAATTGCGTTCTATTGTGGTTCGCGTTCAGGCAACAAGCCCATTTACCAAGAAAAAGCCATTGCTCTGGCTCAAGGTCTTTCTGACTTGGGTTTTGGACTGGTGTATGGGGGTGCAAGTATTGGCTTAATGGGACAAGTCGCTGATGCGGTCAGACAACGTGGCGGTCAAACGGTCGGGGTAATTCCTGAATTTATGCTGGATTATGAAATTGCACATAACCAACTCACCGAATTGCATATTGTAGACAGCATGCATGAACGCAAAGCCATGATGGCAGAACGTGCCAGTGCTTTTGTTGCGCTGCCCGGTGGCTTGGGAACTTTTGAAGAAATTTTAGAAATTGCCACTTGGGGCCAGTTGAATCAGCATCAAAAACCCATGATGCTATATAACGTGAATGGCTTTTATGATGCTTTAATTGCCCAGCTTGATCATGCAGTCAGTGAAGGTTTTTTACCGCCACAGCATCGGGCGAAACTGATTATTTGCAATCATGCAGATCAGATTATCAATGCAATTAAAAATCTCGGCTCTCCGAAACACTTTGCCATTTAAATCTATTTCATAACCATAAAAACCCTAAAAAACAACAAAAAAGCGAGCTCATGGCTCGCTTTTTTTGATTACCCTGTATGTTCTATAAATTTGAAATAAAGTTATAGAACCACGGTAGTGTCGTTGCTAAAACAATACTCATGATTAAACCGACCATCAACTTCATCGCATCTTTACTGACATTGCGTGAAGTCCGATATTTATTCACTTCAGCCAGATGCATCGACATCGCAAATTCACGACCTGCGAGTAAGCCCAAGAATACCCATGTGGTACTCATTGGAATGTTGCTCCACTCTTTGAAGACCAGCAAAATAATGGCATAAATAAAATCGATAATGGTCGCGGAACGAATATCGGCCACACCGGTTTTGGTATCGATAATTTTTTGGATTGCACCGCCACGTTGGTAGAAAATCATGCCCAATAGAATGATAAAAACCAGAATCGCAAAAATCAAAAATTCCAGCGGAACCTGACGGGGTACATAGACGAAAATATTCGCCAGATCCTGAATCAGCCATTGGCTCCACAGAAACGCCGTGGACACCCACTGCAAACTAATCCAGACATGAGAGACTTTATGATCCCGGGTTTTACTAAAATAAACCGAAATGCCTTTAATCACAAAACGATAAACAATGATTGCGACCACAAATGCGACGGCATAACCCATCATCGATTTGGTCAGCATTGAACCCAAACTGCTCGGCGAAAAAATGGTGAGTACCAAGAATGTAGTACTGACCGGAATCCCGTATTTGGTCAAAATAATCAGCAATATAGGCGGAACAATATACAGCCAGGTAATGCCACCCTCAGGAAAAGGAATGGTTTCCAGACGCCCATAAGATGCATCGCCAATACCTGAAGCCCACCAGCCATACAGCAAGACCACGCTTAAAATACTGCTGGTATATAACCACAGCATCCACCAGGGACGATGGGCATTGGATGAAATAAAGGTACCTAAGGTCTGCGGCACATCATTTCCGACAATTGAATAAGCGGCTAGACAGAAGCCAACAATCATCAAAATTTCGATTGTCATAAAAACAAAACCTTTTTCACCAATTAAAAGTACTCATCCAGCGCTACTGGAGGTTGGGCCGAATTATGACATTTTTATGTCACTTTAATGACATCAACATGACAGGATTTTGTTACCGTCGATTAAAAAGCAGCTTAATGTTGTTTTTATCTGCATTTTTTTATTTCCAATGAATTGGAGTGATTGCCGTTGAATGATCAACTTCATTGCAAGGAGAAGTTTAAAAAGCTGAACTTTGATCTGGATTTTATTTTCTTTGCTTGAAATTTCAAATTTTTTAAACCAAGAATTTGCATCGCATGATGGTCTACTTTATTACGCTTTACTCACTATCGATAGAAGAACTTTTTCTTACACCATGTTTAGATGATTACTTTAAACTATTTAAAAATTTCACTTTTATAATTTTATGAACGCCACGCCATCACATCAAGCCTTACAACCTGAATTTAGACTCTTGGTCTTGTTGGTATCTATTGGCTTTTTTATGCAAGGTTTGGACACCACCATCGTCAATACTGCTCTTCCCGCGATGGCGGTAAATTTAGGTGAAGATCCTCTCCAGATGCATAGTGTCGTGGTGGCATATGTGCTTTCCGTGGCGGCCTGTATTCCATTAAGTGGCTGGCTCGCAGATCGATTTGGGGTACGCAATACGTACTTTAGCGCGATTGTTATCTTTACCTTGGCATCTTTAGGTTGTGGTCTGGCCAACAGCTTAAATGAACTGCTGCTCTATCGTGTCATTCAGGGGATTGGCGGAGCATTATTGTTACCTGTCGGGCGTTTGGCCATGCTCAAGGTTATTCCGCGTACTCAATTTTTATCTGCCATGAGTTTGATGAGTCTTGCAGGACTAATGGGTCCGCTCATCGGCCCCACCCTGGGTGGCTGGATGGTAGAAGTGGCGACCTGGCACTGGATCTTTTTAATTAATATTCCGATGGGGCTTTTAGGTTGTTTAATTACAGTTAAAGCCATGCCGAATGTCACAGAGCCTACGGTTAAATCATTCGACTTTTCCGGTTTCATACTGCTGGTAATCGCCATGGTCGGCGTTTCAATGGGGATCGAAAACTTTTCTAGCCCACACCTGTCTTTATGGTGGAGTAGTGGATTAATCACTGCAGGTTTAATGGCGGCAGCTATTTATGCTTATCATGCACATAGTCATCAAAATGCACTGTTTCGTAGTAAATTATTTAGTAATCAAATTTATGCCATTGGTATTGTGGGTAATTTCTTTGCCCGCTTAGGCGGCAATGCCATGCCCTTTCTTATGCCCCTGATGTTACAAGTGGTATTTGGATTTGAGCCATTTATTACTGGTCTGCTGATGATTCCTACTGTACTCGGCTCATTGGCATCTAAACCGATTATTCGTCAAATTATTCAACGCTTTGGCTATCGTAAGGTATTGTTGGTCAATACCTTATTGGTGGGCGCTTGTATTGCCAGTTTTGCCCTCACTACGGCAGATACTCCAATCTGGTTGCGCGCTTTGCACTTCTTTATCTTTGGTATGCTGAATTCTCTGCAATTTGTATCGATGAATACATTAACTTTGAAGGATTTACCGCAACAAGATGCCAGTAGTGGTAACAGTTTCTTATCGATGATCATGATGGTGTCGATGAGTATTGGCGTGGCTTTGGCAGGGACTTTAGTTAACGTCTTCACCGCATACTATGGTGTCGAACACATCACTAGTGCATTTCATAGCACCTTAATTTTCTTGGGCTGTATTAATATCATCACGGCCTGCATTTTTTGGCGCATTCCACGCAATACGCCTGTTTAAACTGATTGAAGAAACAGCGTGGTTTGAAGCTTCAGATCGCGTTATCATGTGCTGGATAAATCACCCGTAAATTATTTATGCCTAAAAAACGATTAGCCCCAAACAGCCATAAAAAGCTTTACGCCTCTTGCGCAGGCTTAGTGCTGATTTGCGTTGCAATCGTCGTTTATGTTTTTGTATTGCATCATAATCCTGCCTCGGCACAAGACTATCCGGTCAAAGGTTTTGATGTATCGCATCATCAAGGCGATATTCAGTGGAAACAGATTTCCCCCAAGAGCTATCGGTTTGTTTATCTGAAAGCCACGGAAGGTGGTGATTTTAAAGATCGAAAATTTCAGGAATATTGGCTGCAAGCGCGTGAAAATGGCTTGATGGTCGGTGCCTATCATTTTTATCGTCTATGTCGTGACGGTGAAATTCAGGCGCAAAATTTTATTGAAACCGTACCCAATAAAGCCGATGCTTTACCGCCGGTGATTGATCTGGAATATGACAGTAATTGCATCAACACCTACACTAAAGAACAACTGCTGAAAGAAATCCAGATCATGCATGATCGGCTGTATCAGCATTATGGCAAACAACCGATTTTCTATATTTCCAAGTCATTTTATAACATTATTTTGGCTGGGGAATTTCCAAAAACTCCGCTGTGGGTACGTGAATATGATGGAAAACCGGATTTAAAAGGCAAGCCGAAATGGCTGTTCTGGCAACATACCAATCAGGGCACCATCAAGGGCATTGCTAAAGCAGTCGACTTAAATGTGTTTAATGGCGATGAATCTGACTGGATCAGCTTTTTACAACGAAATGGCATCCACCCCTTAAAAAATGTTGAAAATTTACCGAAAAAATAACAAGATAAGTCCATATTTTTCATCAAAATAAAAATAATACCCAATTACAAAATAGGAAAATTATGTCGATTAAAAAAGGACTTTTGGTTTCATTGAGACTGCTTATTCTGTGCTTGGTGGCTGGCATGGTTTTTTTACTGCAACCTTCCGGTCAAATGTCTGATTTTCAAAAATGGCAATATCAGCCATCTGAAAAATCTTCTGCACCTCCAACACTTAAGGTTAAATTCTTTGGTGTTTCAACGCTACTTTTCGATGATGGCAAAACTCAGATTTTGATTGATGGATTCTTTAGTCGCCCTTCCCTATCTCAAGTGCTGTTTCAAAAAATTCAAAGTCAGCCTGAAGTGATCCAGCGAATGATTCAGCAACAGCACTTACAGCGTACTCGGGCGATTTTAGTGACTCATTCACATTATGACCATGCGCTAGATATTGCCGAGCTTGGCAAACGACTTCCAAATACAAAAATTATCGGTTCAAGCAGTACTTTAAATATTGCACGAGGCGGACAAGTTGCAGAACAACAATTAATCCAGATTCAACCCTTACACCCCATGTCCTTTGGTGAGTTCAAAGTCACGGCCATTGCTTCACAACATACCCCGCCCACTGCAGTGAATAATGATTTGGGTGAAGAAATTTCCCAACCGCTTCAACAACCAACGCGCTTTTCTGAATTTAAAGAAGGTCATAGCTTTGATTATTTAATTGAACATCAAGGGCATACTGTTTTGGTCAAAGCCAGTACCGGGGCTGTTCCGGATCAACTGAAAAATTTAAAGGTCGATACTTTATTTTTAGGCATTGCCCAGCTGTCACGGCAGTCGACTGAATTTCAGCAAAATTATCTGGATCAAACACTTAAAACTTTAAAACCGAAAGTCGTTGTGCCCATCCACTGGGATGACTTTTTCAAACCTGTGGATCAGCCTTTAGAGTTTCTACCTTATCTGGCCGATAACACAGAAAAAAGCTTAAAAATTCTGATTCAGGCTGCAGAACAACAAAAAATACAAGTGGTTTTACTCAGTCAGCCTGTGTCGTATCCACTTGATCCTGCTCTACAATCTCAGCCATGAAGATGAGATACTGAAGGTATATAGAATTAGAGGCAGAATTAGGGCTGCATGAGAAAAATCATTCACATCGATATGGATGCCTTTTTTGCATCCGTGGAACTCAAAGACCGACCTGACCTAAAGCATTTACCTGTGGTGGTTTCCTCGCATCATCCACGTGCTGTGATTTGTGCTGCCTCTTATCCTGCACGCGAGTTTGGTTTGCGCTCAGCCATGTCGATGTCACAAGCTAAAAAACGCTGTCCACAAGTGGTGGTGATTGAACCCAATTTTGAAAAATATCGTGCTATCTCTGTCAAAATTCATCATATTTTTCAGCGTTATACACCGCTCATTGAACCGTTGTCTTTAGATGAAGCCTATTTAGATGTCACAGAAAATTTACAGAACGTTCCCAGTGCAACCGAAGTGGCCATGCGAATCCGGGAAGATATTTTCCAAGCCACAGGCTTAACCGCATCAGCGGGTGTCGCTCCAAATAAATTTTTAGCGAAAATTGCTTCGGACTGGCATAAACCCAATGGCATCTGTGTAATTAAACCCTCACAAGTGCAGAACTTTATTCAGGATTTGCCTTTAAAGAAAATTCCCGGTGTGGGTAAAGTCACCCAAGAAAAACTCAAAATTTTGCAATTGGAAACTTTGGGCGATTTACAGCAAATTGACGAAGCGGTGCTGATTCAGCATTTTGGAAAATACGGCAAGCAGCTGTTTCTCTATGCCCAAGGGATTGATGAGCGACCGGTGCAAGCTGAACGTGAACGCCAGCAGATTTCCAAGGAAACCACCTTTGATGATGACCTCACCTTAACCCAATGTCAGAATTATTGGTCCAAACTGATGGATCAAGTCTGGCAAATTTTAGAGAAAAAACAACTTTGTGCACGCGGCGTTTCGGCCAAACTGAAACTGAAAAATTTCCAGGTTTTACAGCATAGTAAGAGCTTTAAACAGCCCCTAGAAAATCAGAAGCAACTGGAAGATGTACTGCAGCAATTGTTGATTGAAATGCAGATTCCTGAACATGTTCAATTTCGCTTAATCGGGGTTGGGGTTCACCAACTTTCTGACCAGCTGGATCAGCCGCAGCTTTCGTTGTGGTAAGCATTTGAATGTTTTTCAATCAAAAGAATAAAATTAGACCAATTGATGATACACAACTGCTATTTTTGCGGTACTCTATTGGCGCGATACATTTATCCATGTAGCCGCTGAGATGCTAAAAATCACCTTTACTTTTAGCATGCTGTCCTGTGATTGGCGTGACGATCAAATCCGAATATTACAGGGCAACTCTGTTGTAAACCATGGAACTCCCTCTTGCATATCTTCTGCGAATATTTCTGTAAATCTCCAAGAACCTCTACTCTAAGAACAACACGCGCTTAAAACCGCACTCAGTAGTTTCATTGATGCTGTTGTCGATTGGTACGATTTCTACTTTGGCATTGTTGCCACACTCATTTTAAAAAACCAATTTTTCCCAAGTATGGCTGACAATGTGTGGCAATTTACTGATTATAATTGTCGCAGCAATAATACCCAAAACACAGGATTAAAATTTGATGAATGTTCAGCGTCTACATGTAGAAAAGCGTTATTGCGAAGTGGCGATTTCAGGTAATCTGGTGCATTTAGCCGGTCAATTGGCCAATGACACATCACTGGATATTAAAGCGCAAACGCAAGAAACCTTAGATAATATTGACCGCTTATTGGCAGATGCGGGAACAGATAAAAGCAATATCTTGTCGGTGATGATTTTCTTAAAAGATATACAACAAGACTATGCTGCAATGAACGAAGTTTGGGATGCCTGGGTGGCTGAAGGTCAAGTGCCTGCACGAACCTGTGTTGAATCTAAACTCTATGCACCGGACGTTTTGGTGGAAATGATGGTTACTGCTGTCCGTACAGAAAATTAAAGCGATAGATATAAATAAGCATGAACGCATATGAATTCATGCTTGTTGTTATTACCCCACGATTCGGATTTTCTTTCGTTCCAGCTCAGGATAAAAACTATACTTCTTTGGTGTATCTGCAACTTGTATATCTAACTGATTGTGAGGAGATTTTTCAAGAAGGAAATCTTGTCTTAACTCATAATACTCAGGCACATCCTCATAGCGAATGACACGATATCCCGCCATAGCTAAAAGTGCATCTTGATATTGCGCATTCTGTGGACGTCTTAATGCCATGGGATCATCAAGTGCAATAATGGCTGTGACTTGATGATGTTCATCAAGCACAACAAAGTCTGCCACCATATTGCGATATTTATGGCGGGTACGAGAGTATTTGGTCGTCAATAGCGCATCAAATGAAACATGGGCCAATATAGTGCTCTGTGGCAATATTCCCTTGAGTCGCGTATAGGTTAATTGTTCGTTAATATTAAAGATAGCCCTTTGCTTTAAAGCGCTATCTTGCTGTTTGCTACTGCTTTCCAGACTTTTCCAAGCCATACACAGTACGCAAAATAGGAGTAAACTCCCGACCAAAATATAAACCATCATCCTCTTAGTCCTTTAAATTTTTATAATCTTTTTCGGTGTCACACCGATTGTTATCAAATTCAGTATACAACTCTTATTTTTATTAAATTTTTTAAGTAAACAAACTGCATTTAAATGACGACGAAATCATCTTAAAAGCTGACAAAAAGTTGCACTGATTTTATGCTCATGATTGATGCCTAAATTAAATCCGTTATTAGACACTATAAATAGGGTATATCAAGCCTAAGCCCTGATGCAATAAGACGATGGGATATTGTCGGACAATTCCGACGAAATGTTTCTGCATGATTTATTTCAGTTATTCATAAAAAAGGATGCCGTAGCATCCTTTTTTATTTTTAAGGCTAAGCTCTCGATTTCGGCTTAGATTTACCTTTTGGTTTAGGACCACCAAACGGTTTTTTAGCATCACCTGTTTCACGGGGTGGTAAACCGGTATGCTGAGTCAAGATCTGACCTTTTTCAGGACGTTTTTTGGTATTCGACGGGCGTGACGGGTTCGCTGCGGAATTATTACGAACAGCATTGTCACCGCTGCGTTTTTGCGAATCACCGGCAACAGTCGAGTTTTTCTTACGTGCTGATTGATACTGACCTTCGGTGCCTGCAGGCTGATAGGTCGGAATCAAATGCTGTTTCGAGTTACCAATCAGGTCTGAACGGCCCATTTCTTTCAATGCTTCACGCAGTAATGGCCAGTTATTCGAATCATGGTAACGCAGGAAGGCTTTATGCAAGCGACGACGCTTGTCCCCTTTCACAATGTCGACATTTTCAGTATAACGTGCCACTTTCGCCAACGGGTTTTTACCAGTGTGGTACATGGTGGTTGCTGTTGCCATTGGTGAAGGATAAAAATTCTGTACCTGATCAGCACGGAAACCATTTTTCTTCAACCAAATCGCTAAGTTCATCATGTCATAATCGGTAGTACCCGGATGCGCCGCGATGAAGTAAGGAATAAGGTACTGCTCTTTCCCTGCTTCCTTACTAAAACGGTCAAACATCTGTTTGAAACGGTCATAGGTACCAATACCCGGTTTCATCATCTTCGACAATGGACCTTTTTCGGTATGTTCCGGTGCAATTTTCAGATAACCACCGACATGATGCTGAACCAGTTCTTTCACATATTCAGGGTTCAATACAGCCAGGTCATAACGCAAACCTGAACTAATCAGAATCTTTTTAATGCCTTTTAGTTCACGTGCCTTACGATATAACTGTGTCAACGGTGCATGATCAGTATGCAAGTTTTGACAAACACCTGGGAATACACACGATGGTTTACGACAGTTTTTCTCAATTTCAGGATCTTTACACTGCAAACGATACATGTTCGCAGTCGGCCCACCTAGGTCAGAGATAATTCCGGTAAAGCCAGGCGCTGTATCACGAATTTTTTCCACTTCACGCAGAATCGATTCTTCAGAACGGTTTTGAATAATACGACCTTCATGTTCAGTAATCGAACAGAAAGTACACCCGCCAAAACAGCCACGCATGATGTTCACGGAGAACTTGATCATGTCAAATGCGGGGAAACGTGCCTCACCATAAACTGGATGTGGCAAACGTGCATAAGGCAAGTCAAACACATAATCCATTTCTTCTGTCGTTAACGGAATTGGTGGTGCATTTAACCAGACATCACGTTCACCATGTTTTTGTACCATGGCACGAGCATTTCCGGGATTGGTTTCCAAATGCAAAATACGGTTGGCATGTGCATATAAAACAGGATCTTCAGCCACTTCTTCAAATGCAGGTAAACGAATGACAGCCAGTTCACGTGGTGGCAATTTATGTTTGATGGCTTTTGATGGCGCAGGCTGAAGCTGAACAATTTGCGTATCGGCATCCAGATTATCGCCTTCGCGGATAATTGGATTAGCAACAGGTTCTTTTTGGAAATTTTGATATTGAGTTAAAGAATTACCTTTATCTTTTTCTATTTCACAACCATCTAAATCTTCAGTCATCACATACGGATTGATGATTGGATCAACACGTCCAATGCTATCGACATCATTCGATGCAATTTCAACAAACTTGGCTTTAGATGCACGGTTATGTTTATTAACAATAAATGCTGTACCACGAACATCGGTAATTTCGTGGATTTTTTCACCTTTAGCCAAACGGTGCATTACTTCAGTAATAGAGCGTTCGCCATTACCGTACATCAATAAATCCGCTTTTGAATCCATCAACACCGAGCGACGGACTTTGTCTGACCAATAGTCATAATGTGCAATACGACGCAATGATGCTTCAATACCACCCAAAAGTACGGGCACATCAGGGAATGCTTCACGGCAGCGCTGACAATACACAGTTGCTGCACGGTCTGGGCGTTTGTTCGGCTGATTATCTGGTGAATAAGCATCATCGGAACGGATTTTACGGTCAGCCGTATAACGGTTGATCATGGAATCCATATTGCCGGCGGTCACGCCCCAAGCAATGGTCGGTTTACCCAATACGCGGAATGCTTCAGGATCGGTCCAATCTGGCTGAGCAATGATTCCCACACGGAAGCCTTGCGCTTCAAGGGTACGTCCAATAATGCCTGAACAGAAAGATGGGTGGTCGATATAAGCATCGCCACAAACTAAAATAAAGTCACAGGCATCCCAGCCGAGTAGATCCATTTCCTCGCGTGACATCGGCAAAAATGGTGCGGGTTCAAAACAAGACGCCCAATATTTGTCGTAATCAAACAACGCGGTCGGCGCTGTCTGTGCGGTATAAGCTGTAGACATGGCTAGCAAATTCTCGGCTGGCAGATGGAAGATCTTAAAATTAGATCAAAGATGAAAGCCGATCATTTTACCATGAATTCCGCCCACTTTCTTGATTAAAAAACATACTAAAACAGTGATTTAAATCTTTAATTATTTGTTGTTTATAAAGATGGAGTCGGATAGCAAAAAATAAACCTAACATCAAGCACACAGCTAATAAACAAGGTTAAGCCATTCCAACCCTAGTTTTCCCATACTAAACCGCTACTACTGCCCAAAATACTGGATCCCATATAGTAACTAAATAGATAAAGTGAAGAACCCACTACACGATACTGTAAGGATTGTACGGATACCTAGCTACTTGAGGTTGAATGTGCAGCAAAAAATGAAAAAGTAAATAATACCAGTCCCAATAAAACCTACCCAATCGCAGAAATCAGCATCAACCATAAACCTATGGGCATGATCATCAACATTGCAGCAAGTACTTTTTCTCATCCAAACTTAGCTCCCCAATGAGCGGCATGAGGTGAACTGTATATATCGGAAATATGAGCTTACAACAAACATGTATTTAACGAGGGCGAAGCCACAGTAACGTTTACAGGATTTTTTCTGGGTATGAATGCGCTGATGAGGAGGGGGTTTTGAGCCTTTTTTAGCAACTTTTACATTATTTTTCTCTTTATTCCGCGCATAAAAAAACACCCTGACCGATTAGATCAGGGTGTTTTCAGGAATAATGAGCTGGCGATGACTTACTCTCACATGGGTAACCCCACACTACCATCAGCGCAAAGAGGTTTCACTTCTGAGTTCGGGAAGGGATCAGGTGGTTCACTCTTGCTATTGTCGCCAGCACAACTGTTTATGATTACTCGCTATGGTCTTATTTACACTGGGTGTATGCCTAGCTTTGGTCAAAAGAGTTATTAACAGATATATTTGAGTTAAAGT
>NZ_NEGF01000020.1:0-24510 GCF_002135195.1 Acinetobacter terrae
AAATAAGACCATAGCGAGTAATCATAAACAGTTGTGCTGGCGACAATAGCAAGAGTGAACCACCTGATCCCTTCCCGAACTCAGAAGTGAAACCTCTTTGCGCTGATGGTAGTGTGGGGTTACCCATGTGAGAGTAAGTCATCGCCAGCTCATTATTCCTGAAAATCCCCCTCCGCTATAAAGCAGAGGGGGATTTTTTTATGCCTGAAAAAGGGAAAGCCAAAAGACCTTATCTGTACAATTCCTCATTATTTTCTGACTTGTAGTATGTGAAGGGAATAATGCAAAATATTTAAAATAAAAATACAGGAATATAAAATGAAACAGAATAAGCAATTCGAAATACAATTAAACGAAGACCAAGCAGCACATCTTTTAAATATTTTAAAAATACGATTTGAACAGAATATGCAGCGGCATAAAGCAATGCGCTGGTCGAAAATCCAGCACAAGCTGGAAGAAAGCCCAGCTAAAATGTGGTCATTGCATGAAATGGAACGAACAGGTGGTGAACCTGATGTCGTATTGCATGATCATATCACCGATCACTATGTTTTTATGGATTGTAGTATAGAGAGCCCATCGGGTCGTAGAAGCTTATGTTATGACCGAAAAGCACTAGATTCCCGCAAAGCCCATAAACCTGAAAATTCAGTCTTAGATCTTGCTTCAGTTATGGGAGTCGAGTTGTTAACCGAGCATGATTATTATGAACTGCAAGCAATAGACTCAATTGATATGAAAACTTCAAGTTGGCTATTTACACCGGATGATATCCGCAAGAAAGGTGGCGCTCTTTTTGCTGATAAGCGTTATGGACGAGTTTTTGTTTACCACAATGGAGCAGAATCTTATTATGCTTCTCGAGGTTTTCGGGCGTTAGTTAGAGTCTAGATATAACAAATGAATATGAATAATATCCTCCCATCCAATAGGCAGGAGAATTTCTATTAGATTTATAAAGCACCCTTTAAAGTGTTGTGATGTTGTTTAACTTGCCTTGCATACTTTTCACCTTGTTTTTTCATTTTAGAGCTGGAGTTATAGCCAGCAGGTCCAACATTATAATAGGCAAGCGCTTTAGGCCAACTTCCTGCTTTATTGTTATAGGTGGATAAAATATAGGTACCGCAATTAATATTATGATATTCATCACTTAAATCACCTGGACATGTTTGTTGCCAGTAACGTGGAATCACCTGAGTGAGCCCAACGGCACCCGCGGGTGAAATGGCATAGTTCCTATAACTTGATTCTTGTCGAATCATGGCAGCTACTAGTAATGGATCAACAGCATATTTATCCGAACTTTGGATAATCATGGGAGATACACGATTTGCTGTATCGGGTGCAACAGCATATGCTTTTTGTATGCCAGTGGATAATTTGGCAGATCGTTTAGCCACTGAACTCCCACCAAAGGATGTACAACCGGTAAAAGCTAGAGCAGTAATGACGATAGCTGTTGATTTAAATGTAAAAAAATTATTATGGGATAATTTTGAACGTAAATGAGATAAATGGCGCGTAATCAACAAGGTTAGAAACCCAAAGTAAAATTTTATTGAAGTTATGCTAGTGGTCTGTGTAGCGTGAGTCAATAGTTGATGTTTTGTATTATTCAAACGATTTGTGAAGTATTTTTATGAATTGATCATTCAATAATTGAATGTTACAAGCTTTAAATTAAAGCGTCCCATTATGTTAATGGGACTTATCGCTTAAAGATTTTGTTAATTATCCAATTCTTGCAAAATAGCTTGATTAAAGGCGGGGATATCATCGGGGCTTCGCGATGTGATCAATGGCCAATTATTGGTATTGCAACGATGAACTTCTTCATCGACCCAGTTAGCACCGGCATTTTCTAAATCCAGTTTTATACTTTTATATGAGGTTAAATTTTTATCTTTAATTCTTTCCGCATTAATTAATACCCAAGGTCCGTGACAAATGGCAGCAATAGGTTTTGCATTATCGGTAAAGTGCTGAATAATTTTGTGAGCATCCTTATTTAAGCGAAGGGTATCAGCATTTACCGTTCCTCCAGGAATGACCAAAATATCATAATCCTCTGGAGAGACTCTAGATAAAGTGGTTTGCGGTGTATAAGAGGTTGCATGTTCCTTATCACTCTTAACCGTTTGAACATCCTTTTGTTCTTCTGCGGCATGAATCACTTCAATACCTTTTGATTGTAAATATTCAGACGGTTTGATCAGCTCATCTTGTTCTACGCCCACATTTGAAGTAATAAATAAGGCTTTTTTAGACATTTTAGTGATCCTGAATGACTGATTGAAACTTTAACATTAGCAAGCTGAACCAATGAAGCTGTACAAATTTTGGCTTATTCTTGTTAAGGTTTGAAAATTCTTGGCAAAAAATAAGCCCCATCATCGTGACGGGGCTTATTCATATTAGTTACAAGGTAAAACTCCTATTTTACCTTTATGCATCCTGCTTATATCGTTTATTATTTTTATTATGGAAACATCTTGCTTCCTGATATTTTTATATTAAGGTTCATGCTGATTTTAGCATAGGCGTCAATGAATGCTTTCTGTGTAAGCAAATGCTGACATAGGGTTATAAATCAACAGGCTTAATACAAGAAATCTCAAATTAAAGAACGTTCTTTTTAACGCTAGAACATTGTTTAAATGTAGAAGAATTACAGTCGTTTTTCCATCCAAATTTCACAGGCTTGACTATGACCCGTATTGCCTTTGGGATGATTTAAATACTCAAATCCTAATTTTTCATAGAGTTTGACTGCTTGCCAAAGTTCTTTGGTGGTTTCTAGGTAACAAGATTTAAAACCTTGCTGTAGCGTAAACTGAAAGGCTTTTTCTAGCAGTTGCTTAGCAAATCCTAGACCGCGTATTTCTGGTAAAAAATACATTTTTTGAATTTCTAGAATGGTGTGATCGCCTTTTAAAGGCGATAAACCACCGCCACCTAAAATTTCACCCTGTTCATTTTCAATCACCCAATATTGCGCATTAGGTTGATGATAAACCGTGTATAAGTCATCTAAAATTGGGTCAGCTACAGCAAAACCTGATTCAGGAGCAAGTCCAAATTCTTTGGAAACTTCGCGAATGATGCGTGCAATTTCAGCATTATCTTGTGCTTGAATAGGTCTAACTTGATACATAAGCTTAAATTAAAAAAATAAAAAAGTGATGGATTTTTATAACCCTATATCTGATAAAAATCCATCACTTGTAAGGTTTTTATGCATTAAAAATGTCTAAAATTTATTTTAATTCATTTGAACTCTTGCCTAATTCACGTCGTGCGATAATCAATTGCTGAATTTGTTGGGTACCTTCAAAAATATCGAGAATTTTTGAGTCACGTGCCCATTTCTCTAATAGTTCATCTTCGTTATAACCGACACTTGCTGCAAGTTCTACGCATTTTAAGGTAATTTCATTACACATTCGTCCTGCTTTTGCTTTGGAAATTGATGCTTCGCGTGAGTTTGGCTTTTTATTGTCTGCCATCCAAGCGGCTTTCATGGTGAGTAAGCGAGCAGCTTCCCACTCAGCTTCCATACGGTAAATTTGTGCTGCGATATGGGAGGTTTGCAAATAAGGCGTAGTATAATTTTCATCTAATTGATCTTTAAAAATTTCTTTAATTCTTTCTAAAGAGGCTTTTGCACAACCGACAGCCATCGCTGCAACCAAAGGGCGAGTATTGTCAAAAGTTTCCATAACTCCAGCAAAACCTTTGGCAACATCAATTTCAGCATGACCTAACAGGTTTTCTTTAGGTACACGACAGTCAATAAAACTGATGACCGCGGTATCAGACGCTTTAATACCCAGTTTATGTTCAAGGCGTTCCACTTTCATTCCTGAAGTGCCTTTAGGAACCACAAAGGATTTAATAGCCGCACGTCCGAGTTTCTTATCTAATGTTGCCCAGACCACAACAGAGTCAGCACGCTCACCAGAGGTCACAAAAATCTTTTCACCATTTATGATGTAATCATTACCATCTTTGGTAGCCGTGGTTCGAATCGCTGCTGAGTCTGAACCACAACCGGGTTCAGTAATCGCCATAGCCGCCCACGTTCCTTTAAAGCATTCCAATTGCTCATCATTTGCGATAGCTGCAATGGCAGAATTACCCAAACCCTGACGAGGCATACTGAGTAATAAGCCGGTATCTCCATAGCACATCTCGATCACGCCGAGTACAGTGGACATGTTGACGCCATTTTTATTTCCTACTTCTGTGCTTCCACGTTTTCCAACAGCAGCCCCCGCATTGATGCCTTCGCTACCATCGTTCATGCCATCAATTATTGAGGCAAACATGTCGAGTTCTTTCGGATAGCTGTGTTCGGCTTTGTCATATTTGCGTGAAATCGGGCGTAATACATTTAAAGCTGATTCATGGGCTTGATCTATCAGCATCTTAAATTTTTTAGGATTTTGTAAATTCATCTGCATAATTCCTTATTTTTATAGATTAAGCATGTAAGCCTGAATGTAAGATCGCTGTAGCACGTAAATCACGATACCAGCGCTCAACCGGATGTTCCTTGGTAAATCCATGACCACCCAAAATTTGCACACCATCCGTGCCAATTTTCATTGATTTTTCTGCACAGAGTAAACGTGCTAAATAGGCTTCGCGATGAAAAGGTTGACCTGCTTCAGCAAGACTGGCAGCGTTTAAGATCAGCATACGCATGGCCTCAATTTCAATCGCCATGTCTGCAATCATAAACGCCACACTTTGTCGGTGTGAAATAGGCTCACCAAAAGCAGTACGTTGATTGGCATATTGAATACAGTAAGCTTTTACTGCTTCACAGGTTCCTACAGCCATCGCACACCACATCAAATTGCCCAAATCCAAGAAAGCAGTGTAATTAAAGTCATCATCACCTAATAATTCAGCAGGGCTATTATGGAAGTGTAATGTTACGGTTTCTGCAGCTTTTAGGCCCATTGCTGAGCTTTTCTTTGCGGTAATACTGCTATCTCGTTTTACAATAAAAACCTCGGGCGCGCCATTCAGTTCAGCATTCACCAAAAATAGATCGGCAGTTTCACCTAATAGCACTAAAGTTTTTTCACCCTGAAGGGTGTATTTTCCATGGATTAAAGTTGCTTTGGTCTTTAAGTTGAATGGATTAAATGCAGCTGTTGCTTCTTGTATGGCAAATGTAGCATGGATATCGGGATCATTTGCGAAGCTTGTTAAATAGGTGGACTGAACTTTTTCAGAACCCCATTGGGTAATTGCATTAATTACACTAAATGTTGAAAGTAAGCCTGCTGTTAAGCTGAAATCACCTTTGGCTAAATGTTCAGCAATTAATATATTGCTTAGAATATTTTTTTCGGTTGCAACGCCACCCAGAGCTTCTGGAAGAGCATAGTAATTCAGTCCTAAGTCGGTAGCATGTTGCCAAAGTGCTGCAGGGAACTTTTCATCTTGATCAGCTTGAGATGCGAGTGGATAAAGAACTTCTGATGCAAATTGGTCCATTGCATCACAGGTCATTTGCTGTTCTTCAGTCAAGCTTAAATCAAAGAATGACTTGTGTTGATTGGGTAAACGTTGTTTGCTGACATTGGAATTGGCTTTAAATACCTTTTGGGTTTTAGTTAAGGTTTTAAAACCGATTTTTGAACCTTGATATAACGATTTTTCAAGAAATTTACGCAGTTTGAATTGATCGAGAACATCGCTACCGGCAATTTTAGTGATGAGTGATAGCCCAAATCCTTGTGCTTTGTTTACCATATTGGTCATTGTTATCGTCCATCGATTTTCGATTCTTTGTATTTTTATGCTGACATGCAAATTTAGAAAAGACTATGTCATGACTGACAATTAAAATTGACTTGGATGAACGGTTTAAAATGAATTTTAAAGTTATTAAATGATTGAATAATATTTATTTTTAATCATTATAAAGGCGAGTTATAAAGATAAGGTTGACTAGAGTGACAATATAATCACTCTAGTCAGAATCGATTATAAAAATTTTGCGACCATCTTGCGCACATTGGTTTTTGCATCGATCACGGTCATAAAGGTATATGCACCAATAAATTTACGGCTAATAAACATAAATTCTTTCGGTGGAACGCTGAAATAACGCGATGCCATCGATTTGGATGCACGTTGCATCACGCGACTATGCAATTGGCTTTTTTTCCAGTCATAGCGTTGCTGCTCATCCATCACACCTTCAGGTAAGTCTGGATTATTAGCAGTTGTGCTAAATGCTTCAGTGGCCAATAAAAAAACTTTTGCCATATCTGGCTTAATGCTTTGCGGAATTGAATCAAAGAATTCATAACCGGTCATGGCACGAACCATTTCATCACTATCGTGACGATAACCGGCCTGGATTAAATTGCGTGCAACACTCAGCAAGTGCTCATCAAATTGACGAATGGCCCCAAAATCTAACAGGATAATTTTATCTTGGCTATCTGAACCATTACCCAAACGAACCAAATAATTACCAAAGTTTGGATCGGTCTGCATTTCACCCCATTCAAAAATTTCACGTACTGCAATCTCGAGTGAAGCTTCACCGATTTGATTGCGACGCTCTTGAGGCAACGAGAGCATAACAGGGCTATTAATCGGCACACCGCGTTCAAAGGTCATGCACAGAATCTGATCTGTACAATAATCATCAATAATTTGCGGCACGATATAGCGCGGATCGTCTTTTAAACGCTCGGCAAAACGACGTGTCGTTGCAGCTTCAATATCATAATCAACTTCACGGTGCATCATTTCGCGAACTTCATCGAACCACTGATCAAATTCACGAGTTTGCGGCACCATGCGGGTCAATTTGAGCATATTTTTAAATAAGCTCATATCCGAATCAATGGCATCTGCTACACCCGGATATTGAATTTTAAGTACAATTTCCAAACCATCTGATTTGCGCGTGGCGCGATGGACTTGTGCTAAAGATGCGGTGCCTAATGGTTCATGATCAATGGTTAAATCATTCAGTTTAGAACCCAATTGTTGTTCTAAATGTTCTTTAATCGCTGGCCATGCAAGCGCGATGGTTTGATTATTTAAAGTATTCAGCGCTTGAGTAATTTCTTCTGGCAAAAAATGTTCGCCATAAAGCGCCATCATTTGCCCAATTTTAACGATAGAACCTTTTAATTTGCCAATTTCAGAAACAAGATAATCCGCCTGTTCTTTCATGGCTTTTTTACGTTTCTTTTCTTTGTCTGCTTCATTGGAAAACATGGTGGTTGCGCTAGAGGCAGCCCAACGCGTTCCTGCTAGTAATGAAGCTTTAGCGATAGATAAGCGTCGATCCATAGAGGAAGTTTTGAGTTGTTTAAGCTTATCGTTCTGATCTGACATTAAACAAAATCCTTTAATCAGCAAGTCGCAGAATAGTTAATTGTAGCGGATATTACCGTGTATTCACGTATTAAAAAAGTTCAACCTGCTGTACAGAGCATTAATATGCTTAATATTTAATTTATTTTTCAATAAAAAGCCTGAGTCCTATGAGATGTAGAGGCTTTTTCAGCAGAGTGAACTAAATTTATACCAACACTATTTATTGGTCTTTAGAGGGATACGAGCACATGAACATGTCGTGTATATATATAAATATTTACATACGGAATTGAATTTTAATGTCACTTTTTTGCTGCAATACGGTTTTATTATCTTGAATATGTTTAAAAATCATGGCTTGAACGCTGTCATGTTTAAAACCGAGAGCATAACCTTTTACAATGATAATGCTAGGTAAACTAAAGAACAGATATTTGGCATCATCTTCTGATGGGGCTGTGTAGATATCGTGTTCAATCAAGGTTTGCTGAAAGAATTTTTTCTCGCTTTCAACCTGGACTGAAGCTGTATCATTCCAATAGTTTTGGCGCATTGCCATTAAATTATTGTGTTTGTAGCTCATAAAAAAATATTTAGACAAAGAATGGAAACTATATAAGGGCATTTGTTGCAGATTCAATGTGTAATTGTAAGGAAGTTTTTATCGGATTTAGGCTTGAACGGCAGTGATATAGGAATTTGCACATGATTGTTGTAGTATCCCTGAATAAACAAAATAAGAGTATTTAAAATTGAGTCATTTAAGACAGGGGAATGTGATGCGATTTGTACTACCAGTGATTTTCAGTGTGGCTGCTTTAGGTTCAAACTCAGTTTTAGCACAAGGATATTCTGACGAATATAACAAATGTCTAAATACATCTTATGGTCAAACTGCAACAGTTAAAAACTGTGTGGATAAGGAATTAAAAACGCAGGGAAAATTTTTAAACAAATATTATAAAAATTATTTAAAAAATAGTGGTGATAATCAAAGCAGTGTTAAGCAACAACATCAACTTTGGGTAAACCGTCTTAATCAACAATGCTATTACAATGTGACCTCTGCATCTATAGAAGTTCTACAAGCAAAATGCGTATTAGAAATGACAATGGAGCGAGCTTACTATTATCAAACTAAGCAAATTGCGTATAGATAATTGTTTTGAAGCTGATTGAAACATTATAAAAAACGGTTAAAACAAGGTATCATAAGGCGCTTTAAAAAATTTGACCTTGGAGATGCCTTAAGTGGATCAACTGACTATTAGCCCTGAACATTTACAGGAAGCCGCTGAAAACCTAAGCACAATTCGTGATTTTATCCGTTTTGGTGTTTCAGCTCTACGTCAATACGATGCACACTTAGGTCAAGGTACAGAAGACTTTTTTGCAGAAAGCTCGGCCTTAGTATTGCAAACATTGGCATTGGACTGGAGCGCAAATCCAGAAATTCTAGATGCGAAATTACTGCCAAGTGAAAAAGCTGAATTTATCAGTTTACTTGAACGTCGTATCAATGAAAAAGTGCCAACTTCATATTTATTAAACTTGGCTTATTTCTGCGATAAACCTTATTACGTTGACGAACGTGTACTTATTCCACGTTCACCAATTGCAGAATTGATTCAAAACCGTTTCGCGCCATATTGCTTAGATGAAAATCATCAGCCACGTGAAGGTGTCAATAACTTACCGGAAAATCCAAATCCTATAATGCCACGTCGTATTTTGGATATGTGTACCGGTTCAGGTTGTATTGCCATTGCACTCGCTTATGCATTCCCAGAAGCAGAAGTGGATGCGACAGATTTATCGAAAGATGCGTTAGAAGTGGCTCAGATTAACTGTGAACATCATAACCAACAATTCCAAGTAGCATTGATGGAATCAGATCTATTCGCAAAAATTCCTGCTGAAAATCAATATGATTTAATCGTATCGAATCCACCGTATGTGGATGCTGAAGATATGGCAGATTTACCGGCTGAATTTTTGCATGAACCAGAACTTGCACTTGCTGCGGGTCAAGACGGTTTAGACTTGGTTCGTAAAATGTTAGCGCAAGCTGCGGATTACTTAACTGAAGATGGTTTAATTGTCATTGAAGTGGGTAATTCTGAATGGGCAATGAAACAGAACTTTAATACTGTTGATTTCCATTGGTTAACTTTCCAAAAAGGTGGTTCGGGTATTTTTGCTTTAACAGCAGAGCAATGCCGTAAATACCGTGATTTATTTGTACAATCTGTTCAAGCATAAGGAGTTGTGAACATGGCAGGTAATAGTATTGGACAACTGTTCCGTGTAACGACTTGTGGTGAATCTCATGGCGTTGGCCTCATGGCAATTGTCGATGGTGTGCCGCCTGGGATCGAACTGACTGAAGCAGATTTACAAAAAGATTTAGACCGCCGTAAACCGGGGACCTCTAAATTCGCAACTCAGCGTAAAGAGCCGGATGAAGTGGAAATTATTTCCGGTGTATTTGAAGGTAAAACCACAGGTACATCGATTGGTTTATTGATTCGTAATACGGATCAAAAATCGAAAGATTACGGCAATATCGCTCAAACTTTCCGTCCAGGTCATGCGGATTATACCTATACCCAAAAGTATGGTTTCCGTGATTACCGTGGTGGTGGCCGTTCAAGCGCGCGTGAAACTGCAATGCGCGTGGCTGCGGGTGCAATTGCGAAAAAATATCTGGCTGAAAAGTTTGGTATTGTGATTCGTGGTCATGTAACGCAAATTGGTACAGAAAAAGCCAATACATTGGATTGGAATGAAGTTCCAAACAATCCATTTTTCTGTGGTGATGCAGATGCCGTTCCACGTTTTGAAGCTTTAGTAACTTCACTGCGTGAGCAAGGCACAAGCTGTGGTGCGAAGCTTGAAATTCTGGCCGAGAATGTTCCAGTCGGTTGGGGCGAACCAGTATTTGATCGTTTAGATGCTGATATCGCGCATGCCATGATGAGTATTAACGCAGTAAAAGGCGTGGAAATTGGCGATGGTTTTGCTGTTGCAGAGCAGTTTGGTCATGAATCACGTGATGAATTGACCACAGAGGGTTTCCTTGCCAATCATGCCGGCGGGATTCTTGGTGGTATTTCGAGTGGTCAAACCATTCGTGTGGCGATTGCTTTGAAACCGACTGCAAGTATTACCACGCCGGGTAAAACCATTAATATTGCTCGTGAAGATACGGATGTATTGACTAAAGGTCGTCATGACCCTTGTGTCGGTGTTCGTGCAACACCAATCGCTGAAGCCATGTTTGCAATTGTGTTGATGGATCACTTCATGCGTCATCGTGCACAAAATGCTGATGTGGTTGTACCGTTTGCTCCGATTGAACCTAAGTAATTAGTTAAGGCTACGAGCTTTAATGATAAAAAAACCAGACTTAAAGTCTGGTTTTTTTATGGATAGAATTTTGTTTGATGATGCTTTGTGGTAATTTTTATTAAATTCAATTTTTTAGAAAAATAATGAAGTCATTAAGATATAGAACCGCAAATTTAAATGATATCGACAACCTAATAGGTTTGATTGATCAGGCGTATCGTACGAATATGGGTTCTAGTTGGACCAGTGAACAAGATATTGTTGTTGGAGATCGAATCAATCATCAGCAATTATTAAAGAGTTTAGAACAAAAAAATTTCTCTTTATTTATTGCTGAAACTTTGGGAAATAAGCAGTCTGATTTAGTCGCCTGTATAGGTTTAACCTTTCAGCAAAATGCTGTTGAAATAGGAACTTTTTGTGTGGATTCACATTGGCAAAATCAGGGTGTTGGAAAGCAGGTTTTGGAATATGCTGAAAAAAGGGCCTTAGAAATTTTTCCAGCATTCAATCATTATGAAATGTTTGTACTGGATGCCAGAACAGAGCTGATTCAGTATTATGAAAGATGCAGCTATTCAAAAACAGCATGTATCGAGTCTTATCCGATTCATGCAAACGTAGGGCAACCTTTGATTGATTTAAAATTACAGCATATGACCAAGTCGGTAATTAAATAGAGATAAATCAGTTAATGTAGCATTTTCAATGCTTGACCATTTTGCTTAAAAAAATAAGATCTAATTAAGTGTTTGGTATTATTGCTTTAAGAGAGCCAAATCAGAGCGTTGAACTCATATAAATGTGCAATCTGAATAACTGATTTCAATTCATTTTTACGATATTTAGATTTTCCTCATTCTTTTTTAATCTTAATTGGTTGATATACATATTTATTTTTATGTAAGATGAATTAATTAACAAATAAATAAATTTAGTGCTCGCGAATGGTACAAAAGTTGCTCATATTAATATAAGCAATTATTGCAGGAGAGATGTTCTTCTGTGAACACGCCGAAGGAGCAACGACCCCGGAAACTCTCAGGCAAAAGGACTGTAATAATTTCAAAAATCTGGAGAGAAGCATATTCAGTCAATATGCTCACCGAAGGGGATGGTCAGCGTTAAGTTTTTAACGTCATGATCGAAGCTCTCAGGTATCAATGACAGATGGGGCTCAGAAGAAATGTATACACATTTCCAGGGAGTGTCGTATGTGTCATATTGTTGTGATCGGATCAGGAATTACCGGTGTTACTTCCGCCTATGAGCTGGCAAAATTGGGCTATAAAGTTACCGTTATGGATAAACATTTATATCCAGCCATGGAAACCTCATTTGCCAATGGCGGACAACTTTCTGCCTGTAATGCAGAAGTCTGGAATCAAAAAGCCACAGTACTGAAAGGTATTAAGTGGATGTCGAATAAAAATGCACCGCTATTACTTAACCCTTCATTTGACCTGCATAAATATGGCTGGTTAATGGAATTCCTTGGCAATATTAAAAATTACGAAGCCAATACTCGCGATACCGTAAAAATGGCGCTATTAGCCCGTGAGCGTTTATTTGCTGTTGCTGAGCAAGAAAATATTCAGTTTGATTTGGAAAAGCGTGGAATTCTGCATTTTTACCATAGCAAACTGGATTATGAAGTGGCGACTCGGGTGAATACTTTGCTTACTGAGGGTGGTTTGGAAAGAATTCCGGTTACACCGGAAGAAATTAAAAGCATAGAGCCGAGTTTGAAAGACGAATATTATGGCGGCTTTTATTGTCCCGGAGATGCCACAGGCGATATTCATAAATTTACCAAGGGGCTTGCCGAAGCATCTGAAAAATATGGTGTGAAATACATGTTTGGCATGGAAGTGACTGATGTAAAACATCATGCCAAAGGTGTGACTGTGCTTTACCATGCCAGCAATGAAAATATGCGCTTAGATGCAGCGACAGTTGAATCATTGGAAGCAGATGCTGTGGTGGTGTGTGGTGGTGTGGGAAGTTATCACTTGGCAAATTTACTGGGCGATCGGGTCAATATATATCCAGTTAAGGGCTATTCCATTACGCTCGATTTAAATGATGAGGACAGTATCAAAAATGCGCCTTGGGTCAGCCTGCTTGATGAAAGTTCTAAAATTGTGACTTCACGTTTAGGTGCGGATCGTTTACGCGTTGCAGGAACGGCTGAATTTAATGGTTATAACCGAGATATTCGTGCCGATAGAATTCAGCCATTAATTGATTGGGTGAATAAACATTTTGACATCAGTACTGAAAATGCGGTGCCTTGGGCAGGTTTACGCCCGATGATGCCCAATATGATGCCAATTGTTCGACGAGGAAAACGTGAACGGGTTTTTTATAATACCGGACATGGTCATTTAGGCTGGACATTATCTGCAGCTACAGCGGTGATGATTAGTCAGGAAGTCGCTGCACAACATCCAGTTTAAGCAATTAAAAAGCATGGAGTTTTAGTTAGCTTCATGCTTTTTATTGTATAGCTTCTAAATTCTTTCTCTGGTGTTTAGGTAATTTACTGATCACCAGTTCATATGAAGCAATGACTAAATCTTTTACCAATTCCATGGTGATTTCTTTACCCGGATAAATCGTGATCCAGTGCTTTTTATTCATGTGATATCCCGGACGAATCGATGGATAGATATCACGCAACATTTCAGATTCTTGAGGGGAGCATTTTAGAGTGACAATTTTTTCGCCTTGATAAATCATGGTCATCATAAAAATTTTATTCGAGACTTTATATACATCCACACCAAAGCCAAAAGGCTGTGAATGTTCAGCCGCGACCAGGTTTGTGGCTGTTTCAATGGCAATTTTCTGAATCGAATGATCATCCATCAGCGCAACACTTTTTTAAAAATCAAATTGAGTAATTAATCATAAATCCGATATACACCGACAAAACGCTCACAGCCTTTCTGTGTTGTTTTCACCGACAAGATCGCTTTATTAAAATCGAACTGATATTTGCAATCATGTTCGTTATCGGTAATCTCACTTTTCTGCTCAGGCGTTGTATAGGCCAAGAAAGGAACAGTTTGTGTTTCTAATTTATTGTTTGGATTGCGGTAGGCGATACCTTCAATTTTAATTCTGTCTTTGCTGAGTTGGTGGACTTGTAAATGCACAGGTTGACTGGCAATTTGCCCATTTTCAAATTTTAAATAATGATTGGTTAAACTCTGATTCAGTGAAGTATAGAAGTTGAGATCTTCAATGCGCAGTTCAAATTGTTGCTTATAACAGTCCAGACTTTTACATTGTTGTAAGCGCTTAAACCATAAAGTATGCGTATCTTCTAATAAATGAACTGGCGCATCACTGACCAAAAATGCAGTGATATAATGATTGGTTAATTTTTCCCGCGATTGGGCAAAATTTTCAGCACAAATCTGTTTCATTGACGAGGTGTGGGGGCTGGAACAGTCAATTTTTTGAGCATGAGCCAAAGTTGAGCACAAACAGCCAATACTGAATAATGTGCTTAATGTTTTAATGAGATTAATATCGGTATTCACCAGCATGATCGCTTATAATTTCACTATGTTGCGCTGATGTAACTATAGCGAAATAGAAAGCGTGAATACAACATCTCAATCATTTATTTCTTAAGGATGCTCAAAGTGGTCGCACAAATTCGAATTGGTCAGGGAATGGATGTACACGCCTTTGAAGAAGGTGATTTTGTTACTTTGGCAGGGATTAAAATTCCCCATACTCAAGGTTTAAAAGCACATTCAGATGGTGATGTGGTGTTACATGCTTTATGTGATGCGCTCTTGGGTGCTTTGGCTTTGGGCGATATCGGGCAGCATTTTCCAGATACCGATGCAAAATTTAAAGGTGCTGATAGCCGAGTTTTGCTTAAACATGTCTATCAACTAATTCTGGATCGTGGTTATGTTCTGAATAATGCCGATATTACTGTTGCCTGTGAGCGTCCAAAGTTGGCGAAACATAATCTGGAAATGCGTCAAAGTATTGCAGATGTTCTGGATGTACATGTCACACAAATTAGTGTTAAAGCCACAACCACAGAAAAATTAGGCTTTACAGGACGTGAAGAAGGGATTCTATCGACTGCAACAGTTTTGATTTCGCATCAGGCAAAATGATCTGGATGGATCAGCGATTGCTGTAATTCTTTAGTGGCTTTGCGACCTTGCAGTTGTAAGGCTACTGCATGGATGAGACCAGTCCAGGTTTCATTCGGTTCCCAAATGCTGTGCATCAACTCTTGCGCTGTAGGCATGTCTATATCCAGATAGTACTGACGATATAAATACATCAAACTACTGACATGATAATTTTTGCTGCAATGCACCCAGACCATTTGTTCTTGTACTAAATGAGCCAGCATGTCTAAGATCAGTAAACATTGGTCATCAGACGGTGTTTCTGGCGAAATCGGAAATTGAATATAATTTAAGCCTAAATCTAAACAAATTTTATCTTCATGAGCCAAATGCTGCTCTGCATCAGACAATCCCAGATTCACAATCGTGGTCACGCCGTATTCTTTAATCAGTTTCAATTGTTCAGCCGTGGGCTGAGCTGAGGTGAATAGGTGTTCGTGAATAAACTGGAAGTTCTCGATGTGGCTTAATGCATTTTCAATTTCATTCATAAGATAAAATTTTTCCTAAGGTTAAAGTAGAAACGCCATCTGGTTAGATGGCGTTTTAAATCTCTTAGCGATTTGATAAAACGTCTTTGAGTGCTTCATGCATATCGAGCAGGGCTTTTTCAGTGGTTTCCCAATCGATACAGCCATCAGTCACTGATTTGCCGTATTCAAGATCATCCAGATTTTCAGGAATATCTTGGCGACCGCCTTTAAGATGGCTTTCAACCATCAGACCCACAATCGACGTGTTGCCATCCAGAATCTGTTCTGTGATGTTTTTCAATACCAGCGGTTGTAAGTACGGGTCTTTGTTTGAATTGGCATGACTGGCATCAATCATGATCTTGTTGCTGACTTTCGCTTTCGCCAAAGCATTTTCAGCTTCTGCAACAGAACCTGCATCATAGTTCGGTTTGCCATTACCACCACGAAGGACTACGTGTGCATATTGGTTACCGCTGGTACGAATGACAGAAACTTGACCTTGGTCATTTAGACCGAGGAAGCTGTGACCATGTTTAACCGATTGCATTGCGTTGGTCGCAACCGTTAAACCGCCATCTGTACCATTTTTAAAGCCTACAGGTGATGATAAGCCTGAAGACATTTCACGATGCGTCTGGCTTTCGGTAGTACGTGCGCCAATTGCTGACCATGAAATAAGATCTTGATAATATTGCGGTGAGTTAGGATCAAGCGCTTCAGTGGCACACGGCAATCCTTTTTCATTCAGTTCAACTAAAAGCTGACGACCAATACGAAGACCTTTTTCAATATTGAAAGAGTCATTCATGTCAGGGTCATTAATTAAACCTTTCCAACCCACAGTAGTACGTGGCTTTTCAAAATAAACGCGCATCACAATGTAAAGGGTATCTTTTACTTTTTCGCTTAAAACTTTTAAACGATCCGCATATTCATGTGCAGCAACCGTGTCGTGAATTGAGCAAGGACCAATGACCACGAATAGACGCTTGTCTTTACCATCAAGGATATTGCGAATGGTTTCACGACCTTTTAGTACGGTTTGATAGGCATGTTCAGTCAGAGGTAACTCTTTTTTTAATTCAGCTGGAGTTACAAGAGGCTGAATGCTTTGTACATTCACGTCGTCGATGTCAGATTGTGTAATAGGTTTTGACTGTAGTGTATTCATTGCCGTCACTGGTTCGATCATACAAAAGTTTATTCTCAATCTGAATATAACACGAATGTATGTTCACAATGTTATAAAAAAGATCAATATATAGGTCAAAAAAAAGTGATGAATCGTATAGTTAAATTAAACTTTCATCGATTTTTCAATAATGATCACTTGCGCTGTAGCCGGTTTTTCTACAGGTTTTGCTTTGACCGGATGAAGCATGAAATTCATGCCTAATGCGAATAGGGTAATACCGAGAATCTTACGGATAATTTTTTCTGGCAGGCGGGAACTGATCAAAGTTCCAACGATAATTGCAGGAATTGAACCGACCAATAACCATCCGAGTAAATGTAAATCTACATTACCCGAACTCATGTGTCCAAGTCCTGCGACTAAAGTCAAAAGAACGGCATGGACCACATCGGAACCGATAATACGAATCATGGGTAAATTCGGGAACATCAGCACAAGCGCCATAATGCCAAATGCACCAGCACCGACTGAAGAAAGGGTCACAAATACGCCAAGTACAATACCCATAATGATAATATAAGTACGTTTGTCTTTCGCTTGCAGGTTAACCTTTTCTAAATCCTGCGTCATATCCAAAGGTACATCTTTACGCATCTTGTTAAAGAAACGTTCAATGTGGCCGCGGAACACGATGGAAATACCGGTCAGGGTCAACATAAAACCCAAGACCATGGTCAAAACAGCTTTATAGCTACTTGATTGACTCAGGTAGTTTTCTAAAACCCAATGCGTCGCAAGCGAAGCGGGAATACTCCCCACCGCAAGCCAAAGGACAATCGGCCAGACAATATTCATTTTTTTTGCGTGAACTAAAGACCCGCAGAATTTTGAAATTGCGGCATAAAGTAAGTCTGTTCCAATGGCAATATGTGGCTCGATTCTAAACAGGCTAATCAGGATGGGCGTCATTAATGAACCTCCACCAACACCTGTAATCCCAACGCAGAAACCGACCAAAACACCTGCTAAAATAAATTCGAGTGGACCAAACATGGTTATATATGCCAAATATCAAAAAACGTGCATATGTTATGACTTTTTCATATAAGTCGTTGTCTTGATTATTGATTTACTTATTCTAAAAAAAGAAATAGAAAATAGCGTTGATTAGGCAGGACGATAAAGCCTCATTTCTAATAAGAAAAAATAGCTTTGCACCGCTATCATGATTAATCTGAAAGATCAGCTATGTTAAACTTTAAAAAATTTGAGGATAAACACTTGCAAAATCGGAAGCTTAAAATCGGTATCGTTGTCGGGGAAGTGTCTGGAGATACGCTTGGCGCTAAACTCATCCGTAGTTTTCGTGAGCAAGGAATTGATGCCGAATTTGAAGGCATCGGTGGTCCGCAAATGATTGCAGAAGGCTTCAAAAGCTATTATCCGATGGATGTTTTATCGGTGATGGGAATCGTTGAAGTCTTAAAAGATATTAAAAAGCTCTTCGCAGTCCGTGATGGATTGGTCGATACATGGACAAAAGATCCCGTCGATGTATTTGTGGGGATTGATGCACCGGACTTTAATTTACGTTTATCAAAAAGCTTAAAACAGAAAAATCTGCCGATTAAAACTGTGCAATATGTCAGTCCTTCGGTTTGGGCATGGCGTCAGGGACGGGTACATGGCATTAAAGCCAGTATTGATTTGGTGCTGTGTTTATTTCCGTTTGAAAAAGCCTTTTATAAGCAATTTGATGTTCCGGCTGCTTTTGTGGGGCATCCATTGGCAAGTCAACTGCCGCTCACAAATCCACTGATTGAGGCCAAGCAAGAACTTGGCTTGAATGTTGAACACAAACATATTTCACTTTTACCGGGTAGCCGCCGTGGCGAAATTGAAAGACTGGGTCCATTGGTGCTGGATGCAGCCAAAATTATTAGCCAAAAGCACCCTGAATATATCTTTTTGATTCCTGCGATTAATGATGCACGCAAGCAGCAGATTGAAGCATTACTAAAACAATATCCTGCTGACTTTGTCGCTAAAGTTTGCTTGATGGAAAATACAGATACCGAATCGAAAATTGGTCGTCAGGTCATGAATGCCTCCAATATTGTGGCCTTGGCGTCAGGAACTGCAACTTTAGAGGCGATGTTATTGCATCGTCCGATGGTGACGTTTTATAAGTTAAATTGGCTGACTTATGTGGTGATCAAATTCCTGATCAAAATTCCTTATTATTCTTTACCGAATATTATTGCCGGTAAAAAAATCATTCGAGAATTGATTCAAAGTGATGCAACGCCGGAAAATTTGGCTGCTGAAATTGAAAAATTGATGAATGTTGAAACCGCACAAATTCAGGCGATGCAGCACATCACCATGCATAAGAAATTACTTTCCGGAAATAGTGAAGATCCAGTTCAAGCCATTCTGAACATCTTAAATGCCGTGAATACATCAAATTCAGAATAATTTACTGAAATTGTTGCCGATACTGGCTAGGGGTCAAATCAAACAGCCGTTTAAAGGTTTGGCTAAAGGCCGTTTCTGAAGAATAGCCAACGCGATGGGCAATTTGCTGAATCGATAATTGTCCTTCGCGTAAATGTTGTGATGCCAAACGGAAACGATATTGCTGTAAATACGCCAACGGTGTTTCACCCACGATATTGCTAAATAAAGTGGCAAACTTCGAGCGTGACATACAACATTGTTCAGCCAAACTTTCCACCGTCCAGGCCTGTTCCGGTTTGCCATGAATAGCGGCCAAAGCATTTGCCAATTCGGTATGCGCCAAAGCTCTGAGCCAGTTATTGGAATCCTGTAATTGCGCAATATAGTCACGGACACATTCAATAAAGAGAATACTGACCAGATGATCGAGGATTTTGTCGCGACCCGGTCGAATTTGATAAGCTTCAACCGCCAAAAAATGTAAGCCAATCTGTAGCCATTCAGGTGCGGTACTGCCGGTAATATGGTGAATATGAATATAGTTGGGCAGGGCATTCAGTAACGGACGCGCCATAATCGTATCAATATGACAACGAATCGCTAAAATGAGAGCAGGTTCACCGCTAACACCTCCAAACTCGATAGTTTCCTGTCTTTTTTGATCAAAAAGTGCTGTGATATTTAAAGCTTCAATTAAATTACTTTTATTATTGCTATGGCAAGAGTGGTTTTGCCCTGAAGGGATCAGCACTAGATCACCCGCTTCGACCTGAAGTTGGGTGTGTGGATTCAGTTGAATCGTCATATTGCCCACCAGAACCACATAGCCAATCACAGCATCTTGTTCCTGATAAGAATATGCCCAGTCACCTTGCGGTTTTAAATAAATATATTCAGATTTATTAAGATGAATATCATCAAAAATTTTACTTAAAGCATCCATGTCTTATCGTTCTGTCATCATCTAATAAAAATTATAAAAAGCCTTGATTCACTCAAGCATGTGTTTTCAGGTCAAATATTGGCTATTGATGCCAAGGACGTTTGCATAGCTTTTTTGGACGTTTAAAACTGTTCTTGATGGCCTATTTCTAGAAATATAACGGTAGAATAGAAAATAGGGAAGATCGCCAGCATGAATGCACCAGTAAATTTAAATCAAACAACAATTCAAACCCTACCCACTGCTGCAGGTTTAGCACTCGATAAAAAACGCTATTGGTGGTTATTAAGCCCGGGTTTACCTGTCATTGGCATGGGTATTTTGGCAGGCTATCAGTTTGGCCCTAAAGCCACAAAAAAAATATTTGCCTTAGGCGGCCCTTTATTGCTGCATGTGATTATTCCAAGTGTCGATGCTATTGTAGGCAAGGACAATAACAACCCAAGCGATGACCAAATTAGCTCATTAGTGAACGATCCTTATTACGACCGTATTGTGAAATTGTTCATTCCTTTGCAAATGGCAGCCAATCTATTTGCAGGCTATGTGGTAAGTCGTAAAGAAACCTCTTTTGTCGATCAAATCCTGTTGGGGATTTCCATGGGAGCCATTAATGGTGTAGGGGTCAATACTGCCCATGAATTGTCACATCGTCCGAATAAAAAAGATCACTATCTTTCTCATGCCACGTTAATGCCTTTGTTTTACAACCACTTTCGGGTTGAGCATCCTTATGGACATCATAAACGTGCTGCAACGCCTGAAGATCCAGCATCTTCTAAAATGGGGGAAACCTTTTATGAGTTTTGGCCAAGAACGGTATTGGGGGGTCTTAAATCTGCCGTAGAAATTGAAAAGAACCGTTTAAAACGTAAAGGTTTATCTTTCTTTAGCAAGGAAAATGAGCTGTTTCAAGGGTGGGCGATGAGTGCAGGTTTTCATGCCACCATGTTGAAGCTGTTTGGCAAAGATGTGATTCCATATTTGGCGACACAGGCTTTTTATGGAGTGAGCTTATTTGAAATAATTAACTATATTGAACATTACGGTTTAATGCGGGATAAAAAACCAGATGGTTCTTATGCGCGTACCATGCCAGAGCATAGCTGGAATAATAATAACATTACCACTAATCTGTTTTTGTACCAGTTACAGCGTCATTCAGATCATCATGCCTATCCGACACGTCCATTCCAGGCGTTACGTAATTTTGATGAAGCGCCTGAATTGCCAAGTGGTTATGCAACCATGTTATTGCCGGCTTTGATTCCATCGCTATGGTTCAAAATAATGGATAAACGCGTATTTGAGCATTATGAGGGAGATTTAAATAAAGCCAATATTCATCCCAAACGCCGTGCGAAAATTTTCAAGAAATTTGGCGTGATTGATCGCTTATTGAATAAAGAATAGTGGATATAAGCTAAAAATTTAATATTTTTGACCAAGTCTCTAATTGATAAATCATAAAAAAAGCCCATTCGAGGGTGAATGGGCTTTTTACAACATCGTATTATATTGATTCTATATGACAATTTAATTACATTTTGCATAACGTGTATTATGTTGATTTGGGGAAAACTAACATAATGGCCCTTCTTTTATTTACAGTAGATCAATGCCGAAATGTCGTAATACAGCAGCCCATAAAATGAAGATAAGAACAGTCATTACACAGCAAATGGCTATAGATGGCCAAAATCCATAACGCTGATAAAGTATGGGGAATGCTAAGAACATAGGCAAGGTCGGCACCACATACCAAAATGTATACCAAGCATGATTTGAAATTTTTTGTGGATCTTGATCCTCAAGTTTCATCCATATCAGCACAAGTACCGTCACGATAGGTAAGGCTGCAAGTAGTCCTCCTAAGCGGTCACTACGTTTAGCAACTTCTGAAATAAGTACAATCATACCTGCCGTAATAGCGTACTTAGTGATAAGCCAAGCCATGTAAATGTCCTATAGGTAAAATCCTATTTTATAGTTTGTTTAGCAGTATAGTTGTTACAAGAAGTCAAAAAATTATGGATCTGATGTCCATTCCATTCATCAGGGTATTCCTACTGCAATACTTATCTATTAATATAAATATCAATTACTTAACAGTTCAAGTCTGAGCAATAAATAGGCGAAAATCCGGTTTTGAAACAACTTGGTTATTTCTCGGTCAATTCTGGGATTTTTTGCCAATAGAATTGGTTTTTATTTAATCAAATTAAAGCTTGCTTCAATGTTCCCGGCCCTCCCAAGGCAAAAAAATATCCCCAATTTTTGCGGATAAGTCTGCGCATACTTTTTAATCAATTATGGATATTTTAGCTCGTCAGGATTCGTTGAAATTATTAATGTTTAACATGCTCTAAATTAGTGCAATAATATGATGCAATTTAGACTAAGCCTTGAGGATCAATATGAATTTTTTAAAAAAGAAAAATAAAGCTAGCTTTGTATTCTTCATCATCACACTTTATTCATTTATCGGATTCGGTTTAGGTTACGTCATTTGGGAATATTTTTTATAGGGGCTCTGCCTTGAAGGAGAGCTTCCCACAAGAAATATAGAAGTTTCAATGTTGAGTGAAAACTGAAGCTTTAGTTTTTATTTTATTTTTGAGTTTTAATTACATTTAATCTATAAATACAAGCATTTAACATACATGCTTTTATGTAAAGTGGTTATTAATTACTTAGATTATCAGACAAAGTGTCCCATAGATGAGTTGATAAGCTAAAAATAGCCTAAGCATGCTAAACATTGACTTTGAAAAAGCATATAATCTACTTATCCCGTTTTTTATATCATCGACAAATGACACCTGCTTGCAAAGTTTTAAAATCAAATAAAATTGAATTTTCTATCCATGAATATGAGCATGATGTAAATGCAAAAAGTTTTGGATTAGAAGCGGCTGAAAAGTTAAATTTAGAAGTCAAACAGGTCTTTAAAACCTTATTGGTAACCGATGATAAAAATTACTATGTTGCTGTTTTACCTGTTGCACATCAATTAAGTTTAAAGAAAATAGCTGCAGCAGTAGGCGCTAAAAAATTACATATGGCATATCCTAAAGATGCCGAACGCTTAACTGGATACTTGGTGGGTGGGATCAGTCCAGTCGGGCAGAAAAAAATTTTAAAAACAGTTATTTGTGATAGTGCTAAACAGCTTGAATCTATGTATGTGAGTGGTGGAAGAAGAGGGTTGGATATAGGGGTGAAGCCTGATGATCTAGCTCGGGTTTTAGGTGCTAAATTTGCCGATATTATTGATGAATAATCATGTGATTTAACACTATTAATTTGAGTATGGTTTTAGGTGTTACTCACATTATTACTCACTTTTCCTATTCCCTTAAAATAACAAAAGCCGCATTAAGGGTCACGTTTTGATGTAGAGGGATGGTTACTGCAATTTGGGGCATGGTTATATACCAACACAAGTTCAAGCGGTCGTACTGTGAATCCTATTGCCGTAGCTATGGGCATTAGTTAAGGCATTCTTTGAAACAAGAGAATTTATTCGCTCACAAGACCAAAACTATAACAATATTCACAACAAATTATCACTTCAACTTGATCTGGCTAAATCAGATGCAAGCCTGGCGGGTAGTGTTTTAGGAAGTTATCGCAAGAAAAGAGATTTATTAATGACTGCAATTACTGAAGTTGAGAGACTTATGCAGCCATGCTTATTTGAATAAAAACCACACTCTCGCCATCTCCGGGTGGTTTTTTAATGCTTGATAAATAACCTGCTTCAGCTATAAATGAATCTTATACTTTAAAATGTAGGGATATTTTGAACAAGATTATAGCTTTAGTGCTTTTAACTTTGGTTGCAACTATAGCTTATTCGCATAGTGGTCACACAGCTAGTGATGGATGTCACAATGAAAGAAGTACAGGAACACGACACTGCCATTAATAATAAAAGCACCCTAGGGTGCTTTTTTAATGCTGCTTATATGTAGAACTTGTGGTTGTTTGCTCTTTTATTATTCAGGCGTGGTTTTTTCTTGTGGTTGGGGGGTGCTGGTTGGGGCAGCTTCTTGGATTGTTGCCTTGGGTTTGCGGTTAGGCATATAGTCTGGGTCGCTGGTCATGGCTAAGTATAGGAAAGTAAAAAAGATAGTGGTTATAGCACCAACTATGGCAACGAATTTCCAACCTAAAACGGTTGATTCTGAGTCATCTGATGAGGAGTTGTTTTTCATGAAAAAGCCTAAATAGCAAAAAATAAAAGTGTCACCTTTGTATTATAAAACTGATTTATGAGAAAAACCATGTCATATGCATTTATGGAATATCAACCACTTTTAGTTTTTTAACGCCAAAAGAAAAGCACCTCATGGCACTGCTGTCCCACAATTTTTCATAAAAGGAGGCTCAATTGAGCTTCCTTTTGTTTTATCGGTATTTTATCGGGCATGAATAAAGCTTTTAAGGTTTTTCTCTCAAACAGATTTACTTGGATCATTCTTAGTAACCGTTGAACCGTCCAGCCTTCTTGTCCTAAATGCCGGGCAAAACTCACCAGTAAATAGGCAATCAGGGCAATCCAAATTTGCGTCTGAATTGCGTTCCTGCTTCGGCCTATAAAGGCTT
>NZ_NEGF01000021.1:0-24463 GCF_002135195.1 Acinetobacter terrae
GATTCCTTGCGTTCAGAATAACGATCAGTCAGGTATTTGCTTTGACCACGAGTCAGTAGAGTGAACTTAAATAACTCTTCCATGACATCCACAATCCGGTCATAGAAAGCTGAAGGCTTCATTCGTCCATCTTCTTCGAATTCCAAGAAAGCTTTCGGAATTGAAGACTGATTTGGAATGGTGATCATCCGCATCCACCGCCCCAAAATACGCATCTGGTTCAGGCTGTTAAATGACTGTGATCCACCACTGACTTGCATCAAGGCAAGGGTTTTACCTTGGGTAGCACGGATTGCTCCTCCTGCAAGTGGAATCCAGTCTATTTGTGATTTAAAAATGGAACTCATAGAACCATGACGTTCAGGTGAACACCAGACCATACCTTCAGACCATGCAAGAAGCTCATGCAGTTCTTTTACTTTTGGATGCTCAGTATCCGCATCTTCTGGCAAAGGAAGGCCCCACAAGTGATAGATACAGATAAAGCACACATATGGAGGTGCTTTGTCACGGTTAAAATGGGAAAGAAAATGTCCACCAGATCTTGAGCACAGGCAGGTTAAGTATAAAAATAACGTGATCGAATGTAATCATGGCAAGCTAAAGCGGATCATTAGGGCCACTTTAGGATTCAAATCGATGAAGACGGCTATGCCACATGCATCTATTCAGATGGCATTAAACACCGATGATGTACAGACGAAGTAGTAGCAGCCGATCCTACTAAAAGAATAGCAAACGATAAAAACAGCGATAAGCATGTTTTTAACCACTGCATAAAAATAGACCAAAAATTAAGCTTTTTTAGTTTTACAGATTCGAAAATAAATAGTAATAATTCATGAATAGTAGCCGAAGCTACCATTCATGAATCCAAATCATACTATTTTAAAAAACAAACTCGATACCTGCACCATACAACCATCCTTTTTCTGAATTGGACGCTTGTTGTAGAGAAGTTAGCTTTTGTCCCTTTTCATATTGATAAGCTACATCAACAAAAGGTTTAATCCGTTTAGTAATCTCATAACGAGTTTTCAGCCCAGTCTTCAATTCGGATAATCCGTTTTTTGAAGCATAGTTAGAATCATCGTTTAATACTAAATCTGCTTCAATATAAGGTTGAGTAATAAGTTTTTGGGTTAGCAAGAAGTCACGCTCTAATTCAAAACTAGCTCCCCAAAAATTATTTTCACCACCATATAAATAAGCCTGAGTTTCAAAGAAATAAGGAGCTAGACCTAATATACCAATAACCCCATCCACTCGATCGCTGCTGCTGTTATTTTTATCTTCACTATATCTTACCCCAGCTTGTACATCCCAAAATGGGGCTACGTTACGGCTATAAAGTGCTGATACAGCATATTTTGGATCATTACTTTCTGACTTTTCCGAATTGGCTTCAATAAATAGACGATTTTCATCTGTTCCAATTAAAGTTTCAAACTTTGTTCCTAGGTTGCCCTTACCGTCTTCATCAACCATCCATTCATTTTCAAATTTTGTCGTTTGATAAATTTGTCCACCATGTTCTTTAAGATGATCATCATGAGATGGGGCTGATCTCTTTCTTGCGGTCAGAATAATATTATCTCCCCCATTTGCATTTTCCATTGAATAATATTCTGGATACAATTCTTGGGGGCTATATCTTAAGCCACCAGACTCCTGTAATAAGACTCTCATACCATTTGTAATATTACTTTCTTGTTCCGAAGTGCTGCTATTAGCAAAAGTTAAGTTTGATATACTTATTAATGCAATTGATAAGACTGTTTTTGAGAAGAAATTCTTAGTGATTTGCATGTGGATTTACTCCCTTCTCACTTATTGGGGGCTGAGCAACAGTCTTTGTAGAATTACCATCTTCCACTTGAGCTACAATGAGTTTATTCATCATTCCTGCACTCATATGGTAAAGCAGGTGACAATGAATAGCCCACTCACCTAACTCATCAGCTGTGAGTAGAGTGGTTATCGTTTTCCCAGGTGGAACAATTACCGTATGTTTGTTTGGCATATTGCTTGGATCCTGACCATTCTCAAGCTGCATAAACATGCCATGTAAGTGCATTGGGTGAGCCATCATACTGTCATTGACAAATTTTAAGCGAATACGTTCACCATACTTCACCACTAGTGGGTCGGCTTCATTAAATTTTTTACCATTTATTGTCCAAATATAACGCTCCATGTTTCCACCAAGACGGATCTCTATTTCACGTTCAGCTGCACGAGTGTCTTTTTGAGGATCTAACGATTGCAAATCACTATATTGCAATGCTTTATTACCTTCAGGTGTTGAAGCATTTGCCCATCCAAATACGGTATTATCATTCTTGTCTGAAGCCGCCTTAACAGTAGCGCTATTCATCGGCATATCATGATCCATACCTTTCATAGAAGACATATCATGATCCATACCTTTCATAGAAGACATATCGTGATTCATGCCTTTCATAGAAGACATATCATGATTCATATCTTTCATTGAAGACATATCATGATCCATACCTTTCATAGAAGACATATCGTGATTCATGCCTTTCATAGAAGACATATCATGATCCATACCTTTCATAGAAGACATATCGTGATTCATGCCTTTCATAGAAGACATATCATGATTCATTCCCATATCTTCCATAGTCAATAAAGAACGAGGACGAGGCTTAGGCATCTCAATTTGTTTTACAGGTGAGGTATTTTCATCATGTAAGGTTCCAACCGAAAATCCAGTACGATCAATAGATTCAGCTTCGATTTGATAATGGGCTTGTTTCGGTTCAACAATGACATCATAAGTTTCAGCAGTACCTATACGGAACTCATCTACAGGAACGGGCTTTACAGGTTGACCATCAGCACTGACTACAGTCATTTTTAGGTTTGGAATGCGTACATCAAAGAATGACATAGCGGAAGCATTAATAAAACGAAGGCGAACTTTTTCACCAGCTTTGAAGTTACCCGTCCAATTTTGCTGAGGTGTCTTGCCATTCATTAAAAATGTATAACCAGTCACATCGGACATATCTGTTTTCAGCATTCGCATCTGATTCCACATAGAACGGTCTTGCCAAGTCGCTTTTAGCCCATCACGTTTAACTTGTTTTAATACATCGAATACTGTTTCGCGGCGGTTCTGATAGTAGTCTGCTTCTTTTTTAATATTTTTCATAATTTGATCACTTGTCGAATTATGAAAATCAGAAAGCAAAACAACGTAATCTTTATCGGTTTTTTCAGCAGCTGTTAGTGGAGTTTTATCTTTAGGATAAATAACAAAAGCACCATATAAACCGTCTTGTTCTTGTCCTTTACTATGTGAATGATACCAATAAGTACCATTTTGGCGGACTTTAAACTTATATTCATAAGTTTTATTAGGGGCAATGCCATTAAATTTGTTAAATCCAGGTACACCATCCATAATTCCAGGTAATAATAAGCCATGCCAATGGATTGAAGAGTCCTGATTTTTTAACTTATTGTGAACACGGATAACGGCCTCATCACCTTCTTCAAATTCAAGAAGTGGTGCAACGAATTTACCATTTACAGTAATTCTCTCAACTGGTTTTCCTGTGATATTTACAGTTTGTTCAGCGATTGTTAAATCATATTCTTTAACTGCCGCCATTACCCAAGTTGATGAAAATAAACCAACTCCAATTAAGAGTATATGACTTAACTTTTTTGACATTCTATCTCACCTTTAGAAAGGTCAAGATTGAAGTAATAAAGCAAATATTTAGTATAAACTTTAATACTTCTTTCTCGCTATTTATAAAATTATTTATTGCTACTAGGCATATTCATCTTTGAATGATCCATTTTAGAATGGTCCATATTCATCATAGAATGATCCATTTTTGACATGTCAGATGAGTTAGGAGACTGATGTTGACTATGATCTTGCTGAGTCTTGTCATCTTTTTCCATTTTACAAGGTTTTGTACAAGGTTCCTGTGCTTTTACCGTTTTAGTGGCACTTGAGGTTGATACATCTTTTGCCCAAGATTGAGTACCAGCAATTAAAGTTCCAGCACACATTAAAATTGTTAGACTACGACGCACTACAGTTTTCATAAGTTTCTCTAAAAGTTAATTTCTTGCTACTACAATAAAGTGAAGCACTGAACATCTAAGTGACTTGAAAATGACATTTTTGTAATCTATCTCGATCAGATGTTTTATAACGTTATTATAGTTTTAATGAATGACTTAGGATTCGGAAATGAGAATACTATTAGTTGAAGATGAACAAAAAACTGGTGATTATCTCAAGCAAGGTTTATCCGAAGCTGGCTATATTACGGACTGGGTTACAGATGGGTTAACGGGTAAACATCAAGCTCTTTCTGAAGAGTATGACTTAATTATTTTAGACGTGATGTTACCTGGACTAAATGGTTGGAATATTATCAATGATATTCGTAGCAGCGGTAAAACAATGCCCATTCTTTTTCTTACCGCCCGAGATCAAATCGAAGATCGAGTAAAAGGATTAGAGCTAGGCGCTGATGATTATTTAATAAAGCCTTTTGCTTTTGCAGAGCTTCTTGCTCGAATCAAAACTCTCCTTAGACGAGGGCAGCAAAGAGAAGATAGTAATATTATTAAGATTGCTGATTTAGAACTTGATTTGAGAAAACGTCGGGTAACGCGAGCGGGTCAACGCATTGATCTGACGGCAAAAGAATTCGCGCTTATGGAACTTTTTATGCGTAGACGAGGTGAAATTTTACCAAGAGCGCTGATTGCTTCTCAAATTTGGGATATGAATTTTGATAGTGATACGAATGTCGTTGAAGTCGCTATTAAACGATTAAGAAGTAAAGTTGACAGTAACTTTACTCCCAAATTAATTCAGAATATTCGAGGAATGGGGTATGTACTAGAGGTAGAGGATGAATAATAATTTATTCAGAGCGATCAGTTTCCGGATCGGTATCATTTTCTCATTATCTACTATTTTCATTCTAATTATTATGGGTTTGTTCATAAATAAATTAGTAATGCATCATTTTGAAACTCAAGACCGTACCCAATTAGAAGGTAAAATCCAGCTTATTCAGAATCTTCTCCAACAGCATCCTAAAAATTCTCCAGAACTTAATCTTTATTTAAGAGATGCGTTAGTTGGACACCATGATCTTATGGTCCAAATAGAACGACCGACAGGCCAAATTTTATTTAGTTCAGCATCCTCAATCATTAATACTCAAAATTTAATCAAGTCAGCAAATAATTCATGGATTAAATGGCAAGTTCAAAATAAGACCTATCGTGGCATGATCTACACTACAGGTATAAATAGAAATTCTGAAATACAATCTGTACGAATTATTGTTGGGATCGATACATCAGAACATCTACATTTTCTAAAAGATTTTAAGCGTCAACTTTTGTATATTGGTTTGGCTGGTACAATTTGTTTAATGTTTTTAGGTTGGTTTGCAACCTGGAGAGGTTTAAGACCCGTGCAAAAAATGGCTAAGGTCGCAGAAGGAATTTCTGCTCAACATCTTTCAGAACGTTTAGAAGTTGAGCATACACCAACCGAACTAAAATCATTGGCAATCGCCTTCAATGCTATGCTGGACAGACTAGAGTCAGCTTTAGAAAAACTTTCCGATTTTTCATCTGATTTAGCACATGAAATTAGAACACCGATTAATAATTTAATGACCCAAACTCAAGTATGTCTCGCCCGTAACCGAGATATTGGTACTTATCAAGAAATACTATTTTCTAATTTAGAAGAATTTGAACGTTTGGCTCGAATGGTGTCCGATATGCTTTTCTTGGCAAAAGCAGAACATGGCTTAAATTTACAGAACTTACAGAATATTGACCTCATTAAAGAAGTTACCGCTTTATTTGATTTCTATGACGCTCTAGCTGCCGAAAAAAATATGACACTTCAACAAACAGGATCTGGCAATGTAAAAGGTGATCCTGCTATGTTACGTCGCGCACTCAGCAACCTATTGTCTAATGCAGTTAAATATGGAAACAAGAATTCTACAATACAGATAAAACTTCAACAGAATTTAGATAACACAATATTTTCAATTGAAAATGAAGGCCCTGAACTCTCTCCTGAACAACTATCCAGATTATTTGATCGTTTTTATCGAACAGATGCGTCTAGACAAAGAACAGAAGAAGGAACCGGCTTAGGGCTTGCCATAACAAAATCTATTCTTGATATGCTTGGGGCGACCATCCAGGCTGAATCCCTCAATGGTCGAATCATTTTTACCATTGTTTTTCAAAGTGAATCCATGCAAGGGGAATCATTTTAACTCATTTTTTGAACATCTTCCATTTACCCGAGTTGACCTTACATAAAGCTCAAACTGAGAGCCAGAGCTACGCCAGCACCTATCATGGCAATTGTGTAGCCAAATATGATAGCTCGGCCAAACTGTGCCCCCCCTGTCATCCATGCAATTGTCGCTTTGCTTAACATGTTGCTCAGTGTGGCCAGCCCTAGCGCGACAGCAGCCACATTTGTTGTTAAGCCTTCAGTACTATGCAGGCGGGCAAGTGAGACTAAAATAGCATCTACGTCTGCTAGCCCAGAAATAGTCGATAATACGAAGATGCCGCTGGTGCCCAACCATTGTTTTGCTGCCGGGACCAAGACTGCCATGACAGCCAGGAAAGCAGCGAAGCTGAATGCTGTCCCAAGATCAAAAGGAGCCATTGCTTCTATTGTTCGATCGTTGTTTTCAGCGCTGGTAATTTGGCGTTGTCTCCACAATGCCATACCCAGCAGAAGGATTCCCGCAATCATCATTGCACCACCAAAAGTGCTTAGCAATGCTGGCTCAATGACGCCTATCAGCACAACCATACGAAAAAACATGATGCCACAGGCAGCCAATGTTCCAGAAATAGCAGCACTGACCATGACGGGGTGCTGGCGTGTATAGCGTGCCAGTGCGACAGTTGCAGCTGTAGAAGATGCCAAACCACCCAATAGACCTGTCCAGAGTATGCCTCTTTCTGAACCGGTGAGCCGCATGGCAAAATGACCTGCCAGAGAGAGTCCGGCAATCAGGATCACTGCCCACCATAACTGGTAAGGATTTAATGCAGCAAAAGGTCCCAGACCCGTATTGGGTAAGTAGGGTAATATAACGACAGAAAGTACCAGCAACTGCAGGGATGCGGTTAATTCACGATGCTCTATCAAGCGTAGCCAACCGTGTAAGGTTGGCTTGAGATCCAAAAATACAGCGACGATTACAGCCGCGGTTAATGCTAAAGTAACATTACCATGGGATGCATATGCACCTAAAACTAATGTCAACAGCATCGCGATCGTCGTGGTAGCGCTTAGATTACCGGAAAGTTTTGCGGTACGCGCGTAGGACACTGTTAATAATAAGGAAAGCCCTAATACGGCCGCGACCAGCGGCCAAGGCCCGAAGTTTGGTTGTAAATGACCGAGCACTCCTCCGAGCAATCCTGTCAATGTGAAGGTACGTAGGCCTGCTACTCGGCTGCCCTCGGGCAATTCACGATCGTGCCATCCTCGTTCTAAACCAATGAGCAGGCCGATGGCAAGTGCTGCAATAAGACCTGGTACATCTGGTGGAAGAAAAGAACTCTCTATCATAACTTTTTATTTCGCAGGCGAAGGGCATTCGTGATGACTGAAGCTGAACTAAAACTCATCGCCAAGGCCGCAATCATGGGTGACAATAACCAACCGGTAAATGGATAGAGTACGCCAGCTGCGATTGGGATACCCAAGGCATTGTAAAGGAAAGCAAACATGAGGTTCTGTTTCATGTTGCCAACAGTAGCTTCCGAAAGGGAACGGGCAACCGCGATACCGCGTAAATCCCCCTTGACCAGCGTAACTTGAGCACTATTCATTGCGACATCAGTTCCGGTCCCCATAGCGATACCGACATCAGCCTTGGCTAGTGCTGGTGCATCATTGATTCCATCGCCGGCCATTGCCACGATGCGACCTTCCTTCTGCAATTTGCTGACCAGTTCTAGTTTATCTGCGGGTTTAACTTCACCATGTACCTCATCAATACCCAGACGTGCTGCGACTGAACGGGCAGTGGTGAGACCATCTCCTGTTGCCATCACGATACGTAGTCCAGCTTCCTTCAGGGTGGCAAGTGCTTCAGGGGTACTTTTTTTGATGGGATCGGATACTGCAAGCAGGCCGGCCAATTCACCATTGATGGCTAGATGCATCACACTTGCACCTTCTGAACGCAGCTCTTCGGCTTGCGGAATCAGAGATTGTACCGAGATACCTAATTGCTCCATCAGTGCTGTGTTGCCCAAAGCTAACTGACGATCGCCCACTTGACCTCGAACACCAATCCCTGAGCCTGATTCAAAATTATCTGGTGTTTCAAGAGACAGGCCACGTTCGTGTGCTGCATTTACAATCGCTTCGGCTAGCGGGTGTTCACTGCCTTGATCAAGACTGGCGGCTAAACGTAATACTTCAGATTCATCGAAACCTGATGCGGCAACCACACGATCGAATACAGGGCGTCCTTCGGTCAACGTACCTGTTTTATCGATGATTAGTGTGTCAATCTTGCGCAGATTCTCAATGGCTGCTGCATCGCGGAACAACACACCATGAGTAGCACCTTGACCCGTTGCAACCATGATAGACATTGGAGTTGCCAAGCCTAGTGCACAAGGACAGGCAATAATGAGTACTGCCACAGCATTGATTAATGCATAAACCCAGCTCGACTCTTCTGGGCCGAACAATCCCCATCCAAAGAAGGTAAGCAAGGCAATGGTCACTACAGCCATGACGAACCAACCTGCTACCTGATCAGCCATACGTTGCATTGGTGCTCTCGAGCGTTGAGCTTGTGCCACCATCTGTACGATCTGGGACAACATGGTACTTGAACCAATTTTCTCTGAACGCATGATCAATGAACCATTGGTATTCAGGGTAGCGCCAATGACTTTATCGCCGACACGTTTAGTGATTGGTAAAGGTTCGCCTGTCAGCATTGATTCATCTACTGAACTACTTCCTTCAGTGACTACACCATCCACAGGAACTTTTTCACCTGGGCGGATGCGAAGTAAATCTCCTACATGGACATGAGTCAGAGGAACGTCTTCCTCAGTTCCATCGGACAGAATTCGGCGAGCTGTTTTAGGAGCAAGTCCGAGTAGTGACTTAATTGCAGCAGAAGTTTGCGAACGTGCTTTTAATTCTAGTATTTGTCCCAGTAGGGTCAACGAAATAATGACCGCTGAAGCTTCAAAGTAAACAGCGACACGGCCCATGGAAATAAATGAGTCTGGAAAGATTTGTGGCGCTACAGTTGCAACCACACTGTAAATAAAAGCAGCCCCTGTACCTAGACCGATCAGGGTCCACATGTTCGGGCTGCGATTCACGACCGATTGCCAACCACGGGAAAAAAATGGCCAACCTGCCCAGAGTACGATCGGCAGTGACAACACTAATTCAATCCAGCTCTGAACCGCCATGTCGAACAGGTTCAGTTGATGGCCAAACATCGCCAAAAAAGTCACGACTATGGTCAGTGGCAGTGTACACCAGAAGCGTCGACGGAAATCACGTAACTCAGGATTCTCATCTTCCTCTAACTCGGGAATGAGTGGCTCCAGTGTCATTCCACATTTAGGACAGTTTCCAGGATGATCTTGTTTAATTTCTGGATGCATTGGGCACGTATAGATGGTCGTGCCTGTTGTGCTTGTCTCATTAACGGATTGAGTAGTCTGATGATGCTGTGTATGTGCATCGGCAGTCGTCGTTGCGGGTTTAGCGATATATTGCACCGGGCTGCTATGAAACTTTGATTGACATTTATCACTGCAAAAAAAGTAAGTTTTCCCCTTAAATTCCTCATGGTATTTCGATTCTTCAGTGACGGTCATACCACAGACTGGGTCTTTCAGTACGTCTGTTGTAGCCTGTGCCATATGGTCCTGGTTATGATTTTTTTGATCTGACATAAATAATTCTCTTATGGAAAAGTGGTTTTATGGCCGAATTTTGGAATAAATCTCGGAGTCTGTTGAGCATAGCTGTCATAGACAGCGCCAAACTGTTTACTCATTTCAGCCTCTTCCTTAATTGCCAAGCGGCTGTACATTAAGAGTAAGATTGGAAACATAATCAGTGTCAGTAAAGTTGGCCATTGCAATAAAAACCCCAGCAAGATCAAGATAAAAGCCACGTATTGGGGGTGACGTATGCGCGCATAGGGTCCGGTTACTGCCAATTGGTGATGACGTTGTGCGTGGTACAACACGTTCCATGCTGATGACAGTAAATAGAAACCATAGCCCAAAAAAATATAACTCGCGATGTGCAGAATGCCAAAATGTGGATCACCCTTTTCACCCAGTAGCGTTGACCATAAGTGACCTGAGTTATGCGACAGCAAATCAAGTTCAGGAAAGCGAGTTTGTAGCCAGCCTGACAACAGGTAAATGGTTAAAGGGAAACCATACATCTCGACAAACAATGCAATGATGAAAGCAGAGAAAGCGCTAAAAGTACGCCAGTCTCGTGCTGTGGCGGGTTTAAAAAAACTGAAGGCAAACATAATGAAAATTGCCGAATTTATGATGACGAGCCACCACAGACCATAGGCCGATTCCGCATGATTCATGATGGATCTCCTGGTTCGCGCGATTTTTTATTATCTGATGGGTCTGATTTTTTCTGTTGATGGTGATGTCCATGACCACCATGCATAAAAATATGCATGAGTGGACAAGCTAAAAGGAGTAAAAAGGGTAAAAAACCAACGACATGGGCCAAATGCTCGGTTAAGAGAAAATAGGCTGCCACACCACCAAGCACTAATAGACCGATGGCATAACGTGTAGACCAAAAGTTAGGTACTGAATTATGTTCTTGAGGTTGATGGTTCATGGTGCTTCCCTCTCTAATTCATGGGTAATTATTTAGTTGTGGAGGGAGGCATACAGTCCATCATCATTTGCATCATGGATTGCATCATGTCCATGCGTTTTTCCATCATTTGCTGACGGTCAGCCATATTGGCATTCATGCTTTGGCTACCCATCTGTTTCATCATGCTTATACCTCCTTGCATGAGTTTCATGTGCTCAGCCATAAGTTTCTGACGTTCTTGCGGGTTTTTTGCAGCCATCATCTTTTCATGCATGGCTTGCATCGCTTTCATGTGCTGGTCCATTGCAGCCATTTTGTCTGGAGTCATCGTGCCAGTAGCTGTCTTTTTAACAGTGACTGTGGATGGAGGAGTATTTTCTGGGTGATGAGTTTTATGCTCTTCAGGATTTTGGGCTAATGCACCTAGAGCGGCAGTGGTTATACAAAGTGCGAGTAAAGTTTGGCGGATATAAGTCATGATATTTTCCTTCCATCAGTTGATCAGCCGATACAACCTTTAAATGAATGAAGCAAACAAATAGAGAGAGGTATTTTTCATTTATTTGCTCCACTCATTCTTTTGATGAAGTTGATCGCTGGTTATGCCACCGGTGTTTTACTTAGGTGGTAGCTGGTTATAGTCAATTTTTTTATTTCTATTGAATAATTTTATCACTTGAGTCTATTGATTTTTAAAAATGACAAAAATGTAATTTTGAAGTCATCGCTCTGTTTCTGTCTCTCACTAATAATTGAAATATAAGAGGAGATGATGTGGTCTCATTAAATATAGATTTTATAAAGTCATCTCTAATGAACTAACGAATCAAGAGGAAACGTAAATGAAATTATTTCAAAATAAAATGACTGCTCTACGTAATGTTGTAGTAGCTGCAACGATGATTGTGGCTACTACAACTACGTTCGCTCATGTGAGTTTAGTGAGTGCGATTCCTGCGGAAAATGCATCTATCCTTAGTCAACCAAAGAACTTGACCCTTAACTTTGGTGCAGAGGTTATGTTGATGAATATTAAGTTACTGGATGCTCAGCGAAGAGATGTTCCTTTAAAATATGAAGTTACTCATGACTTAAAGAAATCCTTTGATGTCGCTCTTCCGAAACTGAAAAAAGGTAAATATACCGTTGTCTGGACAACAATGGGGAAAGATGGTCACAACATGAATGGTGAATATAGTTTCACTATCAAATCAACTAAATAAGAATTGATTACCTTTCAACATGTCAGTGAGGTGCTGGCATGTTGTTCTAGAATGGACAAAAATAATGATTTCTGAATATTGGATGTGGGCCACTTGGTTAACTAAGGTTATTTTATATTTAAGTGTAGCTTTTGTCGTTGGTGGAGCCTTTTGCTATTTTTTACTTAGACAATATCTTGAACTAAAAGAATCGATTCTTAAATATATTACAATTGGCGCTGGATTAGGCCTAATTTCCAGTACCTTGGGATTTTTTATTCTGATTGGTAGTTTTGCCAATACTGGTATTACAGGTATGGTGGACCCCACGTATATTAATATATTGGTTAATACTCCGACGGGGTATATATACGTTCTTCGTTCTATTAGTTTTGCTCTTTTACTTCTTCTCATGGTGGTTAAACTTAACAGGAACAAAGGTCAGTTTTCTATAATTGAAAGTTCAATATTTTGTGTTTTACTTCTCCCGATTATTTTTAGTTTTTCCCAGCTCGGACATGTCGCTAATTTAACCTTACTTGCTCAAATTTTATTATCAATCCATATTCTAGTTATGTCGTTATGGATGGGGTCTTTATATCCGTTATGGAAAACCAGCCGGGAAATAAGTGGTTTACCTTTAAAAGATCGCATGCATGTATTTGGACGTATTGCTGCTTTCATTGTTGGGATATTAATCGCCTGTGGCGCTAGTGTAGCTCTTCTTTTAATTAAAGATTTTAATACCTTAATCAATACTGCATATGGCTATGGTTTCATGGTTAAAATGTTTTTTGTTATAGGTATTCTACTTTTAGCTGCCTTCAACAAATGGTATTTCACCCCGCGTCTTCAACATCCTAAATTCGCTAAACACCTTAGTCATGCCATTTTATTTGAGATGTTATTAGGTCTATCAATTCTATTAACAACAGGCTATATAACCACTGTCGTGGGTATTGAATAAGAGAATTTCAAAATAAGGGAATTGAGGAAATTTAACATTACTGCATTTATCTTTTGTAGCTGAGCAATAAAGTTTCTACTGGACTGCCAACTTACGACAATCAGAACAGTAAAATCGCATCATGAGGCATTATACATAAAGGTAGTCACCGGTTTTTAGCTTATCTTCAACCCATAACGGTCTCATCTATTCAGTTCACTACCATTGATTGAAATAACTAATCTTATAAATTTCAGAGTGATCGTAGATGACAAAAATGTCATTTTAAAGTCACATTAATGTTGGTTAAGTACTTTTACTGTAGTCATTAGAACGCTATGCTTTAGAATACTCTGAAGAAAACTGTAAGGTTGTAAACAGACCAAGTTACAGCGAGTAACTGATTCAGAAAAAGGCTGGTTGTATGGTGAAAGTTTAGAGTTACTGTTCTAATGTTTTAAACAAATGTTTTGTTAAAAAGGAGCAACATATGAAATTTCACATCGCTAATATGACTTGTGGTGGTTGTGCACGCGGCATTACTACCGCAATTAAAGAGCTCGACTCGAATGCCTCACTCGATATTGATTTACAAAACCGTATTGTTGAAATCAACACAACGGTGAGTCAGGATCAAGTCATTGCCACTCTCAGTGAGCGTGGATTTACAGCTGTTCCTGCTTAATCTCTGTTAGAGTAACAGTGGGAATTCCTTACCACTTTTACTCTCTCTTATTTTCCTCATCGTACAGATAAAACCTGTACTTGCTTGAAATAAAAGTAATCCCTGAATTCCCCCTAATCTTGGTTCGAGCTGATCTTCGCATATAGAACTCAGCATATCTAAATGATAGAGATCGTATATGAGTACCGAAATGACTGATACGCCACACTACAGTGAAACATTAGAGATTGAGGGGATGACATGTGCTTCTTGTGTAGGCCGTGTGGAAAAAGCTTTAAAATCTGTTGAGGGTGTTGAATCGGCTCATGTAAATCTGGCTACCGAAAAAGCAGTCATTTATGCGCATCAACCACTTGATCGCGCTACTTTAATTAAAGCCGTAGAAAAAGCAGGCTACGAAGTGGAAGCGCTGCAACCAATAGAGCTTACGATTGAGGGTATGTCATGTGCTTCTTGTGTAGGTCGAGTAGAAAAGGCCTTAAAATCTGTTGAGGGTGTGGAATCAGCTCATGTAAATCTGGCTACTGAAAAAGCGACTATTCAGGCAAGCTCATCTGTCACTCGTGACTCGTTAATTCAGGCTGTCACCAAAGCAGGGTTTGAAGCAAAGTCAGTTCATCAAACTACGGAAAGCTTTCAAGATAAAAAAAATATTGAATTAGAAAAACTTAAAAAAGATTTAATTTTGTCAGTCTTATTGACTCTACCCGTTTTTATTTTAGAAATGGGATCACACCTGATTCCCGCCTTTCATACGTTTATGATGGATAACATTGGCCAACAAAATAGCTGGTTAATGCAATTTTTCTTGACCACAGTAGCATTAATTTTTCCAGGCCGACGCTTCTTTAAAAAGGGCATCCCAAGTTTATTCCGCTTAGCACCAGACATGAATTCCTTGGTGGCTGTAGGAACATTGGCTGCTTATCTTTATTCAGTGGTTGCTACTTTCTTTCCAAGTGTCCTGCCACAAGGCACGGTCAATGTTTATTATGAAGCTGCAGCGGTTATTATCACTTTAATTCTATTAGGTAGATTTTTTGAAGCCAAGGCAAAAGGCCGAACGTCTTTAGCAATTCAACATCTAGTTGGAATGCAGCCTAAAGTTGCCAGAATACAGCTCAATAATCAGGTGATAGAAGTTCCGATTGCCGAAGTTCAAACAGGAACGATTGTAGAGATTAGACCAGGCGAGCGTATCCCTGTCGATGGTGAAGTTATTCACGGCCAAAGTTTTATTGATGAATCCATGATTACTGGCGAGCCTATGCCCGTTGAAAAAACGATAGGCTCTACTGTGGTAGGAGGAACAATTAACCAAAGTGGCAGCTTAAATATCAAAGCCACCTCTGTTGGTAGTTCATCAGTGCTTTCTCAAATCATCCGAATGGTTGAACAGGCACAGGGTTCCAAGCTGCCTATTCAGGCATTGGTTGATAAAATTACCATGTGGTTTGTACCTGTAGTAATGGGTCTCTCTCTTTTAACTTTTATTACTTGGTTTATCTTCGGCCCTGAGCCAGCCCTAACGTTTAGCTTAGTTAATGCAGTTGCGGTACTCATTATTGCATGTCCTTGTGCAATGGGACTTGCAACGCCTACATCAATCATGGTGGGAACTGGGCGTGGTGCTGAAATGGGTGTTTTATTCCGTAAAGGGGAAGCTTTGCAGCTGCTCAAAGAAACTAAAGTGGTTGCTGTTGATAAAACAGGGACCCTGACTGAAGGGAAACCAATTTTAACCGATCTGCATGTCTTAGAAGGGTTTGAATACAATGCCGTACTTTCACTTATGGCAGCCGTTGAATCAAAGTCTGAGCATCCTATTGCTCGAGCAATTGTACAAGCCGCTATAGATAAGGAATTAATCCTGTCTCCTGTTGCTGATTTCAAGTCAGTCACGGGCTATGGAATAGAAGCAACGGTGTCTGAACATTTGGTTCATATTGGTGCAGATCGATATATGGAAAAACTAGGTTTGAATCCTAATGTTTTTTCTCAATTTTCGGATCGTTTGGGAGAAGAAGGAAAAACCCCTCTCTATGTTGCGATTGACCAGAAACTTGCTGCCATTATTGCTGTAGCAGATCCAATTAAAGAATCAACATTTGCTGCAATTGAAGCGTTACATCAGTTAGGTTTAAAGGTTGCCATGATTACAGGTGATAACCGTCATACAGCTCAAGCGATTGCAAAAAAACTAGGTATTGATGAGGTTATTGCAGAAGTCTTACCTGAAGGTAAAATAGAGGCCGTTAAAAAATTAAAAAATCAATATGGTAAACTCGCATATGTTGGAGATGGCATTAATGATGCCCCTGCACTTGCAGAAGCAGATATTGGTTTAGCAATAGGTACAGGTACAGACGTAGCTATTGAAGCTGCTGATGTGGTTTTGATGTCTGGCAACCTGAAAGGAGTGCCAAATGCTATCGCTTTAAGCAAAGCGACTATAACCAATATTCGTGAAAATTTATTTTGGGCATTTGTTTACAATGCAGCTCTGATTCCTATTGCAGCAGGTGTACTTTATCCGCAATTTGGACTGCTACTTTCTCCTGTATTTGCTGCTGGTGCAATGGCTCTCTCGTCAATATTTGTACTAGGAAATGCTTTACGATTAAAACGTTTTAAAGCCCCCCTTGCAATTATTTAACCATTTTTTATATACATTTAAAGTTTTGTTGGCTTTACTTTATATATTTGGAAATGGTCTAAGCCATGTTGGCTTTTATTAAATATCATACAGTTGATATTCTAATTATTTGAGAGGGATTAAGATGAAAAGAATTTTATTAATATGCTTTATAGGCATGTCATTTACCTATGCGAATGCTCATTCTGGGGGAACGAACTCACAGGGTTGTCATACCAACAGTAAAACTGGTGATTACCACTGTCATTAATAGGTGCGCACACAGTTTTTTTATTTAAAAGACTGTGCTTTAAAGTTATAAGTAGCGTTTAACTAAAGCTAAAAATTCATTCAGTTCTTTTTCCTTTATTTCCTCAGTATCACCGAGTACATGTTCTCTAAGATGAAGTTCTATTAACTCACTCATTAAGCCATTTATCGCACCTTTAATTGCTGCAACTTGCTGTAATACCTCAATACAAGAATTTTCAGAATTTAAAATATTCTGTTCAAGGGCATTGGTTTGACCTTGAATTCGTCTAATCCGATTTAAAATTTTTTTGTTCTGATTTAAGTGAGACATACTATTCAACCTCAAGAACATATACTATGGGGGAGTATTAATTGCGGTGCAATAAAATGCAATATCTAAATAATGTTAAAAGTGACCATTCGCATCAATTTGACGAAGGAAATCCTTTAGCACAAAAGAAAATTTTAATCGCAACCATCCTCACTGGTGTAATGATGGTGTTTGAAATTTTTGGAGGATGGTTCTTTAATTCCATGGCTTTATTGGCTGATGGATGGCATATGAGTTCTCATATGTTGGCATTGGGCTTAGCTTATTTTGCCTATAAAATGGCTCGAAAATATGCTCGTGATCAGAGATTCTGTTTCGGTACATGGAAGATAGAAATCTTAGCTGGATATTCGAGTGCCATTTTATTGATGGTTGTTGCTGTATTCATGGGTGTTCAATCGATAGAACGTTTATTCAATCCTGTGAATATTCACTACAACGAGGCAATTTCAATTGCGATTGTTGGCTTGATCGTTAATTTTATTTGTGCCTGGTTACTACGTGAAAATGGTCACCACCACCATCATCACTCTCATGATGACCATGACCACCACCACGATCATCATCACTCTCATGATGACCATGACTTAAACCAGAAAGCCGCTTTTCTTCATGTAGTAGCAGATGCAGTAACTTCTGTATTAGCGATTATTGCACTTTTCGCAGGGAAGTATTTTGGATGGGATTTTTTAGATGCAATTCTAGGGATCGTAGGTGCAGTGCTTGTAGCACAATGGTCTTGGGGATTGATTAGAGAAACAGGTAAAACATTGCTTGATGCAGAGATGGAACATCCTGTAGTAAAGGAGATTCAGGAAGTTGTAGAGGAATTAGATAACCAAATTACGATTACTGATCTGCATGTCTGGAAAGTAGGTAGAAGTAAATTTTCATGTATTTTATCCCTAAATACAGTTAATGACTCCTTAACAGCAGAGGTAGTTCGTAAAGCTTTGTCAATTCATGAAGAGATTGTTCATATTTCTGTTGAAATTAACAAGAATTTCCATGTTGTTTAAATTAATATTTATTCCTTTTAAACTTTATCAGTCTATTTATGTGGTAATGCTCCCCGCAAATAATTGGACTTAAAAGTAGAAAATCGAATACCCTTGATTTAAGGAGATTTTCTATGAAAATATCTAAATATTCAGACAGCTTAATTATGAGTATTTTGAAACAAGCTGAAGCAGGAACACCTGTTCCAAACCTTTGCCGTGAGCATGGAATGAGCACCGCAACTTTCTATAAGTGGAAGTCTAAATATGGCGGAATGGATCTTTCCATGATGACTAGGCTTAAAGAATTAGAGGCTGAAAATGCCCGTTTAAAACGTATGTATGCTGATGAGCGGCTTAAATCTGACATTTTACAAGATGCTCTTTCAAAAAAGTTTTAAGGCCAGTTCAGCGGAAGTCTCTTGCACAGCAGGCTGCTGAGCAGTTTAAGATTTCTATCAGCATGGCCTGTTTAATTTTTAATATTAGCCAAACCTGTTATCGCTATAAGGCCCTTTTGAAAGAGGAAAATGTTCAAATCGCTGAGTGGTTGATTAAGCTAACAAATGAAAATAAAACGTGGGGTTTTAAACTCTGCTATCTGTATTTGCGCAATGTAAAAGGTTATGGATGGAATCACAAACGCATATATCGGATCTACAAAGAGCTTGAACTTAACTTAAGGATTAAACCCAACAAACGAATTAAGCGAGAACAACCAGAAACCCTTGCAGTACCAACAGCTAAGAATGAGTCATGGTCAATGGATTTTATGCATGATCAACTCAGTGATGGGCGTAGCTACCGTGTGCATAACGTCATTGATGATTACAATCGAGAATCGTTAGATATCCTTGTTGATTTCTCATTACCGGCTGAACGTGTTCTGCGGGGGCTTAACCAATTAATTGAATGGCGAGGCAAACCTAAACATATTCGATCCGACAATGGGCCTGAATATATAAGCGATTTAATGAAAGAATGGTGTGATCAACATGATATTGAGCATATCTTTACTCAGCCAGGTAACCCTCAACAAAATGCCTATGTTGAACGATTTAATCGCACAGTTCGATACGAATGCCTAAACCAATATTTATTTAGAGAGCTTAGTGAGGTTCAAGACTGTACAACCTTATGGCAGTACTTTTATAATCATGAACGACCTCATATGTCAGTAAATGGTTGTCCACCTAATTTTAAACAATAACAAGGGCTTTGGATTTTCTACCCATTAGTTCAATTAAAAATGGGGGTATTACCATGTAAATCTTAGATTAGAATTTGTTTGTTGTAGAGCGTCGGGGCGCCTCGGCAATTCTGCGTGTTGAAATAGAAAGGAAAATTCATTTTCTGAATGAAGATATCGGGTATGAACTGGTAAAGATACAATCCACGATTCATATTCAATCCCATGACTTTAAAGCGCAAAGCGTGTTGCAGATGCAGCTCTTATTCCGAGGAATTTTACACTGGTATCGCCCGCCGATAGAAACACCAGATCCGGCAGTCAGGACGTAAATAACCATTCCTCCAGTTTAAATAAAAAAACCTGCAGATTCGATGCAGGTTTTTTTTAGAGATAATCAATCGCGTCTTATTTGGCTTTACGCTCTTTTTCAATCAGGTAATTCACCACCTGAATTACTTTGGCATCATTGCCCTGCACAATATATTTACCATTCACGGTCACCGCTGGTACACCGCTTAACTGATATTGAGCAGTCAAATTTTTTGCCTGAGCAATTTTTGACGAAATCGGGAATGATTTATAAGTCGTGTTAAATTTCTCTTCAGAAATACCATAACGGGTATAGAACTTGGCCAATTGTGCCTGTTCTAAAATTGGACGCTGCTTGTCATGAATATCATGGAATAACTGTAAATGTGCTTTTTGACGCACACCCAGGGCTTCTGAAACATAATAAGCACGTGCAGCCTGTTCCCAAAGCGGGTTCATTGCAGCAGGTGTACGTACAAAACGGATATCTTTGGGTAATTTTTTCAACCAGTCCTGCATATGCGGTTCCAACGTGAAACAGTGACCACAGCCATACCAGAAGAATTCACGTACCTCAATTTTGCCCGGTTTTTCGACTTTAACTGGTTTTGCAACCACCTGATAGTCCTGACCTGCCACAAAATTGGCCATAGCACTACCTGAAAAGGCCAAAACAGATGCGGCAACAGCTCCTAAAAGGAATTTTTTCATTGGGATTATCGTCCTTTAAATCATTATGCTTAGTGTATGGATTCACTATAAATCAATTATGCCGGTTCCGTTTTCATGCTGCGAAATTTTTTGCTATCAAAACCGCTACATTAAAGTATACGACTGATTTTAAGTCAGTTAATATGGCCATTCGGCCGCTATGTGTTTTTAGACAATCACAAAAGTTAAACTTTGAGTAATAAAAACGGTTATAATTTCTACGATTAAAAAGTAGTGGTCAAACCTACAGCAAATATTAACTTCTTACTATTTTCTTCAGTAACAGCCGCGTGGCTATGATAATTGCTGGAATTTACAACATAGAACTGAGCAAAAAATGATTTATGAAAGGTTTATTAAATTAAATAAATTATTTATATAGTTAAAATTCACCTGATAAATCACTTTTTAATTTAAATTACTATTTATAAACTAACTAGAGGATTAGCTGAGATAGCGTTGACTCTTTCAATTGTATAGAGCGCAGAGTTATTAATATTTAATCCTGAAAATTTTAGATAAAATTCTCCTTTTTCAAATTTTTTACTGTGTTTTAAAATTTCTGATTTAAATTTTTTACCTAATATAATTCGTACACTTCTATTTAAATTTGACCATTTAGGATAATTAAATTTTTCTTCATTTTTGATACAATACGTATATAGTTCTTGCATTGTAAACTCTAAAAAATCTTTCCTATTTTGAATCGCTAAATTAATTAAGTTTTCAATAATACTATATATATATTCTTCACTAAGCTTTCTATTTGCATTCAGATCTTGTTCAACTAAAAAAGTTAAGTATTCAGAAATGGTGGTAAAATTATTACTTTTAGCCTTCGCACAAACTTTTATAATTAAGTCTAAGTTTGCATTTTCTATACTAAGTTGCATATTTATTCCTTTCTATGTATAGGAGCATATGTAACCCTAAAGTTTCAAATATTCTTTTGGGATTATTTAAAAATTCAAAAACGGTAAAGAATAAATTAAAAACAATAAATATATTCATCATTCGATTTAAAAAATTAATTAATCTTAGTTACACCATACTAAAAATAACTAATTTTTAGTTTTCCTAGTTATATGTGCTTCATTATAATTTTGAATTAATTCTCTTCACACCCTTTGCTTTTTTCATTGTTAATTATTTCTAAATTTTTCTCTAAGAAACGGAGTCCCCCATCAGCAAAACTACTGGTTGAAAAAACTATAGTAAAAATAACTAAAATAATCTTCATGTACATATTATTGAATCTAATCATATCTTGGACCAAAAAAATCTTTACTTATAATAATGAGTAAATATATACATCAGAATGACAACAAAATTACAAACTTGTAATTTTGTTAAGGTTTGTTCTCAAAAAAATAAATTAATACTATTTTAAAAAAGATAAATCGTTGCTGAAAAAGCTAGATTGCAATCGAGTTAATTAATTATAAATCAAAAACTTATATTGTATAAAATTTGTAACTCTTTGCTTTCTGCACTTATTATTTAATCAACGTTTCACGATTTTCATAAGCTAAACTAAATATAGTCGCCAATTTCAATTGAGTTATTCCCCGGCTTTTAAATACCGATATACCGCTTGGCGACTAATTCCAAATGCCTGGCCTAATGCCATTTTTGAAGGGTACTTCCCTTCCTTCCAGTCTTGTCGCAAAGCTTCAGCCTGATCAGGTTTCAATTTATGTACCCGGCCTTTGTACTTCCCTTGAGAAGAGGCAAGTTTAATTCCTTCCTTTTGCCGCTCTAAAATGATCTCACGTTCAAACTGTGCAAAAGCACCCATCAGTTGCAGCATCAAATTATCCATCGGGGTGGATTGGGCCGTAAAAGTAATATTTTCTTTTACAAACTGGATGGCAATCCCTCGTTTGACCAGTTTATCCACTTCAGTCACCAAATCTTTTAAGCTTCGCGCAAAACGATCCATGGAATGTACTATCACCGGCACTGTTGCAAATAGCCATTGATGATAAGCTAAATAGTTTTTTAGCTAAAGGTTCAGTGTATGAATCCCTTCCATGGTCGGCATTTTCAGGGCGAAATCATTCTTTGGGCTGTACGCTGGTATTGTAAATATGGCATCAGCTATCGTGAACTTCAGGAAATGCTTTCCGAACGTGGTGTGAATGTTAATCACACTACTATTTACCGTTGGGTTCAACGTTATGCTCCTGAAATAGAAAAACGCTTACGCTGGTATTGGCGTAATCCTACACATCTCGGCACATGGCATATTGATGAAACTTATGTAAAAGTGAATGGAAGATGGTCTTATCTGTATCGTGCAGTCGATCAACGTGGCTTTACCATTGATTTTTACCTTTCTTCTAGACGTAATACCAAATCAGCATATTGTTTTCTTGGAAAAATTTTAAATAATGTGAAGAAGTGGCAAATTCCACAAGTGATCAATACGGATAAAGCATCCACATATGGAGGTGCTTTATCACGGTTAAAACGGGAAGGAAAATGTCCACCAGACCTTGAGCACAGGCAGGTTAAGTACAAAAATAACGTGATCGAATGTGATCATGGCAAGCTAAAGCGGATTATCAGGGCCACCTTAGGATTCAAATCTATGAAAACGGCTTATGCCACAATTAAAGGTATTGAAGTCATGCGTGCACTACGTAAAGGACAAGCTTCATCATTTTATTATGGTCAGCCTCAGGGTGAAGTGTATCTGGTGAATAGAGTTTTCGGTCTCTAAGCACTTTTTAAAGGGAACATCATCGACTCAGATCCCTATTTGCAACAGTGCCCCATCGGCTGGGTAGAGAGCCAGATTTCATCGATACGGATCATGTTGCCAGTGCCTTGAGTAGTTCTGCCAAGGCAGACATTTCTGATGCCTGCCATTTCAGCCCGATCTCTCTGCTCGAATCAGGCAAAGTAATGTGAACGTGCAACATTCCTGCAGTAGATGTATTGAATGTTGCAGGGTAAGGCAAGGCAATAAATGCGGGCTTGGGTAGTGCCGGGTTGTGCAGAGTTTGTCTGCCATCAAGAAGGCGAATCCATTTACATACGAGATTTGCATTCAGGCCATACTGCAAAGCGACTGAGGCGATTGAAGTATTGGGTTCTTTACAGGCTTGAACAATACTATTTTTAAATTCAGCACTGTATGTTCTTCGCTTTTTGGAAGCAGATACGGTTGATGCATGGATATTTGTGGTCATAAATTAAGTCCCCACTTATTTTTAAGTGGGGACTAACATAAGGCTAATTAGAGAGATTGGTAAGGAGGTGCTTTGCCGGATACTTACAATCCAAGCAGGAAAAAGTCAGATTAAAATTGCCCGCCTTTCCATGCTGTGCTATGAATAAAAATAGTTTTAAAAATTATCGGTATTAAGGATTGTTCAATGGCTAATAAGAATATTTTGGTTCCTATCGATGGCTCTGAGATTGCCTTCGCCGCTTTAAAACAAGCCACAATTTTGGCCAACTCTCTTGATAGCAAGCTTACGATTATTAGCATTGTGGAAGAGAATCCTTTTGTAAACGCTGACTTTTATTATTTCGGGGCTGATGCTCAGACCATGAAATAATATTTTGATGAAGCTTGTCTCAATGCAAAGCATGCTTTAACAGAAGCAGAGAAAATATGTGCTAATCAAAGCGTGAGTGAATTTGAAACAAAAATCATTAAAGCTGAAGTTTCTGCAAAAAATATTGTCAAAGTCGCAGAAGAACTGGATGTTAGCCTCATTATTATAGGATCTCATGGACGTAAGGGTATCCAGAAACTGACTCTAGGCAGTGTAGCTGAAGAAGTATTAAAATTCTCACTATTGCCGGTACTCATTGTTAAGCAATAAGTCTGCTCTTATTCATTTAAATAAAAAACCAGTTGCCGGAGCAACTGGTTTTTAAACTTAAATTTCAATAACTCAATTTACTTGTTTTTTTCAATTAACTCAGCTACTGCTTGAGCTTCTAATACTTTACCGCTTGAGACAATTTTGTCATCAATGATTAGACCAGGCGTACTCATCAAACCTGTTTCAGCAATCTTGATCATGTCGGTGACATACTCAATTTCAGCTTGTACACCACTGCTTTTCACCGCTTCTTCTGTCGCAGCCAATAAAGCCTTACATTTACGACAACCTGTACCCATAACTTTAATCTGCATTTCTAATCTCCTGAGACTGCTTTATATAAAGAACTGACCAACTAAATTTAGACTATATCCAATGATTAAAATACCAACAAAAACAATCACCACAAAAAGGCTGAGCAATTGTGTTTTCACGACTT